>NZ_FNUW01000002.1:0-458003 GCF_900108285.1 Bacillus sp. ok061 | reverse complement strand
CGCTAGAAAAAACAAACTAACAGTTACAGGGAAAAAGTTGTACAAAGTACGCTGTTCAACTATAGAGCGAAGCTTTGCGGACGCCAAAGAACTACATGGCTATCGATATGCTCGATTTCGGGGGCTGAAGTCTGTCCAAATGCAGGCTTATCTTACCGCAACTTGTCAAAACATGAAAAAAATAGCCCTCCATCTGACCAAAAAAGGTCTGGTGGAGGGCTATTTTTTTGAAACTCTATTATTTTATGTTGTTTTTATTCGCTAAAATCAAAATGATTCCAGAGTGCGGGGAACCCTAAAGGGTTTCCCAACACTCTGAAAAAGAACATTGATATTTCAATGTTCTTTTTATATCTCTACATATGAATTAGATCTCTATTCGAAAAAAGTACCTTAATCCCCTTACCCTTGATTCCTCTGCGCCTCTCTAAACTCCTCCTTCACCTTCTCTAACAACCCTTCTTCCGTAATTAATCGATACGCCGTATTTGCTAATGCTTTTGCCGATGTAATTAATGCTTTATCTCCAAGTTCTGAACGTGCTGCTTCTCTAAATTCATTCGTATGTGCAATTAAGTCATCTGGTCCGATTTTAATGTACGGATGAATTGTCGGTACGACTTGACTTACGTTTCCTGCGTCGGTTGAACCGATCCCTACTCTTTCTTTACGATTTACCTCTTCACCTAATAGTTCTAATTCTTCCGCTACTATATCGTTATATGTTTTTGTTACGAGTAATTCATCGATTTCATTTTGGAATGGATGAATTTTTACTTTTGCACCTGTTGCTAACGCTGCTCCCTCAGCAATGTTTCTTACTTTTTCTGTTACTTCTGCACATCTTTTTCGCGTTGCTGCACGGATGAAGAACCTTGCCGCGGCGTAGTCAGGAATAATGTTAGGTGCTTTTCCGCCTTCTGTAATAACGCCATGAATTTTCACGTCTGACGGAAGTTGTTGACGAAGTGCGTTAATACTGTTGTACAGCTGAATCACCGCATCTAATGCGTTAATTCCTTCTTCTGGTGAAGCTGCAGCGTGAGCTGTTTTTCCGTAAAAATGAAAATCAAGTGGATCGACTGCTAGTGAAGGACTTGTTGTCGCTGTTTTTCCACTCGGATGAATCATAAGCGCCGCATCAATGTCTTTAAATAAACCTGCCTTTACATAACTTGATTTCGCGCTACCATTTGGCCCGCCTTCTTCTGCTGGTGTACCAAAAACGACAACTTCCCCGCCAATTTCTTCAAGCGTTTCTGATAATGCAATTGCTGCTGCAACACTAATTGTGCCGATTAAATTGTGACCACACGCATGGCCTAGTCCTGGTAAAGCGTCGTACTCCGCTAAAAATGCGATTGCCGGTCCTTGTTTTCCAGAGCTTTTTCGCGCGATAAATCCCGTTTCATGTCCAGCTATATTGTGCTGCAACTGAAATCCTGCACTACCTAGCAATAAACTTAACGTTCTGGATGCGTAAAATTCTTGGTTTCCAATCTCCGGATTCGCATGAATATCATGACTTGTTTCTATGTACTTTTCCTTATTTCTTTCGATACTCTCTTCAATTGTTTTTCTTTGTGACGTTACTCCTGTCGCTCCCATTGTTCTTCCTCCTTTTATTTTCACGTAAAAAAGCCTCTTTCTAAAAGATAGAAAGAGGCTTCTGTATATACAGTCAAAATGAGCTTCTTTCTTATCTTTCAAGTTACCTTGCTGGAATTGGCACAGTATTCATAACGAATCCGCTGCCGAGGTATCATAGGGCCAGTCCCTCCACCTCTCGTGATAAGAATTTTCATAAAATTATATTAAATTACATTCATTCTAAGTTCATTCTAAATAAAAGTCAAGGAATTCCTATCCGAATTTACCGAATATCTAAAAATCCTTTTAATACACCAATTGTTTCTGGCGCTTGCAGTCTTGCACATACGTACGGAAATTCTGTACTACCTTCAAACATCATTTGAGATGTAAGCGGTGCGCCTGCCCAGAAGATTTCATCATCAATTACGATAAACGGGAATGCTTTATTTTGTCTTTGTAACTTTACATTTTTCAGTGGAACTGGTCCATCACTATAAACTGTTATCTGTGCATTTGTACGCATTAGCGCTTGCCATACTCGCTTATCCACTTGTTTTGTACTTGGAATTGAAATAATAATTTTTCGTTTTGCGGCTAAAATATCTTTTAATAGCCCTTTCGGCTCTTCAAGATTCATTTCCATAAACCAGCGTAAACGTTTCGAAATTTTCCGTTCCCACAATTGTCTTGATGTCGTGCGATCATACACATCTCCGTGACGTTCTATATGAGCTGTTAATTGTGATAACGCTTGTTTTCTCGAAAGGTTTTTACGCATATAATGGCAATCTGATAATTGAATGAACTTCCCTCTCGCTCTTGTCACTGCTACATTGACGAGGCGATGGTTTTTGTGATCAAAGAATAATACGCCAGGTCGTTCTTGCGGATAACTGTCAACCGTATCAAAGATCATCATATCTCTTTCAGAACCTTGGAACTTATGAACTGTCGCCGCTAAAACTGGTATGTTTTGATATTTCGTTCTCTGCAACATTTCTCTAATACACGTCGATAAAAAGCGTGACTGCGCCCTGTAAGGTGTCACAACACCAATTGATTGAACACCGTCTAACAATCCGATTAACATCATTTGCATCGCTACTAAACCAGACATAATGTTAAAACGTGAACCAGAAGCAGCATCTTTTAACGAAAAAGCTCCCATTTGGCTCGTATCAAATAAAACACTCGCTTCATTTGCGAACGGCTGCAATTGCGCAAGTTCTTTACGCTCTGAAACAGACGGATGATCGTATACTCTATTTTTATAAATAAACGAATTCGTAAACTTCGATATATCCGCATGCATACGTCTTTGTTCCTGCAACATAAATAGGTTCGGATGTGCTTCTGATTTATTAACAGACTCAACAATCCCAGCATGGTAAAACATATCTTCCCCAAGCCATTTGCGAACAAGTTCATGGTTCGCCATCGCAATTGGAGGTAATTGTAAAAAGTCTCCGCAAACAACGATACGTTTTCCAAGTGAAGCAGCTAATGCGATTTGCGGAACGAACGCCATACTCACTTCATCTACGACAACTAAATCGAATGTACGCTCATAAATTAGCGCATCAATTGCACATTTTGATAGAGTTGCACCAATTACTTTCGCATTTTCAATGTATTCTTTTTCTACTTCTTTAATTTTCGCTTTTTGCTTTCGAAGATCACTTTCAATCTCTTGTATACGCTTCTTATCAGCAGAAGTCGCTTTATATGATAAAATCTTTTCACGAAGATCTTGTCGTGTTTCTTCTAAATAGAGTCTTTCTTCTCCCCAAGATCCGTTCGTCGTTTCAACTAGCTTCGACGTAAGTAATGTTTCATGATTTCGTATATGTTCATGTTGACTATAACCGTAACGAACAATTTCGCCAGGTGTCCATTTCTTTTTCTTCTCAATTTGCTTCGTTACTTCGCTCATTAATACGTCCACTGCCGCATTACTATGAGCTAACACAAGTACCGATTTTCCTTTTTGGTAATGAGCCGAAATAATACGTGATAAATTGTACGACTTCCCTGTTCCAGGCGGTCCCCATACGTACGTTGTCGGATTGTAAAACGAACGATATGCTAGTTCATTTTTCGGATTTTTCATCTTCTCAATATGCTTCGGACTGCTCGTCCCATCAACGAGACGCTTTATACGATTACGTTTCAATTTATCTTTACGTGCTTCTTTTAATCGCTCTTGTAGTTGCTCTAAAAGTTGCCACGGTTCACTGTATAAAACTGCTTCTCTTATCTCACCTTGTATATAATCATTTAATTTCAATTCTATTTCTAATCCATGTACAGATAATACTTCTCCTGTCGCTTCCTCACCATCGAACTCAATTCGAATTGGTGAACCTTCAGGTAAGCTTACTTCCGAAATAAGCTGAAATACATACACTGTATTCTCATAATCTGTATATAAAAAACGACCGTTCATGATAGAAATTTTACTACCACCTATCGTTTTCCAATGTTTAATTTCATATGCTAATGCATAATGCCACTCTTTCATCGTTTCCGATAATGAAGGAGTTTGAGTAGGTATATTCATCGTATAATCTCCTTCCTTCTCCCCAAACATACTTTCTCACTATACCATATAACACGCTAAAATTTGTAAGGTTTTTATCTTGCTTATTTTCTTAATTTTCAATAATATATTGTATATAATTTTCAGAAAGAAGGAATCTACATGCCAGTTAGAAGAATTGAACACGTAGGACTTATGGTTGCAAACTTAGAAACATCTATTACTTTTTATGAAGAAGTAGTCGGCTTACAGCTCCTTAAACGTATGGGGCACCCGAATCCAGACTTAAAACTCGCTTTTTTAGGTGTGGAAGAATCGAAGGAAACGATACTCGAATTAATTGAAGGCTACAATTCTTCCTTGCCAGCAGAAGGAAAAGTACATCACATTTGCTTTAAGGTAGATTCATTAGAGGATGAAATCGAAAGACTAAAGAAACACGCAGTAACCTTCTTACTAGGAGAAGAAATCGAAACATTACCAGATGGAACACGTTACATTTTCTTCGCTGGTCCTGATGGAGAGTGGATTGAGTTTTTTGAGACGGAGAGATAAAGTAAAGCTTTATTTTGCGGGATAGAAAAGGAGCCTGAATTCTGGCCCTTGTTTTAACCAGTAACAATGAAACATACCTCCAACCTAAGAATTTACCAAGATTAAAAACACAATCATTTTGTTAGGAGGAGAGAATGGGAAATACAGTCTTTATTATTGTTTTTTGGATACTGATACTATTTCCAATCCTTTATGTAATCAAGATAAAGGATTGGAATATAAAAACAGCTGCCTTATTTGTTGGAAGGGTTCTATTAAGGCATTGTCTATTTCATAAATGGAATGATGTTACGACTGCAACGAAATTGGGTAGAACCTCCCTATGAAACAGAATGGGATTTCTTTGTAAAGTCTTTACTAAACGGAAAAACTGATGCACTTATACACTTGTTACTTCTAATTATTATCATTACTTTGGATCTATTCATTACATTTTATGAGTAGCGCCATATCGCTATCAAACTAATGTTTTATGCTGCCCCTAAACAATAATTTTTTACATTTTTACTCTGAGAATGTCAATTTTACTATTTTTGGGGTATTTATTTTTACTAGCTTGATGGACATGGGTTTGATTTATTTTCTTAGGTTGGTAGACATGTGGTGCTATCCCATTGCTATTAAGCTAAGAATTTAAGTGTAATATCATTTAAGGTAATACTTAAGATACAAATAAAATATCTTTTCCATGTCGCACTGTTTTATTGAAGTCTATCCCGAGTTGTAGCTAGTTCAATGCGACTGTAAATTCGGAGTTCGGTGCGCCAGCAAATACAACCGTTCCGTTCTCTGGTAGTTTCACTTTGTTATTATCACTAACAACGCTAAAATTGACGCATACTCCATTCCCATCATACACCGCGAATGAACTTCCTGATGGCAACTCCACATTCATCGTTTTCCCTGCTGCCTCTTGCGGAATCGTAAACCATTTCGCATGCCCATTTTTTTGCAGTGTAACTTTCGTTGATTGACCTGCATCAAGGGATTTCACGTTAGATTCACTGACGTATAAAAAGCTGGCCATCTCCATATATTCAGTACCATCCTCTGTATAGAAATGTGCTTCCTTCGTATCCCGCCCATTCATCACGGGAATCTGAATTTGATGCATTGCCGAATTTGGACCTGTAATTTTTTTGCCGTCCCAATACCCATCCTTGATCGTAATTTGTGTGTTAAGAGGCATTAGTTGTCCTAGATAGTTCATAGAATTAAATTTTTCGTTAACGAGGTAGAACTTGCCACCCTCACGCTTCGCCCATGCAGCAACTGTTTTCTTCGGTAACACATTGTTTTCTAATTTCTGGGCTAAATAGTGAGTCAGCACATTTTGCCCCAATCCCGGCGATAATTCATATGTGCTCTCTCTCAAATAAACTTTTCCATTCTTCTCTGTGACGAAGTTAAGCTTGGAGGTACCCTTCTCATTTATAAAGCTTCCATCCGCCGTATATACATATTTTTCTTCCGGTTTAGTTGGTAAAAACAGTTCTCCCTTCTTCGTAATTTCTATTTTGAAATGGCTTTGGATATTTCCATAAAAACCTGCTTTTTTTACCACGTCTTGAGGTACTTTAGCCTTGACTGGCTTGCCGAAGGATTTATCTGGTTTTATATCCTTAATTGTCCCTTTCTCTTTAAGCCTAGCTAACAGTAATTTGTTTGCTAACAGTTGATTTGTCGTGCTGCTGCCGCCGGAGGACAATACAGCTGCTGCCATCTTCTGTTCTGGAAGCACGACCAATGTGGCATGTTGCAGTACCGTATCCCCACCCTTAGTCAACGCTTTTATCCCATATTCACTGAATGGGTATAGTTTCACACTATCCCAGCCAAGACCATAGTTGAACACGTTTTCGCTATCTTCCGGCCACATGCCTCTTTTATATTCTTCTTGTTCCATCGCCTTGACTGCTTTATTAGAGAGAATTTCTTTTCCCTGTCCCATAAATATTTGTGAGAATCGCACCACATCTTCTGCAGTAGAAGAGATTCCTCCCGTACCAATCACATTTACCATTTCACTTGGAAGCTGTCCCTGGTATGTCGGAGAATACTGTCCAGCCCGCTTTTCATCTTCCCATTTGTCTTGCGATGTTATCGTATGATTCAGTTTTAATGGCTCTGTAAACTTTTGATGTAGAAATTCAGTAAAACTCATACCGCTGACTCTTTCTACCAAGATCTCAGCCAGTGTAAAACCGTCATTACAGTATACTGAGAACGCGCCAGGATCTGCCTTCAAGTTTTGGTTGGACAATTGTTGCAACAAGATATCATGGGCATAAGCATCATTATCTTTAAATAAAAATGCATTATTGAACGTCGAACCTTGCAAACCCGAGGAGTGATTCAACAGCATACGCGGTGTAATGCGCTTATATCGTTTATCTTTCATTTTGAAATCAGGAATATAGCGGGCAACAGGAGCATCCAAATCAACTTTTCCTTCGTCTACTAGTTTCATAACAGCCGCAGCCGTATATACTTTACTGGTTGAACCAATTCCGTATAGAGTATCTTTAGTTAATGGTTCTTTCCCTTCTATGTCGTTCTTACCTGTCTGCCCCGACAAAATAAGTTTACCATTATCAATCAGCGCATACTGCACGCTAGTCGTCTCATAGGACTTCGTGAGTAGTTCAGCGTTCTCTGCAGCAATCTTCTCCAAATCTTTGCTAGCAACTTCTTGGCTAGATACAACCGGAGCCTTACTGCTAGAAGACGCTATCGCTCCTGTTGGTAGACTCATCGTTAGAGCTAAGGTAGCGGCTAACACTCCAGATAATTTATTTTCCATAAGAAAAATTCCTCCTTAGATAAATGATCGATTTCATCTTTTATTTGTTCAATTACAAACATCACATAAACTACTATTCTGGCTTTATCCCTACTGTCTATATTCAACAAGTAAAATACTTTTAAAAAGACCAGTATTCTCGGCTCTACCCATACTGTTGAAATTGCCGTCAACATATGCCCCTCCAGCAAAAGTATCAAATCCTAGAATAACATCTGTATGTTCCCATATCGGGACACCGTTAGGAAATATAATTTCATAGATTCCTAGACCATATCCATTGATTCTTCCCTTTCCTGTAGGAACTGTAGTGAGTATTCTGTTCTTTCAGTAATTGCCACCAATAGAATGCTCTTATTACTAGTTTGTTTTTCGTATAAATGTATCCTATTTACCCTCCCTCTTTTACGCTTCTCTATATTTGTATCCTACACAATAAAAATTTCTTTTTTCTTATCCATTTCTTACAATTTCCTTACGTTCAAATCACTTCTATAATTAGATAGGTTTTATTTTAAAATCTCCAGGATAATAAGTGCATATATAATCCCACGATTTTATAGAAGATGGATTAATAACCTTTCATGCACATCTCTGATATTCCCTTAGATTCCACCCTCAACCTTTACCACAGTTCCAACCGGCATCAACACTTCTTCACGTTCTTATAAGTGGAAGTCATTCTTTCATATCCATCCTTGTAAAAAGATAAAACGAGAACGATTGGAATGCCATTTGTATGGGCAATTGATTGCCATTCTACTTTGTTCTTCTAATATATTGCAAATGCGGCAATTACTGCTTATGAAAAAGAAACGAGAACTGAAACACCCCCTAATATAATTGACGTTGTATGAGCTTAGATTGATAGCGACGGGGTACCGCCAGTATTTCAGAAAAAACCACACTAAGGGTATACAAGGTTTTATACAGTTTTTCAGTTAATCCAATAACAGACAAGAACCCTAAAACCGCACCAGGATAGGAAAGTATAAAAAATGCATAGATCCATAGAACAAAAAAAAGACGATTCCCTTGTAAAATTAGGGAACCGTCTTTTTCTTCGCTATCGATAACAAAAATCAAGTACGTAATATTTTATTTGTCGATATTTATTTAATCTTCATTATTGATTTCTATTGTACCTGTTCTAGCACTAACTTTTAAAATATTTAACAGATTATCAGGTGTCTTAATTTCCACTTCATATTCAAATTTTGATTGTGCTAAGTTGTCATCTTCTAATTCGAATTCTTTTTTCACATTAATAATTTCTCCATTTGTATGAGCTAAAGAAATTTCACGAACTTGTTTCTCTGTGTAGTTTTCATTCTTTTTTGCATAATTGTAACCCATACCATAATATCCACTAACAATAGCAATACCACTTACTAAAATAGCAATTACACTTATAATTATTTTCTTTTTATGTTTTAACATTTTCATCCACTCCTTCATGATTAATCATCTATTCCAAATCTTGCTTCAAGTGCATTTTCTGCTTGCTCTAATTGATCTTCCAGTATATCGTGTTCTCTTTCTTGCGTTTGATATTGTTCAACAGTTATCGTTCCAGCGTGATAATCTGCTTCTAGCTGATTATCAGATAGATCTATCTTTTCATCCAATTGGTCAATTTCTTTTTTTGCTGCTAAGTACGTATTTAAGTTTTCTTCTTTTGCTCCAACTGGTTTCGTGTTATTTGCCTTTTCTACAATAGATGTGACTTCGTTTTTGAAATCTTGTGTTTGCTTCGTATCATTCGTAGCAGGCCCTATTTTATTTGGTTCTTGTTGTAGTTGAGCAACTTCTTTTTGTAATTTATCATTTTTCACTTTCAGTTGTTGCACTTCTGTATTGTTATCAGCTTGAGTAGAACAAGCTGTTAAGAATAAACAAGACATTGCTCCAATCAACATCCACTTTCTCATTCTGTTTTCCTCCCTTTACATGTGCACCTTATCCTTGCCTTTATATTACTGAACAAACATTAAAGGAAGATTAATGTACAAAAAAATAAAATGATATAATTAAATAGTTTCTAATCTTTCTTTAATGTTTTGGAATTATAGTGATACATATTAATAAGAGGAAAAGGAGAATGTTAATGCGAGTTCTTATTGTCGAAGATGAACAAGACTTACAAAATATATTGGTGAAACGATTAAATGCAGAATATTATAGTGTCGATGCATGTGGGAATGGCGAAGATGCCTTGGATTATATAAACATGGCTACCTATGACTTGATTGTGCTTGACATTATGATTCCTGGAATAGATGGTTTACAAGTATTACAAAGGTTACGCGCGGATAATAATACAACTCCTGTCTTGCTTCTTACAGCTAAAGATACAATTGATGATCGCGTAACAGGACTCGACTTAGGTGCGGATGATTATTTAGTAAAGCCGTTTGCTTTTGATGAACTATTAGCAAGAATTCGAGTGTTAATGCGAAGAAAAACAGGAAATACATCTAATGTATTTGAACTCGCTGACCTAGTGGTAGATTGTAATATGCATAAAGTAACAAGAGGAGACCAGGTTATCACTCTTTCCAGTAAAGAATTTGCTATTTTAGAATATATGATTCGTAATAAAGAAGTTGTGTTGACACGAGATAAAATTGAGCAACATGTGTGGAATTACGACTATGAAGGTGGCTCGAATATTATTGATGTTTACGTCCGATATCTTCGTAAAAAAATTGATAGCCAGTTTGAAACGAAGTTAATTCATACAGTACGAGGAACTGGTTACGTATTGCGAGTAGAATCATGAAAAAACTATCAATAAAAATGAGAGTAACCCTTTGGTATACGGGGTTAGTTGTAATTATTATGGCACTCGTGTTAGCTTTTATTTTAGCTTCTTCAGATAAAGTTGTGCTTTTTAATATGAAAAATCAATTAAAGAGCACAGTAAAAGAAAGTATTGAAGATATCAAATATAAGCATGGACAGTTAAAGATTGACGATGATTTTGAAACTTTAGAAGATGGAGTAAATCTCCTCATTTATAGTAAGCAAGGTGAGCTATTGGCAGGAAGTAGTCCAACAAGCTTTAATAAAAAGGTATCGCTTAAATCCGATGAAATACAAGCCATTAAAAATGGTAATAAAGAATGGATAGTATATGATTTTCTCCATAATGCAGGTGGCGATGAGCAAGTCTGGGTTCGTGGAATAATGACGATGAACCAATTATCATCAACAATGAATACGCTTATCGTGGTAACACTCATCACATTTCCATTACTTATTCTCATTGCGGCAGTGGGAGGATATTTTATTACGAAAAGAGCGTTTCGACCTGTGAAACAAATGAGTGATTCAGCCAGTGAAATTGGTGATGGTAAAGACCTTTCGAAGAGAATTAATTTACAAGGTTCATCGAAAGACGAAATGTATCATTTAGCACAAACCTTTGACAAAATGTTTGAGCGATTGGAGACATCATTCGAAAGTGAAAAACAATTTACATCTGATGCATCTCATGAATTAAGAACACCAACATCTGTTATTATTTCGCAATGCGAATACGCTTTATCACTGAGGAATAATCCGAAAGAAATGGAAGAATCTTTAGAAGTAATTTTAAAGCAATCACGTAAAATGTCCGCGCTAATCTCACAACTCTTATTATTAGCAAGAGCTGACCAAGAAAATCATAATACTTTCCAATTTGAATGTATCAATATGAGTGAATTAACGGAAATCGTTGTAGAAGAGCTTTCATTAATGGTTCAAGAAGCTTCGATTGATATCACAACTCATATAGAGGAAGACCTGTTTATGAAAGCAGATCAAACATTGATGATGCGTTTATTAATGAATTTACTAACGAATGCGATTGCTTATAGCAAAGCGAACGGCACTGTGCATATGCAACTGTTCCGTGATGAAACCAACATAATAGGTAAAGTCTCCGATAATGGCATAGGCATCAGCGAGCAACATATTACGAAAATATGGGACCGCTTCTATCGAGTTGACGCAGCAAGAACATCTTCAAGCACCGGAAACACAGGTTTAGGATTGTCGATGGTAAAATGGATTGTCGAACTACACGGAGGAAAAATTACAGTTGAAAGTGAATTAGGAGAAGGCAGTACTTTTACATTTAAACTACCAATTGAAAAACCAGCATAATTTATGCGCGTCTGTCGCTTCAAAATAAAAATTGATATTTAAAGACTCTCTACAATCCTTATGTAAAAATAACTGACGCATTTTAAACATCATCGATTTTATCATTTTGGACAACCTATTCTGTTAAATTGATATACATGCGAAAAAACTATCGAAATAAAACCCCAGAAATCCAAAGGTCTCTGGGGCTTCATTATATATTTAGTTCTTTTTGCTTTTTGTTTTGTTTATGTTTATACAGTAATTTTCGGCTTATGAGAGAAATCAGTAATAAGACCAGTATTAGTACGAAAAGTTGCATAAATGATAAATCAAAATATTTAGCACCTGTAACGATTAACAATGTTGAAATCGTACCTTTTACAATGAAAAAAATAATAATCCATAATCCGCCTTTTTTCCAGTTCATTTTTATATTACCCTTTCCTACGTTTAAATTATTAAATGGGACACCTTATTAGAAATCTATTATATTAATAAAAAAGTCATGTCTAATTAAATGCAATGATTCCATAATAAGTGAAAATGATATTCAATGTCAATTTTATTGACTGTTTGAATACCTGTTTCTTCACTTCAACCTCTTCCTACTTTGTTTCTTATAAGCAATGAACTCTTGTTTTCAAACAAAAAACACCTCCATTGAATTTACATACTTCGCATGCGAATTCAAGAGGTGTTTTTTCATATACCATCAAGTAAAATTTCCTGCCTTATTTCTTGATACGTACCTATTTTCTAGTACACAATAACTGGATCATACGTGTTCAAACTATCATATACAGTTTTTGCAACGTTAGGCAGCAGGTTTACACACCCACCTGATCCCCCTGTTAAATAAGCATTATTTCCCCAGTCTTTTCGCCAGCCTGCATCATGGAATCCTTGACCACTATTTGTGAATGGAACCCAGTAATCTACTTTAACTGCATAATCAGCTTTACCTACTGCGCTTCCTTTCAGCGTGTATGGTGTTCGTTTATATAGAACGTACCACACACCTGGTGATGTATCTTCACTCGTGCTATGTTTACCCGTTACTACATTTGTTGTGACAACTAATTTTCCATCTTTGTAAATCCAAATTTGTTGCTCTGCAATTGAAACTTCTGCATACGTGTCTCCGATGCCATTATTCGATGTTGTTTTATAACCGATACCTTCCTTCTCCCAACCATTTCCGTGAATATTAGAAGCAGAAAGCGACTTTTCGCCTTTCTCAAAGGCTTGTTGAACTTGTTTAGTTTCTTTTTCAACATCTAGTGCCCAGCCGTAGCCTTGCCCTTTTACTGATATGACTGAACCGGAATGCGTTTTAAATGAGAAATCTTTATTTAATGTTGATTTGGCATTATTAATTTCAGTAATTTTATTCTTAATGTCGCTCGCGTCAATTGTAACTTTCATATCCTTTGAGATAGAAGCATTTTGAATTAAATCTTTCGCTTTTAAAGGATAAACTTCATTCTGCACTTTATACTCAACAGACTGCCCAAGAAGATTCTGTAGCGCTTTCTCCTCTTTTTTGACAATCGGATCGTCTTCTTTAATAGGTTTTATGTATGCAGACTTCAGATGAATTTCGCTTTTATATTTTTGCTTATCGTAATCTTTCAGTAGACTAGTAACGTCATACTGTTTTCCTTCAACACTTTTCGAAATAACAATTTTTCCTTGTTCTAGCTTCGCCATAGCATCTTGAGGCGCTTTTAACTTTTCATTCATAGAGATGAGCTTTTCTTCTACAAGTTTTTTCATCGTTTCACTACGATACAGATCTGCCTTCTCTGGTAGCAATGAATAATTTTCTCCCTTTGAGGAAGGGAAAAATGTCCACTGGTTTTTTAATAGTTTCTTAACTTGAGGCAAATCTTTTTCCGTAAGTTCCGTTTTTGTATCTTTTTCATCTAAAATTTGTTGTTGATCAACATAGACTTTGTTTGCTAGTCCAGATGTCTTTAATTTCTGTATTGCCTGATCAGCGCTCAGACCACCAACTTTTGTGTCATTAATTGTAACATTCGAATTGAAGTGAGTTGCCTGATAATAACTCATTCCCCCAATAAGAAGTGCAATTACACCAATACCCGCTGCGATAAACTTCCAATTTGTATAACTTTTGTTTGATCTTACTCGTTTTTGATCAATTTCTTCAACTGATTCATTTGTTGTATTGTTGTTCATCAATCTTTCCCCCGTATGTATTAACGTCAAACGATTTTCAATTAAAATCATAGACTAGTGTACCTTATTTTTCCTAAAATTTCATTATTTCCGACCACATTTTATCGCAATTTAATGATTAAATTTAGATTTTTCAATAGTACGATGCATTGCACAGCCCTTTACAAGTTATAAAATGAAATTTCAATCAACCGTTATACCAAAGGAATTAACTACATCTTCTTTGGAAAACTTTTTCTCTTTACGTAAAATACGAATTATATTATCCATTTTATAAACATCACCTCCTAATTTTGTCAAAAAAATAAACGATAGTCCTTCTATCTAAAATGTAGAAGGACTATCGTTTTTTCAGTTAGAGTATTTGTATAATCGTTTAACTTTTTATTTCCTGAAGGTCAAACTTGATGAAGATGATGAAATTTCATCTCATAGCCTTTAAATGAAAACATTATGTTTTTTATGGCAACCAAGTTTATTTTCTTAGCTTGATGTACCCACATATCCAGCAGCCTAAGATTAAGTAAGAGTCTGTTCAACTAGATTTTTTCTAATATTTTTAGGAGCATCTTATTTCGCCTCGTCATATTTCACTAATTGAATTTAAAACACATCCGTATGCTATTTAGTAAAATTTACGATTCGAGACGTAATTATTGCAGTAATCAAGATAATAATAGCGGTTATCAAGCCAGATTCTCCAATCCAAATCTCAGTTTGATACCCTGTACTTGCACGTGTGAAAGGTCCTTGAATAATGGCATTCCAAGTAGCATGGATGATAACCGAAGGCCAAATGCTACCTGTGATAATTCGTAAATAAGCTATAATATAACCGAATGGTACAATACAAAGATAGATACCAAGTACTGAAAGAACGACAGATGGGCCCGCTACATATAGACCAGCAATAACTATTGGAACATGCCACGTTGCCCAAATCAATCCACTAATAAGGATGGGCCGTGAAAACTCTGCATCGACTAGCCTTGTGAGCATATAACCTCGCCAACCCATTTCTTCTCCCAAAGCTGGGATTAAGCCAAGCAAACTTCCGAAAATGCCGCTCAATACTACTAGATAAATGAAGCTGAATGGTGCCGTTACATACTGAAGCCCAAGCATATTGTAGATCGGTTCTAAAATAAACATACCAACTTCGGGATACTGAAACCCCGCAATTCCGCTCAACCAGGCGATAGAATAAGTAATTCCACAAATAATCATAGGGATTAGCAGAGCAAAACCGATCCCCTTCCATATCTTTAAGTTACCGAGACTAAAAGATACATCTTTAAACCCTTCTTTCAGTATTATGCGAGTCAAAATAGAAGAAAATGCTGGGGTAAACATATATACCACAATAAGCGGCATACTTTTCGTAATTATTACTACTACATTTAGGATAATAGAAGTAATGATTAAGATACTCAGAAAGAGTTGAAGTCCTATTTTAGCACGTTGGATTTTATCTTTATTGTGGAACGATTTTGCGTGTAATATCATTTTAATCCGCCCTTCCCCTATAATTCACTTGTTTATCGAATTTACTTCTTGTCATTTCCACAGACACAACTTAGAATAAAAATATTTTTGTATACAGATTCATTCATCTTTAAAATCCCTCCCCAATTTATAGTCTAGTCTTACTTACGACTCATCAATGTAATTATTATTTATAAGTTGTCATAACCGATAGTACAAAAGTGTAATGATTAGTCTATGACCTGTGTCAATTAACCTTATGACAATATGTAACTAGAAAATATGATATGGAATAGATAACAATTGAATTAAGGCAATTGATTCGTGCAAGTACAATGAATCAATCTTGCTTTACAAATAATTCAATTGAGGTGGAAAAAATGAATAAGAAAAGCATAATTGCAATGGTTAGTACAGCTTTATTAGTCACAGGATGTGTAGAAGTAGGAAAGGCTCAAACAGTAGCAGTCGAAAATTCAGGTCAATCAATACAAAAAAATATAGTTAAATCCATACAATCACAGGCTTACCCATTAAAAACGATAGAGCCGTCAAAATCATTTGAGGATTTAAAACCACTTAAGAAAATGATTGGGAGCGCACAATATGTAGGATTAGGAGAGAATACTCATGGAAGCTCTGAAATTTTCACTATGAAGTTTCGCCTTGTGAAATATTTGGTTACTGAGATGGGTTTTACAAATTTCACAATGGAAGAAGATTGGGGAAACGGCTTAAAACTAAATGAATATATCCAAACAGGAAAAGGAAACCCTAGAGAATTTTTAAACTTGTTATATCCTACTGATGAAATTATAGCCATGATTGACTGGATGAAAGATTATAATGCTAATCCATCCAATAAAAAAAAGATCCAATTTATTGGGCTCGACTTAAAGGAGTTGGACCAAGATTGCTTTAATAAAGTAATTGATTATGTAAGGCTACATCGACCAGATTTGCTGGCAGAAGTAGAAGAAAATTATAAAGAATTGTCGGCTTTTAATGGAAGTATAAAGGAATATATGGACCTTGCTCCTGAAACAAAAGAAAATTTCAAAGCAAACGCTGAGAGAGTAGCCCAATTACTAAAAGATGAGAATGGGCAAGCCAACACAGAAATAGTTTCACCTGAGTACATCTGGGCGAAAGCAACGGCAAGTGTAATAGAGAAATATACCACAATGCTAATTCCTAACGACTATCCAAGTGTGTTAAAGCTACATGAGCAATACTTGACCGATCATGCAATGTGGGCACAAGAGACATTGGGTGGTAAAACGATGGTATGGGGACACAATATTCATATAGCTAAAGGAATTATCGATGAGAAACTATACCCTTATGTTGCGGGGCATTATTTGAAGGAACGTTTAGACAATAATTATGTCACAATTGGCAGTACAACTACGGAGGGGAATTTCACCTTATACAGCGACACCCAAGATAAGATTAAAACGGATCCGATTCCACAAGATGTAAATAGTTTCAATTATACCCTTGGAAAAGTACCATATAAAATGTTTTTATTGGATAACCGTCACCTTAAAGGACCAGCAGAGAAATGGGTTAAAACAAAAAGACCATTACTAAGTATAGGGGCACGACTTTTACCCAACGAATCGGCATACTTTGATACGTCATTGCTTGAGCAATTTGATATTATTTTTCATATTCGAAAAACAAGTCCATCTCATATTAAATAAAAGTACAAAACAATCCCTTCTTGCATCTGCAAGAACGGGATTGTTTTATGGTGATTGATATAAGTATCTTTTTTAACCAGAAGTAGGTTACTCTCCCCTTTTTAGCATCATTTAAAAGTGTCATATGACACTTTTACACTAGTGAAAATGACAAAAAAAGCAGTACAATTCGGTTATTACATAGATAGGAGCGAGAACTTTATGAAATCAAGATTCATCCAGAATGGTTATTTTTTATTGCTAACTTTCGTTACAGGATTGTTTTATTTTTGTTTTTACCTAATAGCTCTGCTATTCAGTTTCACCCTTTCATTTACGGTAATTGGGATTCCACTAGTTATACGCGTACTACAGACTACGACACCTTTTATCCAATTCGAGCGCATACAGACGAAAATTTATACAGATATTTCGACCGACACTTACGATAGAAGTATAAAAATGGATACATCAAACTGGTCTCAGGTGAAATTAGTGCTTACAGATCGTCGTACTTGGTCTGCTGTCTTTTGGTTAATGCAGAAATTAGTGATTGGCATTTTCAGTCTCATTAGTGCAATCATTTTTTATGTAATGCCACTTATGTTGTTGTTGGCACCACTACTGTATCGCTACATTGAAATGAATATTATATTCATACAGATAGATACTTTTTCCAAGTCACTCTTTGTAATGTTTATGGGTATAGTATTTACTGCCATAAGTATTAAAATAGTAGATGGTTTGACAAAGAAAATTGGAGGCTATACACATAGCATGATCCGGCAACTAAATCAATAGAAGTTTACCTTCTATGAGAGAATTGTAGTGTAAAATTAAAAAGTACAACAATGTATGAAGGATTAATTTATAATATAGGAAGTAAAAAGGTAGGCTATTTAGGGGGTAAATGACTTGTTAGATATGGTTAAGTATTGGTTTTGGTACGATTGGATTATGTTAGGAGTCCGTATACTTGTTAGTGTCTCTATCGCCATAACCACATTAGATTTTCAGGATAGTTTAACATTGCCACTTTGGATTATTATTCTTTGGGAAATTGTTGCCTTCTCGATTCCATGGGTAGCCTTACTGTTCAATTATAAATATTATTTGTTCACAGAAATACTGCTATATGGTGGACTGTGTATATATTTAACTTCTTTATTTCCGGGAGCTAACGTTACATTTCTTATATCGGCTTTTCTGATTGCTGCGAATAGTCAGCATTTGTCCTATTATTGGACAGCTCCAACAACAGTTTTTATAACAACTGGAATTTTCTATGCGGTTGCGCCAAGTAATAACTATTGGATTATGGTTACCTACTATGGACTTGCTTATGTAATGGGCTTCGCTTTCCATTTATTAATCGTCAATCATAAGCAAAATGAAGCGATTCGTAAACAAAACGCGGTACTTGAGCAATATATGTCTCAGATTGAACGTATTACACTGGCAGAAGAACGGAACAGACTGTCGAGTGAGCTTCATGATACAGTTGGTCACGCTTATACTTCTATTATTATGGGGATGGAAACGCTGCGTACCGAACTTGCTACTGAAATGGGTATACAGAGGCTAGATTCTCTGCTTGAAATGGGACGTAAAAGCATTGAGGACGTGAGAGGTTACCTACATCAAATGGATTCTCCGTGTCAATCGTCTTCCTTGATTCAATCTCTACAAAATCTTGGAGCCGAATTTCAGGAGCACGCTCAGGTAAATGTAAGTTTTAGGACATTCGGAGAGGAATATCAACTATCTCGGCAAGCGAAGATCACATTCGTTCGTTGCTTACAGGAGTCCCTTACGAATGCAGTACGTCATGGTCAAGGGACTGAAATTATAGTTTCATTGCAGTTTGAACAACAATATACGAGGTTAGAAGTTCAAGATAATGGAAAAGGAAATGTAGAATGGCAGGAAGGCTTCGGTATGAATGCGATGAAAGAACGAGCAATGAACTTGCAAGGTCATTTGTCTGTATATACAAAGCCAGAGGAAGGAATGCTTGTTACATGCACCATACCGCGACAAACTGAAATAAAAGATGGACTTATTCGTTTGTTAATTGTAGACGATCAGCCATTTGTTCGGGAAAGTTTGAGGACACTACTCGATAGATATGAAGATTTAAATGTAGTCGGCTTGGCTGAGGATGGCAATCAAGCCATCGATTTGTGTGGGCGCCTTCAACCCCATGTTATACTTATGGATTTAGATATGCAGCACATGGATGGAATCGAAGCAACCAAAAAGATTAAACAACAATGGCCACATATCCGCATATTGATTTTTACAACGTTTCAAGATACCGAACAGGCGTTGGAATCGCTTCGCAACGGTGCGGATGGTTTTTTACTCAAATCTATTGAAACGTTGGAGCTAGCTAATACAATCCGACTTATTCACAAAGGTGGGACACTGATTGATCAGGGAATGTCTCACAAAATATTTGAGAAGTTTGATGAGCAAAAAGAGACACCACAATCAAAAGCAACCGCTTATGAGCTAACGGCTAGAGAGATAGAAATATTGCAGCTAGTAGCAAAGGGACTTCGATACACTACCATAGCATCAAGGTTATATTTGTCAAATGGTACGGTCAGAAATTATGCTTCTACAGCTTATACAAAGCTAGGAGTCTGTAACAAAGAAGAAGCTGTTCAAAAGGCTCTAGAAATTGGAATTATTGAATAAAAAAATGTTTTTTTGTTTCTTTACAGCAAGGTAAAATGTAGTTACAAGGTACAGTAAAGGATAAACTTACGAATTTAATTGAATATCATTTTTGATAGGTAATTTTTTAAAAAAGTTCACCCTGTTTTAAAAAACTTTAAATAGCGTTACTACCTATTGAATGTAGCAACGCTATTGTTTTCTATATTAGAAATTAAACATCTTTATTATTGCTATACGGAAGCCAGTTTCAGGTCTTTTCATCTGATAATTATTCCTTTCTAATTCGAAATAATTATCTCGTAATTTCTCCACCTACAGAACTATTTTCATGTGAGGATTCCTCTAAGCCAAATGCCCCCTAATTCACTAGTTATCTCTGAAAATAGCTATTTAAAAATATGGTTGCTAATTTCATTTCGCTCTTCCTTGCACCCAAGTAGCAATATCATTTATAACATACTCAGGGATATTAGCGGGACTATAATATTCATCCGGTTTACTTAATTCTCCATTCCCTTCTGTAAAGAAGTGATTTAACTTTGGATATAGTCGATAATCAATATTATCTCTCTCTTTTAATTGTTCTTTCCAATAAGGAATTTCAATTTTTGATAGAACTTGATAGTCTCTTTCTCCTTGAAGAATAAGAAGCGGTGTTTTTTGTTTTTTTGACATTTCTGCTGCTTTAATTTTACGGATAGAATCCCAATATACTGGTGGTCCTAAAGAAAAATCCTTTGGAGGATTCTGACTAGAAAAATTAGGATCCTTTAATAATTCAAATTGCGATTTGAAAAATTTATATTCTTCTGGTTTCATTTCTCCAATAGAAAGACGATACTCCAGTTGATCTAAAACATTGTCTGTGAATGCCTTGCCCGCTCCTCCCATCACAATTGCCCCAGCAATATTTTGATTTTGATTTTTTTCAATTATCCTCGGAATCATCATTCCACCTTGACTATGACCAAGAATATAAATTTGATTCTTATCTATCATAGGTTCATTTTGAAGAAAATGAGTCACAAAAAGTGCATCATCTGTTGTCTCTTTATCAACTGTATAAAACGGACTAAGTTCTGTTTTCAATCCATGTTCATAGGTTCGTTTATTATAGCGAAGGACAGCAATTCCTTTCGAGGCAAGACCTTCAGCTAAATCACGAAATGGTTTTAAAGCATATGTTGCTGAATCCTGATCGGCTGCTCCAGCTCCATGAACAAGAATAACCGCTGGAAAAGGGCCCTTCCCCTTTGGAACAGATAATGTTCCTGGTAATGGAAATGCACCACTTCCAACTACTACTCCTTTATCAATAAATGATTCAGGCTTACTATATGATGGCCGATCTGCAACAGGACTAAACGGCATACTGAGTTGAAAATCATCTATTTTTCCAGATGGATCTAGTCTTATTAGTAAAGGTACAGTCATTTGTTCAAAAACTAATTGAATCTCTACATTTGTATGAATAGAATTTTTCTCTTTTTGTGTGACCTCTCCAATTTCTATAAAAGAACCTTTTTGTACTTGCGTAGGCAGTTCTTCCCAATAGTTCTTCAGCCACTTTTTAGATATTATTTTCTTTAATGATCGAGAAGTTAAATCAAATGCAGATTTATAATCTTCAGTATGCATAGAACGGACAAATGAAAAAGCAGTAGATATAACAGGATTTCCCTCTTCAATATTGTCTATTTTTTTTATATTTGTGTTTGTTTCCTTTAATGTCGATTTAATTTGGTGACTAAATGGATTATTAAATGTATTTTGATATAAACTTCTTTTCAATACATCCTTATTCCGTCCCTCAAATAAGTTTGGATAATCCTCGAGATTTTTAGATAAAATTACTTCCTCTGCATATGAAACCGAAGGAATGGTTATGGTACAAATTGCACTGACAAGTAGTAACTTACTTACTATTCTTTTTCTCGTGCTCATATTTATTAATTCTCCCTTCATAATTCAAATTTTTAATACGGCATGCATAGTATTATACGGAAATAGAAATTTTCAAGGCGATTAACAATCTACTTTACGATCCCTTCTAGCAGGTTAAAAACTATTATAAACAAACTTCAATATACAATGCCTTCTTTCTCTTTTTCCACATGTATGTTAACTCTAGAAATTACTTCTTTTCTTTAAAACACTCTTGTTACTGGTTTGTTTTTCATATATAAGTCGTACCTCTTTCCCCCTTCGCGCCACTTTATATTTTTATCATATACAATGAAAATCTCTTTTTTCTTACCTATTCCTTACAAATCCCTTACGCTTTTATAATAGTGCTGTAGGAACCTCTGTGCCCGAAAGCAAAAAAAAGAAACACCAATGTTACTTGCTTTGGTGCTTCTTTTTCACGCTTTAAATTTTGATTATTTTTCTTGCTATGTAACACAAATTACGTTGTGCTGTAGGAAACACTCCTAACGTTGTTAAAATCACTTGTTCCAATGGTAAAATTTATACTAGAGGGTACTTATATTCAACAGTTTAAGAAAAAGAAATGCCTCAAAACTATTAACTTAAGAAACGGATATTCTCTAGAATGAAAATTAAGAAAGTGTCTTTCAGGATTTTTGTTCTGAGGGTATTTATATTTGTTAACTTGATGGGTGTTTGATGGTACCCTATCGCTATCAAGCTAACTAAACAAAATTCCTCCTAATCAGTATAATCAATAACACGGGGCCGATTATGTTGATACTTCGTATAAATAACATCATTACATTAATCTTTTTTAGGGAGTACAATTCCTTTAAATAATTGAACAGTAATCCAGTAATACATCGAATAAATTACTACAAAAATAACAAGTGGTAACCAAATGCGAGAGTACGGATCGATTAAAAGCGCTCCAAACATGTTCATACCAACTAATATGTGAGTAATCCCCACAATTGCTGGGAATAAGAATATGAAGAATAACTCTTTATAGATTGATTTTGTTAATAATTCTCGGCGAACACCAATTTTACGAAGCATTTGATAACGTGCTACATCTTTTGATGCTCCCGACAGAACTTTAAACATTAAGCAACTTGCCATCATTGCTAAAAATGCAACTCCAACGAAAAAGCCCATAAACATTAGTCCGCTGGCAAAATCATGACTCATAATATATGTTTGATACTTACTACCCAATTCTTCCGCTTTCACATTTTTATATTTTGCTATCTGTAATTCATCAAGTTTTTTCCATTCTTTTATGTATGATCCAAAATCATCTGTTTTCCCTATAAACACAGTACTTTCTTTACCCTTCAACCCATCGTATATGTTTTGTTCTACAATTTTTATTTCATAATCAGGATATAAATAATCTGGTTGGATCGTTCTGAAAGCCTGAATCCATTGTTTTGTGTCTGTCTCTCCTTCCGCCCGTTTTATTGAAAATGCACCAATTGGTAATTCCTCTGAAATTTTCTCATTTTTCATACCTTGCGAGAAAGGGTGATTTTTCTCTACATCTTCTTTTAAATAATAAACATACTTATTATCCACTTTGTAATGATATTCTAGTTTTTCTTGAAATAAGATATCACCCAAAATTGTCTTTTCTTCCGCTGTTGGATTATGAATGACTGAATCGTAAATTTGTATTTGATCTGTAATTTTTAGGATGTTGTTTTTAAATGCCATACCACAAGCAATTCCACCAGCACCAAGAGCCACTAAGATTGTTACTGTTGCAAGCACATTTGTTAGACCATTAATGCGGAAATTTAATTGTGCAAAAGTAAAAGCATTGAGGCCTTTTTCACTACGTTTTTTATTACTCTTTAGCTTGTTAATCATAACTGGGAGAAGGGATCCAAATATAAGGTAAGTACCAACGGTTGCTGAGATTAATCCAACGGCCATTAATCCCAAAATAATTAGCGAATTTGCATATGACATATAAATCAGTGATGCATAACCAATACCTAATAAAAGAATACCAAGGAATGCAACTACAACTGTCATTTTTCCTTTTATGGCAACACGTTCTGTTTGTTCATCTGCATGTACAAGTTGCAGTACAGAAATACGAGATAATTTAATACTATTCATAATTGCCGATAATACAAATAGTACAAAGAAAAAGACGCAAGTAATAGCTATAGATGGCAGATAAAACGCTTTATAACCTTCACCAGCAAACTCGAGTTGTTTCATTAATAACTGACCGATACCTTCTGCAAATCCTACACCAATTGTAATTCCAATCAAAAGAGATGCAGCGCCTAATACGATTGTTTCGATAAACATAAGTAATGTAACTTTATGCTTTTTTGCACCTAACATCATATACATACCAAACTCTTTTTGACGAAGAGCTGATAAGAAAGAGTTTGCATATAAAATATAGAAAAATGTGATAACCGCTAACAAAAAGGAACCAATTTTAAACACAGCCACAATATCCCTAATAGAAGAGTTAGATTCAAGGAACGTTTTATTGGATGCTAGCGTTTGAAACATATAAAAAGTTGAAATAGAGACAATAAGACCAACAAGTAAAACAATGTAATCTTGCAACTTACTTTTTAGGCCTGACATAGAAAGCTTAAATAACATAATTGAACTTCCTTTCTTACGCTTTTTGTGTGCCTAAGTTTGCAAGCACGTCTAAAATTTCTTTATAGAATTCTTCACGGGTACCACCGCGATGAATTTCTTTATATAACTCACCATCTTGAATGAATAAAATACGCTGACAGTAACTTGCGCTGTAAGGATCATGCGTAACCATCATAATGGATACACCTTGCTCTTTATTTAAGCTTGTCATGGCATCAAGTAAACTCGTTGCATTTTTAGAATCTAGAGCTCCAGTCGGCTCGTCTCCCAAAATAATTGCTGGTTCATGAACTAACGCACGTGCTGCTGCGGAACGTTGCTTTTGTCCACCAGATACTTCAGAAGGATACTTTTGAAGTATAGCTGTAATGCCTAACATATCAGCTACTTTTTCTACTTTCTTTCCAATATTACGAGATGAAACACCTTGAAGTGAAAGTGGAAGTGCAATGTTCTCATAAATAGATAAGTTCTCTAATAAATTAAAGTCTTGGAAAATGAACCCTAACTTTTGCGAACGGAAATCAGAAAGTTCACCTTGCTTCATTCTCGTAATATCCGTTCCTGCAATTTGAACAACGCCGCCCGTTGCTGTGTCTAACGTTGAAATTACATTTAATAATGTTGTTTTACCAGAACCAGATGGCCCCATAATACCGACAAACTCCCCCTCTTGAATTGAGAATGATACACCTTTTAATGCGTGTGATTGATTCTCACCTTTTTTACCGTACAATTTTTGAATATTTTTTACATCTACAACTGGTTTTATCATATATATCCTCCTACGTTTTTTTATTTCATTACAATAAGCTACTATGTTTGTTTACTACTAACAAAATAGTCATGTTGCATCCACCCTTAAGCCACAATGAAATCTTTCCTTTTATCTTCTTCACTCACCTCATCACTTTGAATACATCCATGATAATCTATGAAAATTAGGAAACACCCTGTAAAATTCTTAAGAATTCTTAAGTTTTATAAAAAAAAGCTTATGGAATCTGTAATTCCATAAGCCAGTCTATTTGATTGGATGTTCAACAATAAAGGACATCCAGCCGTCTTTATATTCTGCATGTATATTACCATCATGAAGTTCAACAATTCTTTTTGAAATAGCAAGCCCCAGACCATTTCCCTGGTCATCTTTTCTTGCCTTGTCCCCCCTGAAAAACCTTTCAAACAATTTATTCGGATCGCTAACAGGCGGTTTCTCGACTTTATTTGACACTTTCAACATTGCTTTGTTATCCATTAATTCAAGACATACGGATAATTCGGATGGTTTCATGCTGTACTTTATCGCATTCATAAAGAGATTTTCATATACGCGTACCATTTTTTCTACATCTATGAAGATAGGTATTGTTTCTTCCGTGATAGATTTTTGAACGATTAAACTTTCCTTTTCAAATATAGGAATGTATTCTCCAACTATTTGCTCCAACAAACCTGATAAATCAACTTCATTAAGATTTAACTTAGCATCTATGCCTGATAAACGAGTATATTCAAACAGCTCATCAATTAAATATTTCAGTCTCTGTGACTTTGAATAAGTGGTTTCAAGGTATTCCTGTAATTGTGTTTTACTGTCGTATTGCCCTCTTTTTAATAAATCTAAATAACCAATAATAGATGTCAACGGTGTGCGTAAGTCATGAGATACGTTCGTTATGAGTTCATTTTTCGTACGTTCTAATCGTCTTTCCTGTTCAAATGTATTTTCCAATTCCTTAGACATATAGTTGATATTTTGGGCAAGTTGGGTCAGTTCGTCCTTCCCCTTAATCCCAATTGTCAGACCTAGTTTTCCATTTGCAATATCATTTACATTATCCGAAATGAGCTTCAGATATACTATTTTCTTTCGAACCAATATCAAAAAAATTATTATAAAGTTAAAGATTGCGAACGCGAATAAGAACAACAATACCAAATTGAATTCAAACATACCAAATTCTTCGTGTTTTATAAATAATGGATCTATGACGTATGCCAAAATGAGGATTGTTAAACCAAATGAAATAAAAAAACTAACTGCAACAGCACCAAGAAGTTTTATAATAATCTTATTTCTAAAACTAACATTCTTCATATTTTATATCCAATTCCCCAAACAGTTTTAATATAAATAGGATGTTTAGAGTCCTCTTCAATTTTGTCTCTTATTTTTGTAATATGTACCATGACGGTATTATCTGATTTATAAAAAACCTCTTTCCAAACTGCTTCATATATTTTTGCAACGCTCAGGACAACCCCTTTGTTGCGGGCAAGTAATTCGAGAATAGCAAACTCTTTTGGAGTCAACCTTGTTTCTTTTCCTCTTACCCATACTTGACATGTATCTGTATTTACGGTTAAGTCACCAATTTCTAGAATACTTTTATTATGTTCTATGGACGTATTGTATTTTTTAAACCTTCTTAATTGGGATTTTACCCTAGCGATTAATTCTAGTGGGTTAAACGGTTTTGATAAATAATCATCTGCACCAGAGGCTAAGCCCTGAATTTTGTCTATATCCTCAGATTTTGCAGATAGCATAATGATAGGCATATTACGATCTTCCCTAATTTTCATACACGCTTCAATGCCATCCATATTCGGCATCATAATATCTAAAATAATCAAATCAAATTCCTTTTCTTCTAACAGTTGTAAAGCTTGTATAGCATCTTCTGCCTTTTGAGTTTTTAGGCCTTCATTTTCCAGATATACAGAGATAAGATTTCTAATCTCTTTATCATCATCAACAATAAGAATTTTTGACTCCATATTATTCCTCCACATTAAATGCAATAAGTATACAATAAAGCATATATTTGTTGTTACTTAATTAATAAACTTAATAGAGATAGTTTCTATCTTTTTTCTTTACTTAAGACGATTCTTTGTAAAATACACAAAAAGACCGTCACAATATTGTGACGGAAAAACAGGAAAATTTCAATAACTAATACTATTATTATTTATTTTTAGCTTTTAAGACACCCAGCGCTATTTTGGTTGCTTCTGCAATAAGCTTATCATCGTATTTAGCATCCTCTTTATCATGATTAGAAAGTATCGCAAGAACAATTGGCTTTTTATTTGGTGGCCAAATAATTGCGATATCATTTCTGGTCCCATAAGATCCCGAGCCCGTCTTATCAGCTACTTCCCATCCTCCTGGAACTCCAGCACGAATTAAGTTGTCTCCCGTAGTATTCCTTTTCATCCAATCTATTAATAAATCCCGTTTCTCAGTTGAAAGTACATCTCCTAGCGTAAAAGCCTGAAGACTAGTAGCTAATGCCTTTGGGGTACTAGTATCATGTACGTCTCCTGGATGCACTTCGTTTAACTCTGGTTCAAAACGTTCAGGATTCGTAACTGTATCTCCTATTTCTCTCAGTGATTTTTTGAATTCACTAGGTCCACCTAATTGTTTAAGAATAAGATTTTGTGCAGTATTATCACTATATCGAAGAGAAGCATCTGCAAGCTCTTTCAGAGTCATACCACTATCAACATACTTTTCTGTAATTGGATTGTAATTAACAAGATCTTCACGAGTATACAAAACTCTTTGATTTAGATCTTCTATTGATTTCTTTTGTAAAAGTACTCCCACAGCTAAAGCTTTGTGGGTAGATGCGTATGCAAACCGTTTATCTGATTGATACGTAACGGTTTGATTCGTATCAGTGTCCAATGCATAAATACCAAGTTTAGCATCAAATTCTTTTTCAAGTTTAGCAAAAGAATCATTACCGGTAGTTTCTTGTTTGGTTTGATTTGTTTGTTTAGGTAATTCAGATTGAGTATTACCATCGGAACAGCCTATAAGCGTTGCACATGAAAGAAATACTACAGGTACCATCTTTTTGTAATGTAAAATGTTAAAAAACTTGTTTAAGACTATCATACATTTTCAACCTCTTTCAAGAATATATGGTTTTTCTAGGTGTTATACATATTGATACAATTAAAAAGTGTATCGGATATCACTCTTCTTGCATCTCCTTTTCATAAAATGAGCGAACTATCATGAACACCTGTTTTATACGTATACTTAATAGACAACCTAAGTAACAAGTTTGTTCCATTTTTATCAGGAGTCGTATCTAGAAACCTAAAAAAGTCCATTTAAAAAATCTAAATGGACTTTTTTACTCATATAATCCTATCTATAGTTAAACGAATAAGATTAAATAAATTTAAATTTTCTTGCTTTATCTACTAAACTGTTTAGG
Source organism: Bacillus sp. ok061 (assembly GCF_900108285.1). Taxonomy (NCBI): domain Bacteria; kingdom Bacillati; phylum Bacillota; class Bacilli; order Caryophanales; family Bacillaceae; genus Bacillus; species Bacillus sp. ok061. Next base: position 429,509 of record NZ_FNUW01000002.1, on the reverse strand, counting down.
CATTTCTTTAACGTGCTTATCATCATCACGCCAATCATAGGTTTCTTTCTGTGAAATATCTAAAGTTTGATCTCCAATTCTAACAATATTCTTATTTACCCATTCAATATATGGATCGGTATCTGGATAATTCCAATATATATTTTTCTCTGAATCTGTATCAAGGTTAACTAATTCGCCCCTAACAGCATCCGCACTTAATGATCCTGCATTATGAAAATAAGTCTTGATGAGATATTTTCCATCTGGAGATTTCACTGTTCGAATTAATTCCCCTTTTGGAACACCTTGCAAACTAAAAAGTTTCCAATACCCAAATCCAATTATAATTACTAACATAGTAAGTATAGTTAGTAATACTTTTCTTTTTGTTTTTTTAATTTCACCTTTTGTATTTATAATACTCATTCAACTCCATTCCATAGAACGCATACCATATTATACCATTAAATAAATGGTATAATATATCAAAAATAAAAATCCTCCCGTAATAGTATTATAAAAAGGGCATGTGATGGTCTCCCTATTTATAAAGTGAAACTTTAACCCCCCTCACCAATCGGGCTACCCGTTGATGCGGGATAAACATGAAAATTCCCCTTTAAGAAAAATATAAAAAATCAGACAGTATACTTGAATTGCTCTTCGCAAGAGAATATACTAATAAAGCAGGCTATGACGTTCCTTCCTTCTAACTTCTTTGGCGAAATAGGGATGTTACTTTCCTGCTAAACACATAGGCTATGACAATTCTTCCTTCTTTTTTAGAAATTTCAAATTGTTTTAGAGTTGTCAATTTCCTATGAAAATAATTAGACTATAAAACCTCTTTCTTCTTTGGGATTGAATAAACTTTAGTTTATCAACCATTGATGTAGAGGTTTTCTTTTCTTAATTAACAAATTACCACTTAACAACTAAATGTTATACCCCTAATTTTTCAATAAAAAATAGCTATATAACCTCTGTGCATTTTTCTACAATTAGTGTGTTTATGCATGTAAAAATAAAAATCTACCACTGAAAGGAGGACAGTCAGACTATTCCCCTCTTTTATAAGGAGTGAATAATCGGCGTTCTCATGAAAAATTCTATTTACATAAGAAGAAGTTTGAAAGTAATTATAAAAAGAGAAGAAAATAAACTACCGAACATTTATTTAGCCACTGTTTTAAAAAACTTGGAAAGTTTAGGATTTACTTTTTCCGAGCCTTTAATAGAAGAGTTGCAAACACTTTCGATTGATGCATTCACATCGTTTTACAAAGAGTTGGTAAAACATTTAAAAGAAATGGTTGGTGCACATATTCAGTTTACTCCTATGTATCCAAACTTTCCGCAACAAATGATGGATTTAAGTGACGCTGATTTATACATCAATGCCGTTATTCATTATGTGACGTTGCGCCTACCTGTATCAAAAGTAGAAGAACGACTTCCTCTTTTAGATAGAGTTGATTTGAAAGTTATTGACTTAGGAAGTGAAGAAGATTTCAATCAAATGATTTCTCAATTGATTAGTGCAAACAGCTCTATTTCCTCAACTGATAAGACAGATGTAGAATGGGCTATTACACACACTGAAGATGTTTCCTGTTTTCTACCTAATGTAATTCCTCATAAGGAAAATATGTCTTTTATAATTGGGGTTTTATTAATAAACAGAAAAATATCAGCCGATGCTGTTGCAAAGTATTTTAAAACGGCAACTGATGTTCTTCGCCTTGCAGTTGCTTTATCTGAAGGCGATGTGAGTTTAGCATCCTCCGTTCGATTCAAGAAGTTTAACCGAACAGAAAGACGCTTCCTTTTAGGATTGTTAGAGCAATGCGGAAACATTACCGAAGATATGCTTCGATATAAAAAACGTTGGATTCGTTTAGGTGAAATTCTTCATCCAGCAGAATATCATACTCGTTTCCCAAAAACCCACCGAGCATTTGAGATTCTTCGCAACAACATTAAAGTTGAAACATTTAATGGAAAAATAGAAGCAGCTTTGTTGAATCGTGATATCATGACAGCGAAAAATCTTTTAAAAACTCGCCCGGGGGAATTTGCCAGACGTTTGGATCATTTAATCCGTTTATGTAGTGATAAGTCAACAGATGTTTTCAATATTCTCGAAGATTTTCTAAGTATAATAGGAAACGTTTCTACTCCTGTATTACTTCAACTCACGGCTCATTTTAAGCATCGAAATGATAAAAATGAATTTCGTACTTTTTTTCCAAAGGGAAATGTAGCAAAAGCTATAGGTATTGAAAATACACTTCCATTTATCTCGGAGGATATTTGTTTAATGATTGTAAAAATGTGTGAAGATACTTTAAAAAATCGCTTCGCAGAACTTCCAAGTCTCGGAAAAGTATTTTTGGATGAACAGTTAAAAAATCACTTAGTTCCCTTCTCTCAACGTTCAGCCAGCAAAGCGCTTCGCACATTATCTCGAGGAAGTAAAGTAGATTTGCCAGAAGGAGATACAATTCGTTTTTTCCTATGGTGGAAAGAAGGCTATGTGAATGGACAACATACAGGACGCGTTGACATTGATTTGTCTGCTGCAATGTACGACGAAGATTGGCAATACAAAGAACATGTATCCTTCACGAACTTACGTTCAAAAAATTTCAAAGCCTACCATAGTGGAGATATTACTTCTGCACCAAAGGGGGCATCTGAATTCATTGATTTCGATATTCCGTCTGTGCTGAAATATGGTGGACGCTATGTAGTCATGACTTTGCTTTCTTACACAGACCAACCATATAAAGATTTACCAGAATGCTTTACTGGTTGGATGGTTCGTCAATATCCTGGTTCAGGTGAAATATTTGAACCTTCTACTGTTCAAGATAAAGTGGATATTACTGCCGACACCCAAATCTCTATTCCAGTTATTTTAGACTTAAAGGAACGAAAATTGATTTGGACAGATTTGTCTCTTACAAGAGATCTAACTTATGATAATACCATCGAGGCTAATCAAAAAGGTATGATACTAGTTGGAAAGGCTTTAACTAATTTAGTTAAACCGAATTTATATGACTTGTTCCGATTACATATTGAAGCTAGAGGTGAACTCGTTCAAGACATCGAAGAAGCAGAAAGCATTTTTTCTTTGGATAAAGGGATTACTCCTTTCGATATCGAAAAAATAATATCTGATTTTATCGCTGATCCACAAGGCTAACTACATTACAAACATTGATAATGTGTGGAAAATATCCATGTATAATGTCTATGTGAAACAGGACCTGATAGATGAATATCAGGTCCTGTTTTTTATTTAGTAGATACTAAATAGTCCGGTTAATCACTATTCATCTAAATACACTATACTAATAAAGTGAAATTTATTCGAAAGAAGTTCATTAGTTAATATGTATCTAATTAAGAAACATTCATATACCAGCCCAAACATCTTTTCCATATCGCCCTTCATCTTGCACACGATCCAACCAATTTCTTGCTTCTTGTTCACTGACTTCATGAATTTCTTGATATGCTTGACAAAGGGTATCTTCTACATCCGGAGCCATTTTACTTCCATCACCACATATATAAAGATGAGCTCCATTATCTAATAACGAAATTAAATTGATTCTATCTTGTTTTATTAAATGCTGTACATATGTTTTTGGATGTCCCTCTAGACGAGAAAAAGCTGTGTGTAAAGAGATTAATCCATCTCTTTCATCATTTTCTAGTTCTGTACGATAGAGATAATCTTTTTCAGGATGACGACAACCAAAATATAGATGCGCTTGTCCTAAGTTCATACCTTTTTGCTTTTGAACACGACGTGCTTGCAAGAATCCACGGAATGGTGCAATGCCAGTACCTGGCCCAACCATAATAATTGGTGTTTCTGGATTTTCAGGTAATTGAAAGTTTGATTGTGGCGTTCGAATGAAACAGATAATCTCATCTTTATTATGACGCTGAGCTAAATAATTAGAAGCGACTCCTTCATATGTCCCTTCCCCACTCCATGCAGGCGCATTCACAACACCAACCGTAATGCTCAGACGATCCTGTGCAACGAGTGGAGAGCCTGAAATAGAATAGTAACGCGGTTTGAGCGCCGGAAGAAGTTCTAAAAAACGTTCAAATTGGATTTCACAAGCCTCATACTTTTCAAGAAGATCCAACATTGAAATACGTTTCTTTAATATTTGTTCATGATAAACTCCTTCTTCCAATAATGATTCCAATTCCTTTTTATGAGGAGGGCATACTGTGAATGCCACCATTTCTCGTATTTGTGCTCGAGTGGCTGCTTCTTGAACTTCGACACTATAACTAAGAAGGTCAAATAAACTAACAGGACTGTCTAAAGGTATGTGATTTATACTTCGTCCACTTGCACTCAGTATGACCTGATCCTTCCCATTTAATCCAAAGCGTTTTAAAATTCGGTTGACATTTTTCTCACTATTAATTGGCAGCACTCCAAGGTGGTCTCCTTCTTGATACGTAGCACCTTCTGGCAAGGATACCTCAATATGTCGAGTGCTTCGTTCACTGCTAGATGATTGGAGTTCACGATTTTCTAATACAGATGCATATACTGCTTCATATGTTCGCGCAAGAGGAGATCCTCCAAGACGACTAACAAATTGTAAACTTAATGTACTGCGTTCTTTCTCCATGTTTTTGTTAAGTTCCAATCCAAATGTCTTCATCGCATCAGACCACATACTTTGTTTCCATTGCTCGAGCTGTTCCTCAAAATCACCACTTGCATCCCCTTCTCCGCGTTTAGAGAATCTCTTTGCTCCTTTTTGAGCCATTTGCTCATCAATGTATCTTGGAATTCGCTGATAAGTACTAGCCCAATTATGATCTCCACAACCAAAAACTGCGTATTGAACACCTTTTAGCTCATCCGGTTTTAATTCCTCCAACCACTGCACAAACTGTCCGGCATTACTTGGCGGCTTTCCATTATAAGAAGAAGTTACAATAAGAACCGCCCCTTCTTTCGGTAGACTTCCAATTCGATCGTTAAGAGCTGCTACTTCCGTTTGAACACCTTCTAAACCAGCTGTATCTGCTAGTTCTCTTGCAATACCTTCTGCTACCCCTGTATCCGAGCCATACAGAACAAGAAGGGAAAGATTATCGGCTCCAATAATAGAAGGAGTCTTCTGAACGTGCTGTTCGATTTCATGTTTTTTCAGTTTCTCCTCTGTAGGCGCAAGAACAGTAGTATGGCTAATAGTTTGATTTCGGGGTACAATCCTAATTTTAAAATCACCAGGCTTTAGCGTTAATGTTTGTTTTACATCCAACTGATAGTCTTGATAATCAATGAATTCAAAATGTTGAAGAAGCATTCCCATTACGAGTGTGGCTTCATGAAGTGCAAACTGCATACCGATACATGCACGCTGACCATTTCCAAATGGCTTATAGGCATGATGAGGGACTTTATCTGGATCTTCAAATCGTTCAGGTTGGAATTCTTCCACATTGTCTCCCCATGCGTCTTTATCCCTATGTAGCTGAGGAATAAGAACAGAAATACGATCTTCTCCTTTCTTAATTGGATATTTCCCACCAATCACCGTATCTTCTTTTGCATACAGACTGAATGCTGGAGCAGTAGGCCATAGACGTAGCGATTCATTTAAAATCATCCGGATATACTTTAGTTTCATAACTTGTTGGTATGTTGGAGTCAGATCTTTCAAAACTCGGTCTACTTCTTCATAAGCTTTTTTCAATTTATCTGGATTCTTTAATAAAAAGTAAATTGCAAAAGATAACAATCCACTTGTTGTCTCATGCCCAGCTATTAAAAAGGTAATAATTTGGAAACGAATATTTTCATCATCTAATTTTTCACCAGTTTCCGGATCCTGTACATTTAACATACGGGAAAGTAAATCATTTTCTTCCTGATCTCCACTATTTTTACGTTCAGCAATAATATTATCTACTAAAGAAAACATAGATTGGATATCATGCTGAAATTGACGTTTCGTTCTCCACATGAGTTTGTCTTCTATATCCAGTCGCTGTAATTGGTGCATCGCCTCATCTAGAGCACGGCTCATGCTAGTGATAAAAGGATGAGGGGTCTCACGATAAAAGCTATTAAATCGATAATTAAAACCACATAGACCAATTGTATCTAGTGTAAGGCGAGTCATATCCCCTGTAACATCTACGTTTTCATTCGGATTAAGTCGTGCCCATTTTTGAACGAGTTGTACGGCAATATCGACCATCATAGCATGATAATCTTTCATTGCCCGTTGGCTGAATGTAGGCATCAAAATATTATGAGCTTTTTTCCAGTTAGGCTCGTGGGTCTCGCTTGTAAATAATCCGTCTCCAGCAAAAGCACGAACCTTTGCTAAAGCACCCTCTATACTTTTATCGAACCGTGTTTCATCACAGATTTCTGCTACCAGTTCATGTCCAGAAACGACAATGATGGTATCACTTAAAGTTTGAATTCGAAAAATAGGACCATACTCTTCCGCCAGCTTAATAAACGATAGAGTCGGTTTATCTTTATCGATTAATGGGAGATTACCCAGCGGTCCATATGTTTTCGGCTGAGGAATGACAGATACTTTTTTTTCCATTTAAAACACCCTTTCAAAAAAGCATGAAATAAAATATCCCATTTAATAAAAAGGAAATAGTAATTAATCGCCTGGGATATAGATATGTAATTGATTACCTTATTTTATCTTTTCCCTAACTATTCATGATTATGATATTGAGTATAAGCTTGGCAATTAGATTTATAACTTGTAGAAAAATACTAAATTAAAATGAAGCGAATAAATATAATTGGATCCTTTTAATATTGGTGTTAAAAGATAAGATAAAATTATAATGTTTATGAGAATTTGCAAACGGATCTCATCTCTTGCATTTGTTTATAAAACGATCATTTTGATTTATTTTCTTCTAAAACACCCCAAAATAGAGAAGTTGACGAGCTTAAGATTGTAGTATTCGAAAAATCAGTAGTTTAGTTAAACCAATACGATAAGCAAGTATACCGTGTTACTAATGAAAGAGGACCTGATATGAACATCAGGTCCTCTTTCACTAAATATAATTATTTCACTGCTTCTTTCAGTTCTTTTCCAGCTTTAAATATCGGCGCCTTAGCAGCAAAAAAAATTGTAGGAATCATTATCTAGCGTTTTATTCTTCTCTACCGATTTAACTTCTCGACAGCTTCCGCACTTGTATCTACACGTTTAACGAAAAAAACTAATAGTAGGGCAACAACATTCATGCCAAGCGCTACATAGAATGAATATTGAATTCCAGATAATAAAGCTTTCTGAGTTACTATTGCCTTCGTAGTTTCTGTAAAGGTTGTTGGATCTATATCAGACATTAGACTTTCAGCTTTTGTTTTTGTTACAGAATTCATAATCGTAACAAGAATAGCAGTACCAATCGAACCGGACACTTGTTGAGCTGTATTATTAACAGCCGTACCGTGCGGGTTTAAGCGAGTTGGCAATTGATTAAGGCCATTTGTCATAAGTGGCATCATCACCATCGCCATCCCAAACATCCGCAACGTATAAATAAGAATAATATGTGTGTGACTAGAGTCGATTTGCAGGTTTGCCAGCATATAAGTTGAAACAGCTGTAATGGAAAGCCCTACTACGCCAAGAATACGAGGGCCATATGTATCAAATAGTTTACCTGTAATTGGTGACATAACCCCCATTATTACCGCACCTGGAAGCATCATCAGCCCAGAGCTCAGCGGTGAAATACCACGGACGTTTTGTACATAGGCTGGTGTTAAAATCATACCCGAAAACATGGCCACCGCGTTGACAATTGCAATTACAGACGCAAGTGCAAACATTGGGTACTTGTAAACACGTAAATCCAATAACGGCTCATCCATTTTTAATTGGCGGATAATAAAAGCAATTAGGGCAATAGCGCCTATGGTTAAGGTTGTTAAGACAACTTTATTTGTCCAACCATCGGAGCTTGCAGAACTGAATCCATATAACAAACCGCCAAAACCGACAGAAGATAATAGTAATGAGAGATAATCAAGTTTTGCATTTTTGTTTTGTTTCATGACATTCTCAGATTTCCAAATCCCTAACAGTAAGCTAATGATTGCTAACGGTAAAATCATTTCAAAAAGCAAACGCCAGTCATAATACTCTACAATATAACCTGATAGTGTCGGTCCAATTGCTGGAGCTGTAATCATAACTAGTCCAAAAATCCCCATTGCTGTTCCCCTTTTTTCTCTTGGAAAGCTTACTAGCATAATATTCATTAACAAAGGCCCCATAACTGAAGAGCCTGCCGCTTGAACCATCCGACCAGTAAGTAATAAACCAAAATTTGGCGCTACAGCCGCTAAGGCAGTACCAAGAATAAAAATCACCATAGATGTAATAAATAGGCTTCTATTCGAGAAACGCGTTATTAAAAATGCTGATGCTGGAATTAATATACCACTTACAAGCATATACCCTGTAGAAAGCCACTGGATCGTTGAATAATCTTGAATGTCTAAATCTTTCATTATTGATGGCAATGCTACATTTAAAAGCGAGTTATTTAGAAATGAAACAAATGCCCCAATAAAAAGGATTACAAGCATTAAATATGGTGGTTTTCTTTTATGTAATGTTTCACTCATATATTTAATTGCCCCTTCATTATAAATTTCATTGATTCGTTTAAATCGTTTACATATTTGCACAAGAAAACATTACTCTTACAGTATTTTGCCACACTCTTCGAATGGATATTCTCTTTTTAGCAATTCCACTTGCTCAACATAACATTTTAAAATCTTTTTGTTGATTAAACCTTTATAAAAACGTTTGTTAACGGAAATTAAATTAGGCTGAAATATATAAAAGAAGCAACTGAAAATACCCTTCTAAAATAAAGTGAAACTTTAAATCAACAAGGCCACACACCCATTCCTTTAAATACAGGCTTGTAGATCTAGTTATGTAACCATCCATAAAAAGGAATATTACATAGGCTAAGTCTAACATTACATTTTTAAAGTGAGGAGAATAAGCGTATGCACCAATATTGGTATTTGAATTCAAAGGGAAACAGGGAACAATATACTAACCAAATTTCATTGTATTCACAGCCCGAAATAACTAAATCTGAGGTAATGAATGATTTGAAGATTCCTGAGAATTGGAGTTACCGAGTCTATCCAGTTAGTTGGGATTCATCAGCCAATTATACGGGATTCACTCCCCAACCCCCTCCCTTCTCTTGGGGGAAACCAATCAATTATGCAGGGATAATGCCACAAGGTCACCCTACTAATTGGCCTCCATTACCAGGTCATGCAGGTTTTAATTTTCAAAAACCTCCCTTCCCCTGGGCTCAACCATTCAATCATACAGGGATGTTCGCACAAGGTCATCTTGCCGCTTTACTATCGCCGCCAGCCAAGCCCTTTAATTTCAATACCAATAACTCGGGTGTTTTTGGAAACCCTCCAGGATGGGGTGGTCCGTGGGCCCCAATGGGATGGGGAAATAACGGAGGTAACGGTCAGCTAGGAATGCTTGGAAACTTACTTACAGCAGGAAAAGGCACCATGAGTGGAATAGGAATGATCAGTAGTCTAATCGGGATGGGGAAGTTCTTCTTTTAGTTAATTAAAGTGATAGAATTGGTCCGCAGCTCAGACATTCCAACAAAATATTTCATTTTCCATTGATTTAATGTTTTCAAACATGTACTCCTCAATATATTTATTGTGTGCTTCCAATACTCCATCCAAGTTCGTCTCCTTGTCTTTCAATTTATAAAAAAATCTGTTGCAACTCTTTAGACAACAATTTCAGTTCATACAAAATCAATAAGTTCACAACAAAAACGCTATCCTTTCCTATGATTCTAGGGAAAGAATAGCGTTTTTGTTACGTAACGATTAAGTTGTTTCATTCTTATTTATTCAATAATTTCATTTTCATTTCTCTGCATTTTCAGCCTGATAGCGATATGATCATACCCCATAAAATGCCATTTCTTTTACTTATGCTTTGCTAAAAATTCTGTTATGCGACGATATACATATATTTCATTTTCTTTTTTTGAAAATCCATGCCCTTCATCGTCTAATACTAGGTATTCTACATCTACTCCTTGTTCTTGCAACGCGTGAAAAATTTGATCCGATTCTTCCTTTACAACTCGTGGATCATTTGCCCCTTGGATGATAAGGAGTGGTTTATTCATTTGATTTAAGTAAGTAATTGGTGAATCTTGTATAAGCTTATCTTTATCATTATTAATATCACCTATTAAATTAACTGCGAGCGGTTTCCAATTTTCAGGCATAGATTCGATAAAACTAAATAAATTGCTAGGTCCAAAAATGTCAATGGCTGCACGGAAATACTCTGAATGACGCCCGTGAAGCAATAAGGTCATATATCCTCCATAACTACCGCCCATAACAAATAATTTATCAGGAGTTGATATCCCCTGTTCAAATAACCATTCGATCCCTGCTACACAATCTAAACGCGGTGCTTCCCCCCAATCACCTTCAATCATTTTTGTAAACGTTGAACCATATCTTGTACTACCTCTAAAGTTTGGCGCAAAAATATTATATCCCTGCCTTAATAAATATTGAAATAATGCTCTGAAATCTTTCGTCTCAGCACTTTGTGGACCACCATGAGGCCAAAATATTGTATATCCGTTTTGTACTTCTCCTTTCGCCCGGAATAATAATGCTTCTATGTTTAACCCATCAAAAGAGGCATATGTTATAACATTCGGTTCAACAAAAGAAGATTCAGATAGACCAATAACATAGTTTTTTGTTAATGCTGCCCATTCTGTATCTCTATTTTTCTTGTAATAGATGTTTGCTGTTTTCGTCGCACTTTCACCTAGTAAATATAAATTTTCCGATTTTGTAATTTCAATTTGACTTATCGTATCTACCGGAGAATTCAATAGAATTAACTCTTTTTTATCCCATACAAATTTATATAACCTATCTGTAACACCTTTCGACGAAACAATGTAGCCATTTTTTGTTTCAGCATGCCATTTTATATCAGATATATCTTCCTTCTCTATTTTACAGATTGGTTTGAATTCCTGTTTATTTAAATCAAAAGAAGCTACATAGGAAAACTCTTCTTCATAATTTGTAACAAAAATCACTGTATTTTCATCAATATAACAAATGGACCCTATAGTATGTTCTTTCTCACTGGAAGGTACTATACAAATAAGTTCTTCTCCCTTTTTTACATGTCCTACATTATATGTATTACTATATGACTTTAAAACAATGTAACTTGATTCATTCGGACTTACTGCCTCTACATATGTAGGTGTCTCCACACCAGTTAACAACAGCGTATCTTCTTTTGTGCGTATATTATAACAACGAGAGTTTAAGAACATTGGGTTATCTTTACTTGTGACATAGTATAATCGTTCCCCATCCTCTGTTAAATGCACAAAGTAATCCTTTTCTGTCTCTCCTGCTGGAATCAATTCAAGCAATCCACCACCCTCTGGTTTTAATGCATAAATATGATAATTTTCATCCCCATCTTTATCAAATCCAGCTAAAATAAATTGATTTAAAGAATCCATTTTAATAAAATTGCTTGATTGATTACAATATGTTAATGGATAAGGGGATAAATTGGGTAAATCCATCGCCCATAAATTAGAATGACCATTTAAGTTTGTACTAAAAATTAATTTCCCTTCATCTTCACTAACTGTAAACCTACCAATACTATAGGATCTAAAAAATTGTTCAGCATCTTCCATAGGAAATTGAATCATCTTTCTTCCTCCACTCTACCTTATATCTAAAAATTCAGAACATCTTATATATAAAGATTCTACATTTTCCTATTTATCCCTTTTTGGTTTTATTTAGATTTAGATTTACTTCTACCTTCTACTTCTTCTTATTAACACTACATAACGATGCGGAGAGTTTTTTAAACAACTCCTCTTTTAGCCGTGAACATATTCTTTACTATTTCACGATTACTTCTCATTCGATATTTCTTACTAAATGGTTCCTTCTATTATGATCTTTCTTTTAAGATGTGAAATACAAATACACTCCGTAACCTATAAATAAGATCAATAGAATAAAAATGCCGAGTACCGTATATATGATCCATTTTAAATTTTAATTCTCCTACTTCCCGATAATCCCAGTATATAACAAAAAAGCATTGGATACCCAATGCTTTTTACACTTACGCAAATAGAGACGTATTCGCATATAAAGCTGGTGAACCACCTGAATGTACGAATAAAATATTGTCTTCCTTATTAAATTTACCTTTTCTAATTAAGTCGATTAATCCCGCTACCGCCTTACCTGTATACACTGGATCAAGTAAAATACCTTCTGTTTTCGCAAGTAACTGAACTGCCTCTACCATTTCCGGCGTTGGTAACGCATAGCCTGGCCCTACATATTCATCAAAGCACGTAACAGCGTCGCGCGGGATAAAGTTTGGAATACCAACGTGTGCTGAAGTTTCATCTACAAGTTTTGCTACTTTCTCTTCTTGCTCAGCTTTTCCTCTACTTACGTTAATCCCGATTACAGGAATATGGCTTTGCGTTCCAGAAAAACCAGTAATTAAACCCGCATGCATACCAGCGCTACCGCTTACGCAAACAACTGAACTGAAATCAATTCCTTGCTCAAATGATTGCGCCATAATTTCTTGGGCACAAGCAACGTATCCCATTGCGCCCGTAGGGTTTGATCCACCAACTGGAATTACATATGGTGTACTACCTTTTCCACTTACTTCTTGTGCTACTTTATGCATCTCTTCCATCAGGTCTGCTCCGTTCGGTACAACAATGACGTTTTCAGCACCTAATAAGTGATATAAGAAATAGTTTCCGTTAAAGTCTCTCTTCTCTTCTGGCTCAAGCCCTTCCTCTAATACAAGAATACATTTCATTTTTTCTTTTACCGCAGCAGCAAGTGTCAGGCGGCAATGATTTGACTGAATACCACCAGCTGTAATTAACGTATCTGCACCCTTTTCCTGTGCATCCGCAACTAAAAATTCTAACTTTCTCGTCTTATTACCACCGGCTGTTAAACCAAGTAAATCATCTCGTTTAAAATAAATAGTCGGGCCACCAAGTGCTTCAGAAAAATTGTTTAACTTTTCAATTGGTGTATATGATTCTGTATATTTTTTTCTCGGGAATTTAGCTAAATTCATTGTAACGCTCCTTTTGTACTTCTTTCGCAATATATGTAACGTTACTATTATTACACGTAAAAATGGTGAAGTCATCTTTCTCGGTTAAAAATGTATTAGAATTTCATTTTGATAAGTAAAACCGTATTAATGATTTTAACTTAATTACGGTACATGAAATTTATATCAACGATTTTTTAAATATATCGTTCATTACTTACAATATATCAACGATTTTTCAAATATATCGATCGTAACTTGCAGTATATCAACGATTTTCTTAATATATCGATCTATCGACAAAAAACGACACTTTCTCATCAACAAAAAAAGAGCCCACACATTCAAATGTGGACTCTCTCCAATCACTTATTTACCGAAAAACGAAGTAACTGCGTTAATCCCGGCTCTAAATTCATTTCACCTTTATGACGTACGTATACAGTTTTATCTCCATCAAATTTCGGAGGATTTGCTTGACTATACGTATGCCACTCATTCGTTCCTTCTATAGAATACTCCATATATTCATTTGCACCGACAATTATATTTTTACGATCATCTGCCGTTACATTTGGTGCCATCTGCGCAATTTTTGAATCACTAATTAATAACTTCTTTATATCCTTATCACGTTTGTAATCGTAAGCTGTCACAATTACATCGTTACCATATGCTTTCACTTGTAACCCTTGTTTAAATGAATAGCCATCTGGAGCAGTTTTCTCTCCCCCATTTGGTCCTGCTGACATCCAGCCTGTTTCAATCCCGCCCGTATTTACAACAGTGAAACCTTTTTTATCTCCGCCTGTAATTTTCTTTTTACCAGCCCAGTCAGGTAAGTTTAAATCCCAATGTGTATGACTCGTGAAGAAAACAACCTGCGGATAGTCTTTTAATATATCGTACAATTTATCCACGTTTAAATAATCTTGTAAATATGGTGATTGTCTTGATCCAGATACTGTATCAGGTAAAACGTGATGAGAGAAAATAAAGATTGGCTTATTTTTATCTTTTTGACTATACTCTTCTAAATTTTGTTTTAACCAACCTAATTGCTCATCACTCATATATACTTCGTCCCACATTTTTGAATCGTGGTATTTCATATATTTTTCAGTTCCTAAAAATAAAAGTGGATATCCATCTAATTCTTTTTTATGATATACCTTTTCTTGTCCACTAAATTTCAGATAGCGATTAAATAAAGTTTCCTCAGTTACACCATTTGGCCATGTAATTTGAGAGAGTTTCCCATCCGCTGTCCATTTCCCAGCATAAAACTCATGATTCCCAACAGTAGACCATACATTTTCCGGATGCTTATTTTTATTTAACACACGCTTTACATCATCATATTGTGACTGTTGTCCAGTCGGCGTTATATCCCCATTCATAATAAGCGCTCTAGAAAGTGGCGTCACTTTGTTCATATCTTTTAGCACATGATCAAAATCCCCTAAATCCCCTTGAATATCACTAATAACGTTAAAAGTTGTAGCTGATTTTCGGACTTGCTCTTTCCCTTCCGCATGCACTGAAAACGTCGGTAATAATGCCGCCATAACTGCTAACGAAGCAACTGTCTTTTTCATACAAATTCTCCCCCTAATAATAGAATGTACAAACTGACATGTTCTGCTTTCTCTTAGGTGCTTGTCCAATTCACATTATAGGGGGAGATTGTAAAGATTAATGGAATAAAAAATTAAGTGTTTTTTAAGATATTTTGTCTTTTTTTCACACTCCACATTAGCAATTCGCGCCAATCTAGCTTTCTAGTCTTTAACATTACATAAATGTAAATGAATATGATGAATCTCTTAGTTTAATATGTTTTCTTTTTATCTCTGTTATATAACCGCCACAAAATATGCTATCTTTTCAAGTTCTCTTTCTTTAATAAACGTTACTCCTCTTTTAATTAGCCTTAAAATTGTAAAGTGGCTTAATAATATGTTTAATATCAATTGTTTCTTTTGTATTCTCAATAATTTCATCCATTGGCTTATATACCATTGGTGCTTCATCTAAAGTACTTTCTGCAACAGATGTAGTCCAAACCTCTGTCATTGTATTTTGAAAATCCTCTAAGTTAAGTACTTCTTTCGCCTTCTTGCGACTCATAATACGCCCTGCTCCATGAGGGCCAGAAAAGTTCCAATCTGGATTTCCTTTACCAAATGCAATGATTGAACCATCTCTCATATTGATTGGAATGATTACTCGTTCATCTTTCTGAGCTGAAATAGCACCTTTTCTTAGAATCATATTGTCCATATCGATGTAGTTATGGATTGTAGTGAATTGATCTGTTACTTTCCAATCCATTGTAGTGACGATTTCATCAATCATTGCTTTACGATTTAACTCCGCATATTTTTGTGCAATTTTCATATCATTCATGTAATCTTTAAATCCTTGTCCTTCTAAATAAGCTAACTCTTTACGAATCACCGGTTTCTTAATTTCACGTAAAGCTTCATGTATTTCTTGTTGTCTGCCTTCTTTCGTTAAACGCTCAATAATTTCTTCTTTAATAGATTTAACGTTTATAAGTTGCTCGTAAGCAAAGTTTTGATAATACTCTGCTACTTGTTTCCCTAAATTACGCGAACCACTATGAATAACAATGTATACATTTCCTCCATCATCCTCATTCAGTTCGACAAAATGATTGCCCCCGCCAAGTGTACCAATACTTTTTTGAGCACGTTGCAATGTAAACGGGGCTCTTACACTATCAAAATCAATCATTTTTGAAAATCTATGTTCCTTATCTCGAATACGAAAACCACTTGGGACAAATTTACGTATCGTTTCGTCTAAGTGATCGAAGTTGATTTCCTCTTTTTTCTTATTAATCATCACAACTTCCATGCCACAACCAATATCGTACTTACCTCTCAGTTTCCTGAAAGAGTGGACTATACCTTCTCTACAGTCATCGAGATATGCAGCCTCTACTGTAGGCTCACCGTATTAATTATTCCTCTTCAATTCAAAATGGATGAGGAATAATTCTGTACCTTAGTCTGCTAACATGGTACAAGTCTCTGAACCATTCGATTATGTCACCATAACCACTGGCTGCTGATTACCCTCGCCTTTTATCGTTAGGGTTCCCAGTCAATTGAGTGAGTAGTTTAAGGTCTGAGCCGATTAGTTAACCCCGACTAAATTAGGAACAATTTTATCTTGAATCGTCATTGTTGTCCCAATCGTACAACCTGCGCCCGCATGTGTATCTGGCATAATACAAATCTTGCTATCCTTTACGAATTCTTGGTTACAAAGATCAATAATTTGACCTGCTGCAGTTTCTTCAACATTCGTAGTAAACACTTTTGCTTCATTATATTTCCCTTGTAATTTCAACATCTTCTATTTCCCCTTTCCTTTAGTTTCTACAAAAAATCAATTCATACATATTATATATTTATATAATATGTAATATGTATATCAATATATTTATAATTATATTTTCCACCACTACAGCTCATTTCCTTTTTTATAAAAAAAGACACAGAGATTCCTCTCCATGCCTACTAATTTCCTACCTCTTCACCGCATGCACATAATGCACCGTTTCAAAAGCTTCTAAATAATCATTTCTTCCTTCAAAATATAATGTATTTATATCCTCTGGTGATAAATGCTCATAAATAAGTAAGCCCGCCTTCTCTAACAGTGCTTCCATTTCAGCGTAAGAAAAACACGATTTCATCGGTTCTCCGCCTACTGCAGCCATTTTTACCATATTTTCCACTCGATTGGACAGTCCCTTTTCTGTAAATAAGTTTTCATCTGGATAATCAAAAACGATAGAACTCCCCTCTGGAACCATCGCAAATAAACGTACTATTAAACTAGAAAGCTCCTCTTTCGTTAAATAGTACGTAACACCTAATAGGCTAAAGAAAGTCTTTTTATTTTCAAATCCTTCATTCCGTAACTGTTCACTGGAAAATCCTTTCGTGAAATCCATTGAAACAAAATGAAGGTTATTTGGAACTTCAAGTTCTACTTCTTTTATTCTTTCCTTCTTAAACGCCTGCGTAGAAGGATGATCCACTTCAAATATTTCTATTTTATTTTTTAATTCTCGGTGTCTAAAACTGAACGTATCTAAGCCTGCACCGAGTATGACGTATTGTTTCGCTCCTAATGTAATTTCATGTAGTAATACTCTTTCACAATATGCGGCACGTGCTAAAGGTGTTGGCGATAATTGAACTTGTGTAATCCATTTTAATATTTCTTTTGGATTGTCTTGAAACTGCTCTGCAATGTCTGTATTGAAAAAGTGAATCCCTTGAACCATGTTCGTTTCAATATTGTTACGTTCTTTTTGTGAAATGAAATCTTTAGCTACATAATCATCAAAGATTTTAGGATTATCAAATTCACTATGATACGCCCTTCCGAATGCTGATACTAACGACGTTACACTTGCTTCACCTTGTTTCACGCACATACACTCTCCTTCATTTTCACAACAAAAATAGGGTTCCCCTGGCCAGGAGAACCCTATTATACACCTTATTTTTATATTGGTAAATTATAGCATAAATAAGTTTTTTCGTCAAGTTTTCAGCCTACTAACGCTCCAACAATTTGTGTAATCTCTAGCAGGAAGATTTCGATCTACACCGAATATTCCAGTTCATAACAATACAAATGGAGGGCATCATGAAAAGATTAGTCATCATTACAGTTGGAAAAACACACAGTGGAAAAACTACATTTGCAAAAGAGCTAGAAAAAGAGTTACCTAATTCTTTTATTATGGACCAAGACAACCAAGCTGAATTTATTAACACACATTATGAAAAATTACAGCCGACAGAAGGTTCAAATACACTAAAGCACGGTCTTTCAAAATTCATTGTTGATTATGCGAAAGAACATTCAAATTTACACCTTATTATTTGTAATTCCAATCGCAGTAAAAACGGAAGGTTCTATTTACTAAACGAATTATTTCCACAGAATGAATATGTACGCATATTAGTTCACTTTGACATCCCAGATGATGTACTTTATGAAAGAGTGGGCCTTAGTAAACGAAGTACAAATATTTTTAGGGGGAACTATTCCAGTTTCAAAGAAGTCCTCCATCGCCAACAAGCTGAATCACTACATGAAGACGTAGTAGATCCTGTAGAAAATGAAGCTGATTATTTGCTTGTTATTCGTAATAGTAAGGATGTAAACTCTACTACATTAAAAATTATTCATATCGCTAAAGAGTACTCCCCTATCCGAAATAAGAGATTATAAAAATTACATAATCATAGATTATTATACAAATACTTCCTCTAGACGGCGCAGATGGTATATAATGATGGAAGAATCTACTTCTATATGCTCAATTTCACACAAAACAGCTCATGCATATGAAAGAAAAGAGGTACAAAAATATGAAAACAAAACAAACAATTGCTGCGTCTACACTAGCTTTAGCAATGATTGCTGGCGCGAACTCTGCTCATGCGAAAGTAAATGATGCTACTCCTCAGCAAAGTACGGGAGATCGATTAGCTGAAATTAAGCAACATAAACAAGAGTTAGATGCGAAATTACAGCAACACAAAGAAAACGTGGATCAAACATTAAATGAACTTAACAAAGTTAAGGAAAATGTTGATACAAAGGTGAATGAACTACATGAACGTAAACAAGTTGCTGATGAAAAAATTAACGAAGTTAAACAGCATAAACAAGAACTAGATGCAAAACTTCAGCAAGACAAACAAATCGCCGAAGATAAAATCGCTGAAATTAAAGAGCATAAAAAACAAGTAGAAGATAAAGTTGCTGAAGTAAAAGAACATAAGCAAAATATCGATAACAAAGTGAATGAGATTAAAGAACATAAACAAACTGTCGATGAAAAAGTGAATGAAATGAAGCAACATAAAGAGAACATTGATCAAAAGGTTAATGAACTTAAGGAAGTTAAAAAACAAGTAGATGAAAAATTAGCTGAGTTAAAGAAAGCGAAACAAACTGCTGAGGACAAACTCGCTGAACTAAAAGAAAACAAGCCGAATACTGGTAACACGTTAGAGGAACTTAAGAAAATTAAAGGCAATTTAGACAGTCTTTCCGCTAACTTAGAATTAGCTAAACAAGATGTAAAAAACAAACTAGCTGTTTTACAAGAAGCTAGACAAGATTTAATCAATAAAATTAACGAAATTAAACAATCGAAACAAACTGTTTCAGACGATTTAACAAAGAAAAAACAAGACCTAGATATTAAAATCAATGACTTTAAGCATACTGAGAAAAAAATTGACGACAAATTAGCTGAGTTACATACAACGAAGCAAAATGTTGATAACAAGATTAATGAAGTATCACAGTCTAAACAAACGCAAGCAGATAATGGTACTAAAAACAATAACGCTAAAGAACTTCCTAACGCTGGTAGCGAGCAATCAAACAATATGGCTCTAGGAATGCTATCTGTATTAGGCGGTGTTTTATTACTTACTCGTAATAAAATTAAAACGTTATTTTCTAAATAAATCCATTAAAAAAAAGGAAAACCGCACATACATGTACGGTTTTCCTTTTTTTTATATTAACTGTCCATCTCTCAGCGTCAATATACGATCACATACATCAAGCATTCTTTCATCATGTGTAATCATAATCGCTGCTTTTTGGCTCTCTTTCACCTCGCGTTTCATCATTTCTACAACTTCACGTGCACGTTTTGAGTCTAAGCTTGCCGTTGGCTCATCCGCTAATATTAAATCCGGATTGTTCATGAACGCACGAGCGATTGCTACCCTTTGTTTTTCCCCGCCAGATAGTTGATTTGGATAATGATTCTTTCTTTCTCCTAATCCAAATGCCGCTAATAAATGATCTGCACGCTTTTCGGATTCTTGTTTACTTTCCTTTTTTAGCTTAGCAATGTAAAGTAATTGTTCTTTCACATTTAAATATGGAACTAGGTTTGCAAACTGGAAAATGAAGCCGATTTTTTTCAAACGAATATCTGTCATTTCCTTTTCTGATAACTGTGTAATATTTTGCTCACGAATGTAAATGTCCCCTTTTGACGGTGATAATAATGCACCCGCGATTGATAGTAACGTACTTTTTCCTGATCCAGAAGGACCGACGATTCCGATAAATTCTCCAGCTTTCACATCAAGCGATATCGGATGAAGGGCTGTTACTTCCGTATTCCCTTCTCCGTACACTTTACTTACTTTGTCTAATTTTAATAATGAAGTCATTACATCCCACCTCCAATTGCTTCTAGCGCATCAACTTTTAATACTTGATATAACGAAATAAGTGTTCCTAAAATACTAATGACGATAAAGATTGCGGCATATTGTGCAATCATCGGTGTTGTTAATAAGAACGGCATACCTGCTGGTAAAATTTGTTCTAATCCTTGTACAAGAACGATACTAATTACCATCGCAACGACTGATAAGAATAACGCCTGTACGACTAGGCTATTTGCTAAATACGAGTTCTTCGTACCAATTGCTTTTAATACGCCTAATTGCTGTGTTTTTTGTAATGTAATGACGTAGAAGAATACACCGATTAGTAACGCAGCGATAACAAGTAAGAACGCAATGATCATCGTTAATGTTCCTTGCTCTTCTTTAAATCCTGGAATACTTTGCAGTACTTCTTTTTTATCGATAACGTGAGCATTTTTAATCTCTTTATCTGTATTCAGCGCAATTGCACTATAATCTTTTTGGTTTGGTTGTGAAATAGCACTCCATACGTCTTCATTTACATAAACAACTGGCGTATGGCTAAACATTTGATCTTTCGTAAATCCAACGATTGTAAACTCTTTCTTTGAAACAGGATCGATAATTGTATCCCCGATATCGATTCCTTTTTCTTTAATGGATTCATCAGCAACCATTTCGTTGTTTGCTGTACCTAATTTTTCACCTTTTACAATGTTCGGTTCTAAAAATGAATCACGTTCGCTTGAGAAAATAGCAATATCAACCTTTTTCGAACTCTCTTTCTTTTCATATGTTGAAACTTTCACACGAAACGGAACTGCCTCTTTCTCGCCTACTTGATTTACTACGTTATCTACATCGTCTTTCTTAATTTGTGAACGAAGTAATTTATTTTCCGCATCATCTGCTAAAACGAACTTATTTGCCTCCATATTTTGAATCGATGAAGCATTATCATATGATAATCCATTTGCTAATCCTGAAATAACAAGGACTAAAAATGATAATAACACCATAATGAGTCCGATTAATCCGTATCTTAATTTTGATTGTTTCAATTCACGCAGAGCTAAAAACATTATGCTCGCTCCTTCCTCTTTCTTTCTATGCACTAATCATAAAAAAGAAATATGAACGGAATATGAACAGAAGATTACAGAGCAAAAAAATAAATTTTCTGAAAGTATTGAAAATAAATAGGATCCTTGATACAATTCAGTCAAATAATATTGACCGAGTAATTTAATTCAAGGAGTTGATCATGTTGAAGCCCGTATTAACACTAACTACTTATAGCCAACTAAAAGCATTAAGCGATCCATTACGTGCCGAAATGATGATACGTCTATGCGAACGTCCTTATACTGGACAATTACTATCTGAGAAATTCGGCATTTCAAGGGCGAAAATTCATTATCATTTAAAAGAATTAGAAAAGAATGGTCTTATAGAGATCGTTTATACAGAAGAAAAGAATGGGATTGTTCAAAAATTTTATCAATCTGTCGCTAAAGGCTTCACCCCTGCCGCAGATCTATTACCTCATTTAGAAATATTAAGCGAATCAGGTCGCCAAATCTTTTTACAAATGATAGAAAGAACGAAAAGCCAAATTCTCGCTGCACCAGAAGAAGCTTTTACATTACAAAATGCAAGTGAAGATCCAGCTAAGTGGAATTACGTTTCATCCTGCTGGGAATTTGATGCTACGCCAGAACAATTTCAAGTGTGGGTAAAAAAGTTTTATGAATTAATGGCTGAATTAAACGAAATCACAAAAGGTGCAGATAAAGATCCGAATAGTAAACCTTATTATATTTCTACTACTGCACTTCAAATCGCTGAGAGAACAATGCAGCAATTTGTTAAAGAAGAAGAAAAATCGTAATACGATTTTTTTTACATAAACGGTCAATTTTATTTTACCGAATAAATTTATCCCGCATTAACGGGCAGTAAGACTCTCACCTCAAAATTCAGCTGGAGCACAGAAAAGTTAGGTGGGAGGTCAACTGCCCATAAACGCCCGATTGGTTCAACTAATAATCAGTGGGATGAACAAAACCCCACTGATTAAAGTTTCACTTTATTATAAAGGAGTAGATTAAATGGACGTATTAAAAAACCGGAATTTCCTCTTATTATTTTTAGGGAGAATTTTTACAAACATAGGAGATAGCTTGTATTATGTAGCGGCGATGTGGCTCGTATATAAACTGAGTGGTAATCCTTTTTATTCTGGATTGGCTGGTTTCCTTACACTATTACCTTCTGCACTTCAATTTCTTACCGGTCCATTCGTTGATAGATGGTCAATAAAAAACACCCTCGTCATCACACAAGTTTTGCAATGCATCCTTATTTTGATCATTCCTATTACACACTACTTCGACCTACTAACAGTCCACCTACTACTCATCATCATGCCCATCGTAGCTTTTATCGAACAATTCGCCTATCCTGCACAGTCAAAAGCTTTACCACTTCTACTGAATAAGACACAATTATTAAAAGGAAATTCACTTTTCTCATTTGCATACCAAGGCATTGATTTAATTTGTACGACTCTTTCTGGAATATTAGTAGCACTATTTGGCGCAATCACTTTATATGTGATCGACTCTTTTACATTTGCGATTACCGCCCTGTTGTTCTTTTCATTAAAAATACCAAAACAAACTGAAACAGACACACCACTTTCAACTAAGCAATATTTCTCTGATTTAAAAGAAGGCTTTTCAATCGTCTTTCGTTCATTGATGGGCGTCTTCTTAATCGGTTCCGTTGTCGCTAATTTTTCAATCGGTATGACGATGGCAATACTCCCTTCTTTCGCTGATTCTTTAGGCGGTGTGAAATTATATGGTTTCTTTTTAGCCGCCATATCCGCCGGTTGTTTAATTGGAGCACTATTCAGTTCATGGGTTGGTAAATATAATGTTGGCCGTGTCTCCATTATTAGCTTTGCGACTGGTGCTTTCTTTTGGTTTCTCTCTACGGTTGTACCGTTTCAATGGTTATCTATTTTTTTATTCGGCTTAGCTTGGATACCAATTGGTGCGACCAACATATTATTTGCGACTATTGGTCAAATTGTAATTCCAAACCAATATCTTGGGCGTATCAATTCAGTCACACGGAGTATGGGCACAATTGCTATGCCGCTTGGCTCTTTAATTGGCGGATACACTGCGAATGTATATAGTAGCCAAATCATTTTTGCGCTCGCTAGCATCGGGATTTTATTCATCTCCCTCGTATGGCTGCTTCATCCGAAATTACGGGCTTTGCCGAAAGCTGATGAAATTACAGCGGATACTTTTGAGCTTCGGTTTAAGGAAGAACAGGTGAAAGGTACTGCTTTGTAACAGAAAGAAAATATTTTCTTTCTATTACAAAGCTCAAACAAGCATAACCCTATTCGAAATTTCGAACGGGGTTATGCTTGTTTACTTTTTGATGCAAAATAGCACCCTTTAATGGAATAACTAATACGTTCCGTTAACGCTTTGCTGGCCATGCCCCCTGCATTTTCCTTAATTGAATAATTTGGCCTGTATGATAAGCATCATGAAGCATGATGTCCAGTAATTTCTCTTCAAGTGAATTTTGTTCAAGCTCTTTTTCAGAAATCACGCTCAATACCTGTCTTAAATTACGCTGAGCATTTTCAGAACGTTCAACGACTTCCTTCCATTCCGTGTCATCATTAGATTGCTTAGTAAGATAAAAAGTGTCATTACCGTCAAGGTTATGTGCCCATTCATGACCTTCCAAGTTTGCAGCAAGCCTCTCTTTGTAATAAATGAGATGATTAACGTTCTCCCAAATGGTATTCGTTTCCTCACCAGATGGTTTCCACATAGCCTGTTCGGCTGTAAGTCCTTCTATAGCATGTTTAAACGGTGCATACCAACTCTCTTTATCGAATGTTGAATCTAGTGCGTTTAATAACAAGTCAGTTCGTTTCAAATTAATTTCCTCCCTACACGGTTCAAGTTTTAATAAAACCCTTATAACTCTGTAGGGATTCTACATTTTTAAATAAACTTCCTCCTGATCTCACTCCATAAACTCATCCGATTATATAATTAAAATGGGGCACATTTTTTCACTTTACACGTATACTAGCGCCAAAAAAAGAAGAGGCCGTTTCCAAACAGCCTCTTCCATCTATTTGGGAAGCTCCACCCGAACAGTAGTCCCTTCACCTTTCGTACTATACACCGAAACATTTCCATGATGCAGTTCAACAATTTTCTGCACAATCGATAATCCTAAGCCACTACCTTCTATGTTTCTTGCCCTTGCTGTATCTACTTTGTAAAAACGATCAAAAATACGATCCATTTCTTCTTTTTCCATACCGATTCCGTTATCAGATATAGAGATAATGACATTAGATTCTAGCTCTTCAACAAAAAATTCAATCGTCCCAGCATCGTTTGAAAATTTAATGCTATTCGTAAAAATATTACTCCACACTTGATGAAGTAAATTTTCATCACCTTGAATTGTAATGTCCGGCACATCAAATTCAACAGCGATATCTTTTTCACGCCATTTCCACTCGAGCATAAAAATGACGTCTTTAATTTGCTTCTGCAAATTGAATTCTTTTATTTGTAGAACTTTTTCTTCTTTATCTAGTGAAGCAAGCGTAAGTAACTGTTTACATAAACTAGACATTCGCTTACTTTCGCCCTCAATAATTTGTAAGTAATGATTTCTTTCTTCCATGCCCATCTTTTCTGTTTGCAACGTCTTCGAAAATCCTTGTATGGAAGAAAGCGGTGATTGAAATTCATGCGAAACGTTCGAAACGAATTCTTGTCTCATTTCATCTAGTTCTTTTATACTTTTCGTCATCTTTTGGAAGCTTGTAGATAACGTTCCTATTTCATCTTTTCGTTTTACGTCTAATTCAATTTTATATTCTCCACTCGCAATTTTTTGCGTAGCCTTCGTAAATTTACGGATTGGGCGAACAATATAACCTGCTGCAATCGCTATAAAAATAATACTTAATAGTACGATAAACCCAAGTAATACTGCTAAGAAAATCCTCATCTCGCCAAATTGGTTCTGAATGTCAGGACGAATAAATAATGCGTACTGTTTATCACCGTGTTGCACTGGTACACCAACGCTATTAATTAATTCATTATCGAAAAAACCTGTAATAAATAGGCGCGTTGGATAGGTGGAAACACCATTAAACGTTTCTCCTTGCAATACTTTATGAACTGTATCGTCGCTAATAGAAGTCTTACGAAACGCATTACCGATACGCTTTCCATTCTTTTGATCATCGACAATATAAATTTCATATCCTAGCTTCGCAATAGAATGTAAGTACGCCTCTTGATTTTCTTCACTTTGCTTTTCATATAACGATTTAACTTCCTCAGCATACTTTAAAATCTTTTCACTGTTATACGGTTTTAACTTCACTTGATAATATACATTCGTTAATAAAAAACCGATAATACTACTAAGAAGCATAATACCGACTGTCATAAAAACAAATCTAGAATATAGTGATTTCATTTTATTTCAACTCCAACTTGTACCCGAGTCCGCGCACTGTCGTAATTTGAAAATCATCCGTTCGTTTTGAAAAACGATCTCTCAGCCGCTTTACATGAACGTCAACCGTTCGTTCATCTCCTTCAAAATCCATTCCCCATACTAATTCAATTAGCTCTTCTCTTGAAAATGTTCTGCCAGGATAACTAGCAAGTTGCGATAACAATTCAAATTCCTTTAAAGGAAGCAAAATCGTCTGCCCGTTACACTTCACTTCAACACCTTTACGATCAATTGTCGTTCCGTGGAGTGTAATAATGTCAGCACTCAGCATTTGATAGCGACGTAATAAAGCTTTCATACGAAAAATCACTTCCGCTGGTTCAAATGGTTTTACAATATAATCGTCTGTACCCGAAATGAATCCTTTTTCTTTATCGACTAACTGATCCTTTGCAGTTAATAAAATAACCGGTATATCATGATACTTCCGGATTTCTTCACATAACGTATAGCCATCAACAAACGGCATCATAATGTCTACTATCGCAAGGTGAATATTCTCTTTCTCTAATACGCCTTGCGCTACCTTTCCATCTTCAGCCTCAAAAACTTTAAACCCCTCTTTTTGTAAATGGTAATGCAATAACTCTCTAATATGCTTATCATCATCAGCTAATAAAATATGTATCATGTTCATTAAACCCTCTCTTGTTCATCCTTCTACATCCTTACATTAAGAAACAATTGGATTTTTTGCAAGAAAAAGAAAAACAAACCAACATTTTAAGATAAATAAAAAGAATCTATTTTGAAAAAAGATTATTCAAAATAGATTCTTACGTTTTAGTATTAAGATTATTTTAATGAAAAGTAATTTCTATGCTTTAGAAATATCAACGAATCCTTCTCCAAATACGTCACGAACATCGTGTATAGCAATGAACGCAGCCGGATCTGTAGTTTGAACAATCCGTTTTAGCTTGACTACTTCTTGCTTATTAATAACAACATAAAGAATTTCCTTCGGAGTTTTCGTGTAATAGCCATGACCTGAGTACACAGTAACCCCTCTGCCCATTAAGGTAGTTACCTTCCCAGCTATTTCATTCGGGTTATCAGAAATAATCGTAATGGCTTTCTTCGGATTTAAACCTTCAATTACAAACTCCATCACTTTCGTTGCTACATATAGCATAATAATTGTTATCATCAGTTTTTCTGCACCAATGATGAAATAAGATGAAAACGCAACAATTAAATCGAAGAACAGTAGACCGTAGCTAATGCTCCATCCTAAATATTTATGCGTCATCCTTGCTAAAATGGTAGTACCTGCTGTTGTTCCGCCAACTCGAATAATAAGACCAATCCCGCACCCAATAAATATTCCTCCGAAAATGGCATTTACAAGCATTTCATCCGAAGTAATCGTCCAACCTTCTGTCAAATGAAGAAATAGCGAGTTCGTAACTACAGCGATAATCGTATAAATTGTTGTAATCTTATTTAAAAATTTATAACCAGCTATTAACAAAATCGCATTTAAAATTAAGTTAACTAAGCCTGGTGACCATTCAAATAAATAATACGTAATAATCGTGATACCAGTTACTCCACCCTCACCAAACTCGTTCGGGATAACAAACAAATTGACACCTAACGCAAAAAGAAATGCACCAATAATAATAAAAATAATGTCTGTCGTTCTTTTTTTCATACAGTACCTCACTTCTTATGTAAATATTTATTCTGTCATAAACTCTCACCATTATATCGTGGAATATTCAAATCGAACAGTGGTTTATTTTTATTTTAATATAGGATGATAAAACAACTTTATCCTATATCCACATGTAATTTAAAAAGTAAAACAACTGTATTTATTATGTACTACAAGTAAAGTTTTGATTTCACATGCAGTTGATGCTAAAAAATGAATATGAACACTCACTCGTACAAACTTCGAATACAAAACAAATAGGCGAAGCTATAGAATAGACTTCGCATCAAACATGTTATCACAGAGATTTATATTCATACATTCCAGAAATAAATTTACTTATCTTTCTCCATATATTCTTTAATCTTTCGTTCTTCCCACTCTTTTCCGAATATCCCAACTGGAAAAGTTGTCAAACCATGTATAACGATACCGATTCCCCAACCTGCAAGTGGATATAAAAACCACAATTTACTGGAATCAGAGATTATATTTATAATAAAAAGCATTACGTTCACTAGTATATAAACCGTTAAATGAATGTAAAACGCTTTTAAATTCTCCACCCTTTTTTTAGCTCGTAAATAATTCTCATCTTGCTCCATATATAAACACCTCTTTCATTATTATATTTTTTAAATTCGCTCCGATTTAAACATCATATTCTAATCAAAAATCTCTTATTCTCAAAAATTCACAAAATAAAAAAGATCGTCTTCATTTCAGGAAGATTGCAGGTGCTAGTGGATACCCTTTTTTGTTCGTAGTACGATACCTTGTAAAAAAATTAAAAAATCAAATTTCACAATAGAAATAAAACCTTTAAATCTGTATAATAAAATTAACAGCGATATTTTAATACAGAAAGGTTTTGGTAACATGCTAGGTATCGATGTCAAAAAAACAGATGGAGAATTAATTATTTCATGGCAACTAGCTAATATTCAAATTCCATTAAGTGAAATTATTGAAGTTACAGAAGATGAAACCTATGCTGGTGTAGAAGAAGAAAACGTAATCCGAATTGGAACAGCATACGCTACAACAGACCGGATTTTAATCAGAACAGCAAAACAAAATTATCTATTATTTACGACCAATAGAATCTCAATTTTGAATAAAATCAATGCATAAGCAATAGGATAAAACAATTGTCTATATGAGTTTATTCGATTCAACTGTATACCCGCATTTTAAAAATTATTATAGATACAATGATGTAAAAATGAAAAAAAGTACCCAGCAAATTGTCATACACATGATCATTTGCTGGGTACTAAGGGATATATTTGTTAATTACAGAATGCTAATTAAGACCAAATCCAAACATCATCATTATTTTCAACGTTGTTCTTTACCTCATGAACTTTTTCAATATTGTCCGTTGTGTTCCAGTTAATAGAACTTCCGCCCCAGCCCACATACTTCATATCAACTTTTACTTTCTCGCCCGTATGAAACACTTGTCCCTTCGTTAAGAAAACATCAATAATAACTTTTTTCCCGTTTAGCGATGGATACTCCACTACGACATATTTAGTAGAACCTTCTCTCCCATCTTCCATCGTTCCTACTTTTGCTACTTCCCCAATTACATAATCAGGTGAGCCATCTTCTTTCATGTGCATGCCTAACTTGTTTGTTGTATTTTCAATTGCAGTTGCAACCATATATTCCGTAAAATTACGCATCATAGATCCAGTAGCTTTAACCTCATCTCCTACTTTCACATTTGAGAAAGTATCCATGTATACACTAACAGGTTCTTCGTATTGCTTAGATTTCACAACAATTACACCGTTATCTACTTCTACTACTCGTCCTTCTAACGTCGAGAAGTTCGATTCAATAGAAGCTGCACTCGCTTTTGTTACTTCTAATCCTGGTAAATTTGTTCCTGATAATGCTGCGATACCTAAAGCACCTGCTAAAATTATTTTTTTCATACCCATTATGAAACATCTCCATTCATGATGATTTTATTTTTTTGATTGGATACGACCAACCTGTAACTATTATAGTTACAGGTTATGTAAAATAGCAACCCTCTTTCTTATGCAATGTTGCATACTGTAACTTTTAAATATACAGCAAGAGGGCTAAATTCTCGAATTATAATAGTTAATTTAATTCAAAGCTAAAATAACCTTATGAGCACGGTATAAAGAAATTACGAACTGCTTTCGGTCCTAAGGTTAGCAAATACCTTTATAGAAGCTCGATTAAAATCTGTTCAACTAATCGAAAAATGAACGATGTCGAATTTTATTTTTTAAAATTCAAATTTCAAGGAGGTTTTACAAAATATTACACAGAATTATTCGTATATCGTAATATAATTGGTAATTTTTTACGATTTATTTCATTTTATCTACCACGTTTAGACAAAATGGAAAACCATAGCAAAAGGAGAGAGATAGATTGAAAAGAAAAATTAGTACAGCTGTTGTAGGGTTATCAGTGTTTAGCTTTGGTCTTTTTGGTGTAAATATTGGGGACGGTGGCGTTGTAAAAGCTGAGCACGGTGAAACTTTTTCTCCGAAATTAGAAAGCCATGCTGATTTCACTGCTCCTAAACTAGAGACACATGCTGATTTAAGCTCGAAATTAGATTCACATGGCGACATTTGGGCTCCTTCTTATAATAGAGGCGACGGTGGCGCTCCTGCCTATGATCATGGCAGACCTCCTATTTCATCATACAATAAAGGAGATACTTGGGCACCTTCTTATACAAATACTCATGGAGAAGGAATGACTCCTAAAAAAGAGAGTCACGCTGACTTCTTTGCTCCTACGTTAGAAGCGCATGGTAATACTGGCGCTCCTGCTTTAAATGTAGGCGATACTCCTGCTCCGAAGCTTGAAGGGCACGAGCATTTCCCTGCTCCGAAACAAGAAGCTCACGGTGAGACTATTTAACACAAAAATCCTAGCTATTGTAGCTAGGATTTTTACCTTCTTACCCTATTCACACCTCATGCATACTTTCTCAACTTTTATTTCAGCATTGTGCATGTGGCATCATTTCATTAAGATTCTATAGTCAATTGTGTCCTTTTCTTCATAAAAACACATGGACTGACAGGTTTTACCGACCTATATAATTCTGAATATTTTTTATCAACAATAAATTCCATATAATTACTTTTAATCGTGTTACCATTATAGTTACAATTATATAAAAAAATATACAAGGGGGCTAATATGAACATTTCATTGAAGGGACATACATATACAACAAAACATTTAGAAGCTTGGTACCATGCAATCTTAACGCAAAACGTTAAGGAAGCACAAATTCAGTTTCAAGAAGCTAAAAAAGAACATGAAGAAATGCTTTTGAAAGAAACAGAAACAATTCCACTTTATCACTTATATTACGCATTACTCCAATTCCGACATACAGCTCTGACAGATGGACTATCAATCACGAAAGATAGTTTTCAAATCATAGAAGACCAAGAAAAACCAGAAGATAAACACTTATCTTATCTATATCATTATTATAAGGCGATTCATTTTGCAGCAATTAATCATTATCAAGAAGCAGAAGAATGTTTCTTAAAAGCACAGGCACTTTTATCCGGACATAGTCAAATTGAACAAGCTGATTTCTATTACCGATATGCTGCTTATCTTTGTCACCAACAACAACCAAGTTTTGCGATTGTAAATGCTTCTAAAGCATTAGAATTTTTTGAAACGCAACACGGATGTGAAAGAAATATTTCATCCTGTTTAAGTGTACTTGGTGCTTCTTATGTAGACGTAGGACATTTTGAACAAGCTGAGGAAAGCTATAACAAAGCGTTAGATATTCTCCAAAAATTAAATGAAGAATCATTACAATTGTATGTGCGCGGTAATCTAGGTCATCTATATGCTAGCCAGAATCTTTCTGAAGAAGCGATCCGTCACTTGACACAAGTTGTTGAAAAAATCCCATCTCACTACAAAGCTATATTCTTACTTGCACAAGAACATGAAAAATTAGGACTTATCGACAAAGCAAACCACTACATTAAAATAGGGAAACAACTTATTTCTGAACTTGGTAATGAAGAGCATAAACATCACTTTGCTATATTAGAAGCTTTCACGAATCAAACTGAATTAGACAAAATTGAACCGATTGTTTTAGAAGGAATTGAATACTTTAATAAAGAATCTTTATATATCTATGTTTCTGAGTATCTTGAAAAACTAGCTCTTGCATTTTATAACAAACAACAACATGAGAAAGCAAGTTTATACTTTTTTAATAGTACAGTAGCAAAAAAATCAAATGAAAGAGGGTTAAAGAAATGAAAAGAACAATTGGTAAAATCGCTGTAGGTATTGCATTTACGGGTATTGCTGCATTTGGATTAAATGCAGGTTTCACAAATCAAGCTGGACATACTCACTTCCCGTCTCCTCCAGCTCCTTCTTTTTCTGAGGGCCATACTGGCGGGGCTCCTGCATTAAACATCGGTGACACTGGTGGAGCTCCTAAACAAGAAGGGCATGCACATTTCACTGCTCCAAAAGTTGAAGCTCATGGACATACTGGCGGGGCTCCCTCTAACACTGAACATGGTACAGATATTTAAGTTACCCAAATTGAAATCTATTTAGTTTACCATTTTCATATATTTACAAGGAAACCATTCGATGTAACGAATATTATGTATATACATGATTTCTATTGTGATACACTCTACCCAAGAGAAATTTTCAATACATATGTGGTTTTCAAGTCTAAAAAATACACCTAGTAATTAGGTGTATTTTTCATTTTATCTCTCTATCTAATAATTAAAAAATACTCCCCTAAAAACCCCAACAAAAAAACAAAGAAACTCCCTATACTTCAGACACTTAAAGTACCACGAACGTTGCAATTTTTAGTGCCACTCCAGATCCAATCCCACTTTCATCCCAAGTGCCTAAAGGCAATAGCTTTCTTGTTCAGGAAAAGCTATCCCCCTCTCCATTCATGATGATTTTATTTTTTGGATTGAATACGACCAACTTATAATCATTACAGTTACAGATTGCAGAAAATAGCAACCCTCTTTCTCACACAATGTTGCATACTGTAATTCTCAAGTGCAATTCAACACTAAGACTGAATTCTTGAATACCAGCAGGTAAACAGATTGATGATGAAGAAAATAATGTGATGCATCATATTTTTTCAAAGCTACAGTTTGTACAGTCGTAGCCCATTACATTATGTAGGAGTGGAGTTAACATGTTAATAAAACCAAACAGATTACAACCAGGTGATATCGTAGCAACAGTAAGCCCTTCATGGGGCGGCGCAGGTGATTCTGAAATAAGATGGCGATATGACCAAGGAGTAAAGAGATTAGAAGAAGTTTTCGGTCTTACGGTTGTTCCCATGCCAAATAGTTTAAAAGGTAGCGAATTCATTTATAACAATCCACAAGCTCGTGCGGAAGATTTAATGACTGCATTTCAAGATACGCGCGTGAAAGCAATTATTGCGAATATTGGCGGTGAAGATAGCATCCGCTTACTTCCTTATATAGATTTCAATGTAATACGTGAAAACCCGAAAATTTTTATGGGGTACTCTGACGTTACCATTTCACACTTGTTTTGTCATAAAGCAGGAATTTCCTCTTTTTACGGTCCAGCAATTTTAACTGATTTTGCCGAAAATATAGAGATGGATCCATATACGGTTGAAATGGTAAATCGGACTCTCTTTTCAAATGAGACAATTGGCGAAATTCAACCAGCTCATGAATGGACGAGTGAGCGTTTAGAATGGATAGAGGTAAATAAAGATACAAGGCGTACGATGCAACAAAACAATGGCTATGAACTACTTCAAGGCTCTACTACCTTACAAGGACGCTTAATTGGTGGTTGTATAGAAGTATTGGAATTTGCAAAAGGAACAGAACTTTGGCCTGAGAAAAAACATTGGGAGGATAGTATTATCTTCTTTGAAACTTCTGAAGATCATCCAGAACCAAGTTATATAAAGTATTGGTTACGAAATTATGCAGCGCAAGGCATTCTCCAAAAAGCAAAAGGTATCATTTTTGGTAAGCCAAAAGACGAAATGTATTATGAAGAATATAAACACGAAATACTGCAAGTTATGAAAGAACATAACTTAGAAGATTTGCCGATTCTTTATAATTTAAATTTTGGTCATACCGAGCCGAAGTTTATTTTACCTTACGGTGCGATGGCAGAAATTGATTGTGAAAATGGGTCTTTCTCTATTTTAGAGAGTGGCGTGGAATAAATAAAAACACTCCTATGAGATATGACTGTAAATTGATACTTTTTAAAAGTATATAATTGGAGGGAGATTACGTGTATGGAAGTAACATTTACAGTAAGTAAATGGGATGAAAAACTAATCGATGATACTAGAAAAGATTTCCCTATTAATATTGCCCATGTTGAATATGAAATTGATGGTGAATTAAAAGGAAAAGCTTTTGTTGAATATTTATTATATTATTTAGATTTAAATATAAATGATGGTCACTTGGCTACTGCTAAAATTTCTGGATTTTTACACTTTGAAGGAATTTATAAGGGGCAACAAGGAACATTTACAGCTATAGAGCAAGGAATATTCGATAAAGGAAATCTAAATTCCCCAGGAACAATTATTAAAGCTACTGGTAACTTAGAAAATCTGAGAGGGTCCTATAATTATCAGTTTACAGGTCAAACTAGTAAACTAATTTTAGAGTTTGAATTCCAGCAAAATATCCTATAATTTAGTGGAAAGGACATTTCTTATAATACTAGGAATGTCCTTTTTTTGTTGACAAGCTTATTCAACTATTCTTCTATTAGCTAAGAAAAGAACAGAGTATATTACATAACGTCTTATTATCAGTATCCAGCAATGCATAAAATTTTCGTTATGGGGGGAATTAAAAATCTAAGCCCGAGAGGCATGTGCCCCCCACCTATTCATTACTTTTCCTACTAACTAAAGAATAATCCCAGAAAAACTCCCCTGCATAACTTCTTTTTCAAGTTGATTCCTACATATAAACATCGCAATAATTTTTGTACGATTTTTTTCATCGGGCTCAAATTGTTCAATAGTTACGTCACAACGAATCGTATCACCGCTAAAAACAGGACGTACAAATTCAAAATCCATCTTGCGAGCTAGTACGTTATAATCACCGCCAATTTTTGTAGGCAACGTTGATGTTAACAGTCCTTGTACAACAAATCTCCCCTGCTCATCTGGTGTAACATGATGAACACCTTCATCTTTCGATACTTCCGTAAATAAAACAACATCCTCTTTCGTAAAAGTTCGCTCAAAGGTGATTTTTTCGCCTACTTGCAATTTCATCTATACCCCTCCTCAAAAACACTTTATAAATAAGAAAAACCGAAACTATAATCATTTCGGTTTTTCAAAACTATAGAAGTCAATATTTACTTTAACGAATGAACAAACAACCCACTACGCAGTTTCGGTTCAAACCACGTTGATTTCGGCGGCATGACTTCTCCGGCATCTGCGATTGCTAATAAATCTTCCATAGATGTCGGATATAATGAGAATGCTGCTTTGTATTCGCCGCTGTTCACAAGGCGTTCTAGTTCTTGTAGCCCCCTTATTCCGCCTACAAAATCAATGCGTGAATCAGAACGCGGATCATGTATTTCAAGTACTTGGCTTAATAAATGATCTTGCAGGATAGATACATCCAAACCTCTAACAAGATCATTCGCATCAAATGTTTCTTCTTTCACAGTAAGCTTATACCACTTCTCATTTACATACATACCAAATGATTTGGGCTCATTTGGTTTATACGGAGAAACAGTTGCTTCTTCTACATAAAAGTACTGCGTAATTTGATTTAAAAACTGTTCCTCTGATAAGCCATTTAAATCTTTCACAACTCGGTTATAGTCCCAAATCGATAATTCATCATGAGGGAATAGAACTGATAAGAAGAAATTAAATTCCTCTTCTCCTGTGTAATTTGGATATTGTTCTCTTCGCATAAGTCCTACTTTTGCAGCTGATGCAGAACGGTGATGCCCATCTGCAATATAAAGATTAGGAATATCTTCAAATGAGTTTACTAAAGTCGTAATTACATCTTCATCTACAATCTTCCACGCAACATGCTTAACACCATCTTCTGCTGTAAATGTATAAATTGGCGCATGTTCTTCTTTCCAACTTCTAATTAAATGCTTTACTTCATCTTTTGTACGGTACGTTAAAAAGATAGGACCTGTATTTGCGTCACACACATCTACGTGGCGAATACGATCTAGCTCTTTTTCATGACGTGTTCTTTCATGTTTTTTAATTGTATCATCTTCATACTCATCAATAGATGTACAAACGACAAGACCTGACTGCGTTCTTCCTTGCATCGTCAGTTCATAAATATATAGCGCTGGCTCTTCATCTTGTATGAACACTTCTTCTCGTATAAATTGCTTTAAATTGTCGCCCGCTTTTTCATACACGCGATCA
This sequence comes from Bacillus sp. ok061, assembly GCF_900108285.1. NCBI lineage: Bacteria > Bacillati > Bacillota > Bacilli > Caryophanales > Bacillaceae > Bacillus > Bacillus sp. ok061. Next base: position 393,278 of record NZ_FNUW01000002.1, on the reverse strand, counting down.
TCATACGGTGACAATTCAGGATCTAAATCAATTTCTGCTTTATCAACATGCAAGAAAGAATATGGATTCCCTTTTACAACTTCCCTTGCCTCTTCACTATTTAATACGTCATACGGTAAAGCTGCCACTTGTGCCGCTTTTTCCTCTACTGGACGAATGGCCCGAAACGGTCGTATTTTTGCCACATTCCTCTCTCCTTTACACAATCATTCGAACGGCTACAACACCTGTAATTTTGCTTATATTTTCTACAATATTCTCTTTTATTATATCATCAATTCCGTTATCGATATCAATCATTGTGTATGCCCAAGAATGTTTACTACGATTAATCATATCGGCAATATTAATATGATGTTCTGCTAAACATCCTGTAATTTGCCCTACCATATTCGGGACGTTTTGATGCATAATTGTAATTCGTTTCTTTCCGATATATGGAAGCTCGACGTTTGGATAGTTTACTGAATTACGAATATTTCCTGTCTCTAAATATTCACGTAATTGACGTGCTGCCATTACTGCACAATTTTCTTCTGATTCAGACGTAGATGCACCAAGATGAGGCGTCGCTGTTACATTTTTCATCTTTATTACATTTTCATTCGGGAAGTCCGTTACGTAATGTGTAATAATATCTTCTTCTAATGCTTTTTGAAGAACCTTTTCATCTACAAGTTCTCCTCTAGAGAAATTAAATAGACGCATCCCTCTTTTCATCTTCTCTACAGCGTGTTCCCCAATAATCCCCTTCGTTTGATTCGTAAGAGGAATATGCAGTGTAATATAATCACACGTTGCAAAAATTTCATCAAGGCTAAACGCTCTTTGCACATGTGTAGAAAGACGCCAAGCTGTTTCAACTGAAATATAAGGATCATATCCGATAACATCCATCCCTAACGCTAACGCATCGTTCGCAACTAAAGCACCGATTGCGCCAAGTCCGATAACACCTAGACGTTTCCCTGCAATTTCTGATCCAACAAATTGTTTTTTTCCTGATTCAACAAGCTGTGGTACTTCTTCACCCTCTAAGTTTTTCGTCCAACTTACACCATTAATAATGTTACGTGAAGACATAATAAGACTGGCAATAATGAGCTCCTTTACGGCGTTTGCATTTGCCCCCGGCGTGTTAAATACTACAATTCCTTTTTCTGTACATCGCTCGACAGGAATATTATTTACACCAGCGCCAGCTCTTGCAATCGCCTTTAAGTCTTTTGAAAACTCTTCTTGATGTAAAGAGTAGCTACGAAGCAAAATCCCATCTGGGTGATTGATTCTATCCCCTACTTCATAACGTTCTTCACTAAAGACTTGCAAACCTTTTTCTGCAATTTGATTTAACGTTTGAACACGAAACATATCCCCATCTCCCTATCTATTCTCAAGCTCAAATTCCTTCATATAATTCACTAATTGTTTTACACCTTCCACTGGCATCGCATTGTAAATACTTGCACGCATACCACCGACTGAGCGATGTCCTTTTAACGTAACGAAACCGCGTTCCTTCGCTTTTTGTAAAAACTCATTGTTAAGTTCTTCTGACGGCGTTGTAAATGGAATGTTCATAAGTGATCGATACGCAGGGTCAACTGGTGAAGTAAACAATTTAGATTCATCTAAAAAATGATAAAGAAGTGAAGATTTCATTTTATTTTGTTCTTCAATCGCAGATACTCCGCCTTGCTCTTTCAACCACTCTAGTACAAGTTTTGTTACGTAAATACTAAAGGATGGCGGTGTATTATATAAGGAGTTATTTTTACTGTAAGTTTCATAATTTAACATTGTCGGACAAGAGCGATCTGCTCCCCCAATTAAATCTCTTTTTATAATAGCAATCGTTACGCCCGCAGGTCCTAAATTCTTTTGCGCTCCCGCGTATATAAGACCAAACTTCGAAACATCATATCGTTCTGATAAAATATTTGAGGACATATCCGCAACGAGCGGCACTCTTTCTATATGTGGAATGTCCACATATTTCGTTCCCTCAATTGTATTGTTCGTTGTAATATGTACATAATTTAGTTTTTCATCGCTTAGTAAACCATCCAGTTTAGGAATCGTAGTAAACCTCTCTTTTTCAGAAGAAGCAATCACTTGTACTTCCCCAACTTTTTCGGCTTCTTGTAGTGCTTTTTTAGACCATGAGCCAGTTAGTACGTATCCAGCTTTTTTATACGTATTCATTAAGTTCAGTGGTATCATAGAAAATTGTAATGACGCACCGCCTTGTAAAAATAAAACTTCATACTCATCAGGGATGCTCATTAATTCACGAAGTAAGTTACTCGCTTCCTCTATAATACTTTGAAAATAAGAAGATCGATGACTCATTTCCATAATAGACATGCCTGTCCCGTTATAATTTAATAGCTCCTTTTGCACTTTCTCTAAAACTGGCAAAGGGAGTATTGATGGTCCTGCTGAAAAATTATAGACTCTCTCCATCACCCTCATAACCTCCCTATTTCTCATTCGATTATTTTTTAAACTTTCTGAATTATAACCTGAAATATAATATATGGTCAATTTGTTTTCTATTATTACGGCGCAAGACGCGATGGAATCGCTTGCAAGTGCAGACTTTTTATATATACATAAAAAAGTGTTAAGTACATAATCGCACTTAACACTCTAATAATAGAATAATAATAGCTAGTCGTTCGTAAAGAACCGATCAAAAATTTGATAAATAGCAGAAAGACCAAAGAGCCAATAAATAGTGTCCACAAGCGCCGGCATAGAACCAAACCATTTCTCAACTACATTGTAATCTAACGCTACAAACAACCAATTCAAACCGCCGAGAATCACCAAAATTACTGTAAGGTAAGACAAAAATTTCATTATGATTGCCCCCTAGGTGATAAGATGGTGAAAGGCCTTTCACTAGAAATATATGTAGTAAACTTCAAAACTTACCTATTTTGTAAAAATTATTTTCGGTACCAGCCGTTAATAACTGCCTCCGCTTCTTTACTATGTATTTGATACGGATGTGTACTATCATTAGAGCCAATAAACCAAATTGAAAAACCTTTAAAATATGGTTTCGGTTCTAATACATCGCGGTAAGCACGCCATCCATTTAATTGTACATCTTTCGAAAACACATTAGAAACATCTGGATTCCACGGATTTTGCAGTCCAAGTTCACGCGCTGGAACGTTAAATCCACCAAAATAAACGGGCTTTCCTGTTGCATTATGTAATTGTTCCAATTGCTGAACAACATTTTGTCCACGGTTATATACTGTCGTCGCAAATAAACTTTGCTTCACTTCTTCATATGACGGATTTCTTTTTCCAGAAACTTCAAACCAACTATCGATACTAACAATATCTACCTTCTTTAAATACGGACGGTTTATTTTCTCTATAAACTTCGCTTCATAAGAAGGATCCCAGCTTGCTGTTAACCACCAGTTCATTTGATACAAAACATTTCCTTTATACTGATTACGAACAAAATCAATTGTATTGCTCCAGTATCCTTCTGCATACTCCATATTCACGAAATTAGAAGCAATCTTTAGTCCATACACATTGTATTTACTTGTAATGGAATTAAAAATATCTTGCAGAATAACCGTCTTCCAATTCCAGAAGAAATCATTAATGTTACTTGGGTTCCATTCTGTCTCTCCAACATTCCCCTGCTGAATATACGGGAACGGTTCCACTATAACTTGAATATTACGCTTTAATAATTCTTGAATTAAAATAATAGCTTGTTGCTTTTGCGCTTGATTAATTACCATGTTAGTAGAAGTCACATTTGGGATATCCACTTGAATCGGTACATTTACTGTATTTAAATTTAAGCGCTCCACATCCGCTAATACTTTCGCTACATTTCCAACTTCCCATACTGTTACGTTTCCTGATTTGATTTTTCCAGATTGAACAGTATTTACATCTGCCTGTACATTTCCTTGAAAACAAAAAGAAAACAACATAATAAACACTCCTAAAAAACTTATTAAACTCTTATTTTCCTTCACAACTTTCCCCCTATAATTTTTGGCTTTCTTGATTATTTTATACAACGTTTCACATTTATTCCAGAAAAAAATGAAGTGCCGTTCAACTATATTCATATAAATCTTCTAAAAATAGTAGGAAAAATAAAAAAGGAGCAGATTTCCGCTCCTTTTTATCCTTTTACGATTGAAATTATTGAATCCCTTCTGGTAACTTAATTGAATCAAACTTTTCATATGAATCAATCTTTATACTCACAACTGCATCCAATTTTTGCTTATCTGTACTAGCTTTTTTATCTGAGTTACTTTCACTCACTGTTATAGTTGTTCGCATCTCTTCAAATTTATAATCTTTTGTTATTATATATTCAATGTTAAACGCATCCATATTAAATCCTTCCGTTAATTTTTTCATATCTCCATTAATTTTTTGTAACGTATCTACCGCTTCTTTTCCCTTTAATTCAAGTGTAAGTTTATATGTGTCTCCATCTTTCTTTGCTTTCATTTTCTTAGCCAAAGCTTCCGGTAAATCTAACTCATTAAGTAAATTTTTACTGACCATTACATCATTTACATTAAATTGATCATTAGGTATCGTAACTAACTCTCCTGTATCAGGGTTTTTCACTTGAGCAGCGACCTTTCCATCTACTTCATACGTTACAATATCTGTACCACTTATTTTCATTTCAGCTCTAGAATTCTTCAGTTTCGGCTCCATCTGTATTTTCATTTTAATTTCTTCTGATTGGCCGCTCCCCTTCATTGACATAAGAGATGTCAATGTAAGATATTCCTCTTGTTTTAATCCGTCAGCTGCTTTTTTAAAAATATCTTTCGCTACTAACTCTTTTTCTTTTTTTACAGATACTGTTTTAGGTCCACTTGTTTTTTCGCTGCTACAACCAGTTGTTAAACCTACTATTAGCGCCAAACTAGATATTACAACCATTTTCTTCATACTGATTCTCTCCATTTCCCACTTAAAAATATTTTCATCCCATGTATAGTAAATCAACTGAAATAAATATATATACAATAATTATTTAACCTCTAAACAAAACCAGTTATTCAATCCGTATACTAACGTAACTAAAGCTCCTATTACACCAAAAACAACAATATTTATACCAATTGACGAACCGAATAAAACAGCTATCATTGACACTATCAGTAATAGCATGGCAATACTATTTATCTTAATTCCTACTACATCGCCATCCTTTACTTTCTTTTCTTTACTTCCAAAAAAGAATTGTTTTACTTTAATATTCGCTTCACCTAATTCAAAAGGAAGCGTATATTCTTCGTTATTCTCAAGTTTTATTACTACTTCGTTATCTACCTTTACAGCAACTCTTGCTGCTCCGCCCATTATCCCTGTTGCTCTCATTACTTTAATGCTCATATTAAATCCCCCTATTAGATTTCACTGCGACTATTAAGAAATTTTCCTTGTTGTACACTACTTCATCCTCTGTTTAATAAACATAATATTCCAAAATCTATTATAACAAGTCTCTGTACAATATTTTGTCAAAATTTGTCGCTCATTTACAAAAAGGATATTTTATCCATTATCATAATAAAAGAGACTCTTACAATCGTAAGAGTCTCTTTTATTATGCAAAACTTTCATTAGCCGAAGGATTATTACTTCATAAAGCTGGGCCATCTACAAATAAGAACTTACTATCACTTCGGCTGCAAAGTTAATACTTTCCCTTCAATTCCATCTGTATTTAAAGTAGTCGTATGATACGTGCCATTTACCCAATCATCTATTTGATCATGATACCAATCGCTTCTAAAATGTCCCGACTGTCCTGGTCCTACGATATGATAACCGTTTGACATATCTTTCGTATCAATAACGAATCGCCAAGAAGCCCCGTGATTTACAATGCCGTTATCGCCGTAACTCGCTGCTTGAACGGTAACTTGACTTCCCCCAATCGGAACTGGTTTCTCACGATTAAAAGCTAGTAATGCTAACATACTCGATGATTTCGAAATTGGATGTGTAAAAGCGAGTTGATGATAATCGCCCCACTTCCAGCCCCCAACATCGGGTCCATATTCCTTCTGCAATTTCTTCATTACATTCTCGTACGATGTATGCACAACTTTTGTTAACCCTCCGTACTTCGTAAACCAAGCGCTATTTTCTCCCGCTACTTCTTTTCGAATCAATTCATCAACAACTTGTGACTTCCCTTTAAATAACTCCATTACATCTTTCGGTATTTCTTTTGAAAATAACGTATTTGAAATCTCTTTCATTAACAAATGGAATATTAATGGTGCCGCTTCATCTTTACTATCGTAAAAATTCCACTTTGTTAATTGGTTTACGCCTTCTTTCTCTACCTCATTTAAAGATGCTTTATTTAACTCTTTTAAAAATATAGGAGTAAACTCTTTCCCATATAAATTCTTTTGATCCATCTGTAACTCTTCTAAATCTTTCACCGTATACTTTTCCTTCTCTTGCAAAAATTCTTGAATACGCATTTGCCTATATGGCTGCGCCCACGTATCGCTAATATGGTACGGATAATCATCATCAACAATTTTATTATTCGCAGTTGAAATAAACCCTTCTTTCGGATTTACAACTTTCGGTAATTGATCAAATGGAATATACCCTTCCCATTCATATTCATCTGTCCATCCTGGAACAGGCAAGCTACCATCACCTTTTTTACGCACTGGTATATTTCCATTCGCTTTATAAGCAATTGTACCGTCGTTTGATGCAAACACAAAGTTTTGGGTTGGTGTATGAAAATCTTGAAGAGCGGTTTCAAACTCATTCCAGTCTTTTGCTTTGTTCATATTTAATACAGCTTTTAACTCAGCTGACGGTTCTAAAGCTGTCCACTTTAAAGAGAATACGGTTTGCTTTTTTTCCTTTCCCTTATCCGCAAACTCTGAAATTACTGGCCCATGTCTCGTAATCGTAACGTTATAAGGAATTGTCTTCCTGCCTTTTACTTTAATCGACTCGTTAACAACGGTAGCTTTCTCCCATTTATCGTTATACAGAAATTCATTTTCATTATTAGGATTTCTCTTCTCAATATATAAATCTTGCACATCAGGCCCCGTATTCGTAACGCCCCACGCTATTTTTTCATTATGGCCTAATATAACACCTGGTACTCCAGCGAAAATAACGCCACTCACATTTAAACCTTTCATTTCAAGTCGCGTTTGATACCAAATAGAAGGCGTCGCAAGAGATAAATGAGGATCATCTGCTAAAATCGGCTTACCTGACGCACTCTTCTCACCGCTCACAACCCAGTTATTACTACCGTTAAACTCCGGGGGAATTATCGTTTTTGAAAAACTTTGCGCTACGTCCACATTTGTATTTTTCAGTTCAGCTAGCAATCTAGGAGCATCTTTCGGATATTTAGGAAATAGCTCATTTGCTTGCTCTTTCGGAAGGTTTTTCAGCGCCCAATATCGAAACGCCTGTCCATGCCAATGTCCTCCTAAGTCAAACGCCATATACTTTCCAATTGTTAAAGTATCAACAATTGACCACTCAGCAGGTTCATAACCTAATATAGTAAACTCAACTGGTAATTTCTTTTCCGCTTTCGCCTCACGTATAAAAGCGTTCACCCCATCAGCAAATGACTGCAGGACATATTTTACTTCCCCATCATATTGACTAACTGAGGCTTCTGCTGCTCGCCGTAAACCGAGTGTTCGAAACAATTTATCTCGGTCAACAGCTGCTTCCCCAACAACTTCACTTAACATACCAGAAGCTTGTCTTCTACTTAAATCCATTTGAAACAACCGATCTTGCGCTTGTACATATCCTTGTGAAAAATATAAATCATGTGCATTTTCCGATCTAATATGCGGTACACCTTTACTATCACGCTTCACTGTAACAGCATGTTGTAAATCCTCTAGCTTTATCGTTCCATCTATCTTTGGCATAGATTTCAGCGTATATATGTTCAAAAAAATCACAGCGGAAATAACTAAAAAAAGAACGATACTACTAGCCCAAATAAAAATTCTTTTTCCCCTTTTTCGTTTCTTCTTTATAACGACTTCCATATAACCACCCCTTTCTCACACTATTCGCTTCTATAGTAAAAGAACCTTTTAGACTAGAAAAAATCCTTATCCAAACTATGGATCATACAAACCGAATACTTCTCTCCTATGGATTCCTTCACTAAAATCTACTCGTTCTTTCTTACACCAATTCCTCAAAATCCCCTTCACATAAGCTAACGTTTTCTGATTATTTTCAAACGCAATTTTAAGTGCCTCTAACACTTTCTCTCCAGAAAGTCTTTGTATCCAATTCTTCAATTCTTTCACAATATATGGGGATAAACTACTAATATTTTGTTCATAAAACTTATAAACTTCACTATTTGGAACGTCCTCTTCTATACTTTCTACCTCTTCCGCTTCTTCTTTCTCTTCAATAACTACTTGTGAACTACTATTATCCTCTTCTTTTGGCATACCAAAATGCTGCAGTAATAATGGAATCGTGTATTCTTCTTCAAGGCATTTACGTAAAAAGATATGTATGAACTCATTACTTTTTACAGTCTTTAACTCACGTAATACGCACTTTTCTACATTCGTATTTGAAATAGGGTTATAGTGTAACCAGTTTATTATGAATACCTCTTTCGTTTCCGTATCATATAGAATCTTTCCATACTCAACAAACCTGTTTAGCAACTTCTCAACAGTCTCCATACTATAACCTGTTTCAAGCTCTGCCACACGCTTCGGTAATATGTAAATACCACATTGCTTCGTTTTCGTACCAGTTAACAAATATATGTAAAAATAACGCTCCTCTGGCGTTAAATCTAATATGAATTCATCTTGCCAAAAGTTCACCTGCACATTACGGTATACCGCCATATGTTTCCCTCCACTCTTTGCTAGTAAATAGGAAGATTTTAATCCTTCATTATAAAAATAGGAATGCTGGAATGGTTTTGGCATTCGAATTACAATTTTTTTTACTACTACAACGCCGGTTTCATTTTTTCGTGCTTGTTTTGTTCTTGTAGTTGTTTTTGTTTTTGTTTTTGTTTTAGTGATTTATTACTTGGTAGGGGCTTATGAGGGGCTTATGAGGGGCTTATGAGGGGCTTATGAGGGGCTTATGAGGGGCATTCTGCATTACAATCTATGAAATACAATTTGTTCTTCCTACTAAATAGGAACTATTCCAAATTATTATTTTGGATAGCTCCTTTCAAATTCTTCTTATTTTTTACTTCTACCAATGTCAGCTTCTACATACAATTTATTCTGCTATTTGCGGGCAGTAACACTCTCATTTCAAAATTCGGTGAATAAACTGCTCGATTGCAATGCGAGTGGCCCTCACTGATTAAAGTTTCCTTTTATTTTTGCATTGAATCTAACATCTTCACAATAAAGGCAGCTGCCTGACCACGAGTTGCTGTACCTCGGGGATCAAACTCATTATTTCCAATACCATTAACTACCTTTAGACTGTATAATCGTTGAACCGATTCTTTGTATGTTATTAAATGCTTATCTGTAAATGGTAATGCTACTAACTCACCTGTAATTCCTTTATATCGTAATGCTTTGTCAATCATAATAGATACTTCTTCACGAGTAATTGGTGAGTTAGGATCAAAAATCCCTTCACCACGACCATTAATAATTCCTGCACTTGCACAACGTTTAATACCGTCATGAAGTGATGGATGTGCCTCATTAATATCTACAAATGACTTATTTCCCTCTGGTAGTTTAAGAGCATTGGAGATTAATTTCGCAAACTCCGCTCTCGTTACATTTCGATATGGCGCAAATACACCATTACCTTCGCCTTGCATAATACCTAGACTGTTTAATTTACGAATATGCCCTTCAAACCAGCCACCTGTAATATCATCTTTTGGCTTTTGTACTTCTTCCTTTGGTACATTGTAGTTAATTTTAATCCAACTTGGGTCATAGAAAATCCATTCTCCATTACCTACTTTATACCAACCATTTTTAACTGCTAATACTTTGTAACGATCTCCGTTTGAAGCTTTACGTACAACACGATGTTCAATACCCGCATCACTACGTACATTGATGCCACTACCATTTACCACTAGTTCCATGCTAGGTTCAGCTGGATTATTTTCATTTGGATTAAATGAGTCATTTTTATCTTGTAAAGGCGTATCAATCTGCGCATTTATATTTGCATACCACTGAATTCCTTGTACGAAACCAGCCCAATTACCACGTGAAATTAAAATGTCAGGACATTTTTTCCCGCTCCATTGTTGATGCTTGTAAATATGATCTGCACCAATTCCTTCTTTGTTCATTAAATAACCTGCAAGTCGTTTTGCATTTTCTAATGCTTTATTGTAATCACCATCTTGGTTAACCGCGATCTCGATACCGATAGATTCCCTGTTTCCTGATCCATCTCCATCTCCTGCATGCCAACCATTTTCGTTTGTTGGTAAGTGTTGATAAATTTGTTTATCGTCTACAGTAAAATGCCATGAAGCTGTTCGGAAAGTGCCTTCAGTTGCTTGCTTGTATAAATATTTCGCATGATTTTCAGCATTAGCACCAGCGGCTGTATTTGCGGTCTCATGAATTGTAATGTAACGTGCTTTCATCGGATTTGCAGGACGAATATCAGGATTTCCTGTTGGAACAATCCACTCCACAAATGGAACTCCTGCAAGTGTTCCATATTTCTTCGTACTCTGTGCGCTATATTGAATACCTCTTGGCTTTGCAACAGGTTTCATTTGACGATCAGACCCATCATTTCGACCATCTACAGATTCAAATGCCTTTTCAATGTTTGAAATAGCTTCCTTTTCTGCTACTTGTCCCTTCTTAGCATCTTGCATTTTGTTTAATTCTTCTGTTTCATCATGTTTATGCTTATATTCTTCTAAAAGCATTTTTTCATTTTCAGATACTTCTGCTTCGTTAATTTGTACATGATTAGGAACTTCCAACTTGAAATTAGAATAATTTAATCCGCTCGATCCGTGTTCTCCTTGGGCAATATTAAGTTGATCAGTTTGAGAGTTGTTTATCTCTTCTGCTGATACTGATAAAGGTACGCTCCCTAAAATCACTAGACTTGTTGATAGTGCGATTACTTGTTGTTTGATTGTCTTATTCATTATTATAATAGATACATACACATTCCCGCCGTGTATGTATCTCAACCTCCCTTTATTGTCACATTAACTTTTTAAAATATGAATCTACTATGTACTTCTAACGCATTTTCTTTTTATTTATATATTTAAATTACTATATTTTATACCCATTAAGAAAATATTTATATGTCATCCCTACAGATGAATTTCATCTAACATACTTTTTATAAAATTCGTCAACAAACATTATTTTACAACTAATTACAAATGCCGTCAAAATAATCAATTTAAACTTAAACAAATGACTGGCACACAAATTTATATAAATTGGGATGGCGTGTTAGTAGACGACATGTTAAATGATGAGGGCAACCAATTCGCAATGTACTACTTTAACAATGAGGATGAGTGGAAGTATATAGATGATTACTCGGGTGTTTTTACAGACGATGGAGAAACTCTCTACCGCGTGCAAGTTACTTGAGAAAATTATTTCAAATTAAAAGAAGTTATTGATAATAGCTATAATTTTTGGAAAGACAACTTACAAAATATATAATTATAACAAGTCGATTTCTTATTTTAATAAGGAATCGACTTTCTTAACATTTAATTTTTGATTAACATCTCAATCAAAAATTATTTTACTAACGACACTATTATAGATACCGAATTATCTATAACGGAACGTTCTGGGCGTGATTTCATTAACACTGTTAATCCAATTAGGGACGTGACTAATGTTTGCGCTAATGCTTTAGCGTTCAAATCACTTTGTAGTTCTCCTGATCGAATTCCTTTCATGATTAATTCTTGAAAGATAACTGCAAGATACATTTGATGTTCTCTAGTCAGTACTTCAAACTTTTCATTATGAGGAGCAAGCTCAACCATTGTGTTAATACAAAAACAGCCTTTACTGAACTCTTTTTTATATTCCTCTTCCACCAGATTTTCAAAAAACATCCGAATTGCTTCTTTTACAGATTGTTCGTTTTGAAGTTTTGTTCGTATATTAGCCGCATGTAAATTTGTGTATCTCCTTAATGCCACTTCAAATAAACCCTCTTTATCACCAAAGGCTGAATATAAACTCGGTTTTTGTATTTCCATTTTAGCAGTTAGATCACTTAATGAAGTAGCAGCGTATCCTTTCTCCCAAAAAAGTTGCATAGCAGCATCCAAAGCTTTTTCTTCATCAAATTCGCGTAGTCGAGCCATTTAAAAATATCTCCTTCCTCTACATTTTCAGATTATAAACCAACACTTTATGTACCAATCAGTATATTATATATCGTATTAAATTATAAACGATTTGTCAAAGAAAACGGAATTAAATTAGAATAAACTTGACATATACATTTACTCAAGATTATATTTTACTTACAAAATAACATACCGTTCGGTACGTTATTTACAACAATACAAAATGGAGCTGATTTTATGAATAGCAAAGAAAAGATAATGACCACTCTAAAACATAATGATCCCCAGTTACATTCACCTATTAGCACAAACATGTCCCGCTACATGACTCTATTATTCGCAATAGCTTGTGGGATGGCGGTGGCAAATATATATTTCGCTCATCCACTACTTGATTCTTTATCAAATGAATTTAAGATTAGTCATTCAACTATCGGTATTGTGATTACTATTACTCAAGTTTGTTATGCATTCGGATTACTTTTATTAGTTCCACTTGGTGACTTATTAAACCAAAAAAGACTCATTATTATTCAAATGCTTTTATCTGTTATCGCTTTAATTGTAGTTGGGACCGCTCCTTCGGCCATCGTACTTTTTATAGGTATGGCCTTAGTAGGAATCCTTGCAACAGTTACGCAAACACTCGTCGCATACGCATCCATTTTAGCAAAACCAGCAGAACGTGGACGCATAGTAGGTTTTGTTACAAGCGGCGTTGTAATAGGCATTCTCCTTGCGCGTACATTTGCAGGCGCATTAACAGATTTAGCTGGATGGCGGTCCGTTTATCTCACCTCCGCTACACTTATACTATTCGTAACTGTTTTGTTATATCGTAATTTACCTACTCTTGAACAGAGCAGAATGACAACTATGCCTTACCGGAAGTTAATACGTTCTGTAATCTTATTATTTGTAGAAGAACGACTCCTACGCATTCGCGGAATATTAGCATTGCTCATTTTCACTTCATTCAGTATTTTATGGACTTCTTTAGTATTACCTCTAAGTGTTACACCACATAATCTTTCACATACAGCTATTGGTGCATTCGGCCTTGCTGGAGTTGCAGGTGCATTAGCTGCTACTAAAGCTGGACAATTAGCTGATAAAGGATTAGGACAAAGAACAACTGGCATAGCTTTATCTTTATTAGTACTTTCATGGCTCCTAATTAAATCTATTAATCACTCTCTATTATTACTAATTTTCGGCATTATCCTCTTAGATTTAGCGGTGCAAGCTGTACATGTCACCAATCAAAGTATGCTGTTCACAGTGCGTCCCGAAGCAAGAAGTCGACTTACTGCCAGTTACATGATTTTTTATTCTATCGGTAGTGCAACAGGTGCAATTCTTTCAACAAATACGTATGCAAAATATGGTTGGAATGGCGTATGCATATTAGGTTTATCTGTTAGTGCTTGTGCTCTTTTATTTTGGATAATAACCTTGCGGCGATCATCACAGCTGAACGAAGAATAATTGATTTATGATTAATACGTGTTTTTCTATAAGACTATAGAATAGCATTTATTTTTTAACGCAAATCAACGGCATTTTCATATAAAAAATGCCGTTGATTCACAATTTCATAATAAGAGATCCTATACTATCGAAATACATCTATTACAAATTCCCTTTAACGTTTTCAACAATCTCATTTATCGTATTCCGATCAAACTTATCACTAATTTCATATGACTCACGATCTCCTACGAATTGCACGCCTACGATATCATTGCGATCCTTACCGTATTGCACTTCAATAATAGATCCACGCTCTATTTGCTTCCAAATGAGACCTGCTTCATCTTTATTATCTAAAATAATGCAGTCTTCAATATTTTCGTCAATCCCAATTAACTTATTATCATCCATATATCCAATCTCGTATTGTTGCCGTTCTTTCGCTTTGCCACTTACTAATATACCTTTGCTACCATATGAGTAATCCATATAGTCCTTTTTCTCCGTTTGTACCGCTTTCGGCTTTTGTGCTTCAGTTTTTTCAGCAGCCCCACAACCTGTAATAAGACTGATTGGGATAACCACTATTAATACTAATCTAGTAAATTTTTTTATCATTTGTAACCAACCTCATATATTTAATGCAAAACTCCATTTATTACTCTATTAAAGAATAACATGATACTAAGTAAACAGAACGAAAGATAACATATTATTTACATACTCGCACTTTAATGAAGGACCAGGCCATTTAAACCTAGTCCTACATAACTTTAACTTTGCTTCACATACTTAATTGTATTAAATGACGTCTCATTAAATAATCGCAAGTTTTCCCCATCATAATCTTGAACTTTATATGCTATTTTCTTTTTTTGAATTGTATCTTCTACACCGTCTACTAAACGTTTATTGAGATGTAAATAGATTGTAAAAGCTTCCTTATCATATTCCCAAGTTCCTTCAATATAATTCTTTTTATTTGGATACTCACCTTTACCATACGTTTCAAATGTCTTATCACCTTTTAAAATGAGTGACATATTGAAACCGTCTGTTCCTTGGAATCCCCAATTACCGATTAATTCCGTACCATCCTTCACATTCTTCATAACGTTATCTGTATTAATTCCAGCTTTCTTATCTAACTCTTTCAAATCTTTCATTGATACTGTACCGTCACCGATTTTAATATCCCCTTCAAGATCTTTGAATGCCTTAAGCCAGTAAATATCTCCTTCTTTCACTAGCTTTTCAGATTTCTCTATTAACTCTTTATCAGTCTTATCACCTTTTTCTCTTTTTTCTTTTCTGGTGAATACTTCATTTATTAAAGAAAAAGACTCTCTAAAATAACTAATTGCTTTTTCAAAATCCTTTTGTTGATTTACATACTCTGCAGGGGGATCTATCGACTCGAATTTATCTAACGTTTTATTTAATTCTTTCACACTATCTACTATATCTGATTTCTTTTTCTTACCGTCAAAAACCTCTCTTGTAATATTGTTATGCTCCGCAAACAACTTATCAAACTCTACTCCTAATTTATACACTTTATTAGGATAGTCTTCCTTTGAAACTTTTTCTTTCTTACTATTAGACTTCGATTCTTTTACTTTAGACTCTTCCGTTTTCTCCTGTTTAGAAGTGTTCGTTTTCTCAGAAACTCCACAACCAAATAACAACATGACCGGAACTGCTACCCCTAGTAGTTTCTTTGCATTCATGACTGATTTCTCCTTCTACTTGAATAGATTACTCTTACTATACCCATCCTCTTTTTTTATCTTGTAATTAAAGTTACAATCGCAATAACTCCTAGAATCGGTCCCCAATATTCCATTTTTATAAAAAATAATGAGTGCTTTTTGTTAAACATAACTTTTTCACCAGTTTCGGCATCTATATAAACTTTCCCATCTGGCTTATTAATATATTTACCTAAATACCAAGACATAACCCCTGATATAATAAACATTACCGCCATTGGCCAACTATGGTCTTGAAAATATGTAGCGTCCCCCGTTATAGATCCAAAGATAGCCTTACCCAAAAGAGTATTAATAATTACAATAATTGCGACTAAAAAACCCCAACCAGACCAAATAATCATCTATTTCTCCTCCTAAAGCGTACAACTTTGTACTTTATGTTAATTTGAACTGCAAACGAAAACATTTAAAAAACCGAATATTCAGACGTTAATAATTATATTTAGCTTACATTCGATTCTAACTTTAATGTCCTAAATGCAAATGAACCAGATATAATTTGTAAAATTGTCGGAATAAGTAAAAAGAATAATGACATAAATAACATAACTATAGGAATCACAATCATACAAACTCCATAAACTTTATTATTAACCTTGTTTACTAAACACGATAAAATGAACAACCCTATTTGAACCGTTAAAATAATAGAGTAATAAGCTAAAAGTTCGTAATCAACACCTTCCATAATATTAAACGCTACAACTATTAATATTATGGAAATAATAATTCCCAAAATGCCACCAATTAAACCTAATACAAATTCAGGCGTTCTTTTCAATTCAATCCCCCTTTTATGAACCACTAACTGCTTGTATATTTTTCCCATTCACCATCATACCAAATATTCATTGGAAAAACTATACAAATGCATTTTTATTCTACTATACTTTGCTTCTAACTATAGATAACTTGTAGCAGTCACAAAATCAAAAGCTTCAAAATTACTAACCGAATTGTCATACTGAAAATTATAAATTAAAACGATAGAATTATAGCATTTATTTAATTTAACTACTTCCTTAATTCGAGAAAGTATTTTGTCATCATATGAACATCCCGTTAATAACATAGAAATGTCATCACTCGCTTCTTCTAACACTTCCTTTTCAATAAAATCCTCATCTACATCAATCATATCAATATTAAAATCAACAAAAAAACTCGCTGGTATAGCGTCTCCTTCTTCATCATACGTAACATCTATATATGTATCCAACTGATCTTGCGTTTGCATATTACCGAACCATATTGAAACCATTCCGTGTACTTCCATTGTAGTTCTCCTTTATTTTTTATCTTGCAGAACCAATTTTATAACTTACCGACTACTTTAAAACACATAATTTTTATAAAAAACATTTCTTCTTTCCATTTAGTTAAATGGGGTTATTCGGAAATTCATTATCATACTTATTAATTAACGCTTTATCATTTTCATTAATTGGTACTTCACCTAAGTATTTATGTTTCCAAATAATCATTTGATCACTAAAACTATATTCTGTTTCGAGCCAATTGGTATAATCGAAATGCATGTTAAATTCCCCACTATGTTCCAGAGACATTGTAAAAGAGTACCAAAGCTCTTGCTGATTATCTTTAAAAACATCTCTTAATTCCTTACTCAATTTATATAAAGAATCTTCTTTCCTTTCAAACTCCTCTTCATTAACTTCGTATTTAAAAGGAATTTCTACACTATACTTATAATTTTGTTTATTTCTGAAGTTGTTATAAAAAAAGTAAGTTCCCCCTCCAGCTTCTGATATTTGTGCATAAAAATAAAATTTCTCCCATTCTTCTGGAATCATGGCATGAACCATTTCCGCTATCTCTCTATATAATCGATTCAATTTTATTTCCAATTGAATACCCCCTATTTGATTTTCATCATTCACTTTTTCTATATTATACCACCCTTTTAATTAGCTCTTTATTTCATCTAAAATTCAAACCAAGTTTCGATGCCTTTAGAAAGTAGACATACCTCTTAAATACAATTAGTATTAAAATAAGAAATATGAAAGACTTAAAAAGGCTCTTACATGAAGGAAGGAAGTGCACAGCTATGGATTTTAAAACAGTTATGCAAGAACTTGAGGCTCTAGGTAAGGAACGAACGAAAAAAATATACATATCTAACGGTGCGCATGAGCCAGTATTCGGAGTAGCTACAGGTGCTATGAAACCAATCGCTAAAAAAATAAAATTAAATCAAGAGTTAGCTGAAGAGCTTTATGCCACAGGTAACTACGATGCTATGTACTTTGCAGGTATTATTGCCGACCCAAAATCTATGAGTGAATCTGATTTTGATCGCTGGATAGACGGGGCATATTTTTATATGCTATCCGATTATGTGGTGGCAGTAACTTTATCAGAGTCAAATATCGCACAAGATGTTGCTGATAAATGGATTGCAAGTGGGGACGAGCTTAAAATGTCTGCAGGCTGGAGTTGCTACTGTTGGCTTTTAGGAAACCGCAAAGACAATGAATTTTCCGAAAGTAAAATTTCCGATATGCTTGGAATGGTGAAAGATACAATTCATCATTCTCCAGAACGAACAAAATCCGCTATGAATAATTTCCTAAACACTGTGGCAATCTCATATGTACCACTACATGAAAAAGCAGTCGAGACTGCAAAAGAAGTTGGTATAGTTGAAGTCAAACGTGATAATAAAAAAAGCAATTTGTTAAATGCTTCTGAAAGTATTCAGAAAGAACTTGATAGAGGAAGACTTGGTTTCAAGCGTAAGTATGTAAGATGTTAAAAGTATGAAGGTGTCAATCTAGGAGAGATTGACACCTTTTTAGTGGACATTACTAGACTAACGGAACTGCAAGTTAAAGGGAACCAATCATTCATCTCCCCCCTATACATCTCAAACTTCTTCTTTCAATTTATATACCCTATCTCTTTTCTCATCATCTTTGATAAAAATAAGTTTTCCTTCTGTAACAAAACCTTCTAATAGTAAACATACTTGTCCATATGCTTTAGGCTTATTCGTAGTGAATCTTTCATCGGGTATTTTACCAGATCGTATTAATCGTTCACATAGCTCAAGCGCACTTATTTCTTCAGAATCAATTAATTCTAAAATATCTTTTTGTAATGGTGATAAAGGGGCTGGTACCTTACATACCTCAGCTACCTCCACCTTTTCTTTTTCTTCTTCAAATAAATCTTCAAATGAAATTTGATTCATTACATCTTTTCCTTTCTAACAATTGATTTATATAACATGAATTGAATTCTATAGGTACGAAAACTTTAAATATTAGCTATTGTTATGTATTTCTTACCTCATTACATGAATTTCAAACTCATGTACATCATTTCATATAGTATATTTTGATTATACCAAATATACGTTCTGTCTTCTATTGTAGAATTTTTATAACAGAAATGAAAGTAATAGTGAACATTTTTCTTCTCTTTAGTTGTATAGAAAACTATATAAAAATTTTACATAATAAAATTATAGTTATCTGTTAAATTTCTACGCTAATACGCAAAAAAACACTCGTTGCCTTTAATCGACAATCGAGTGCTTTAAGTTCATCTATTTTTAAGTAGCATAAATTTATAAATTTTGTAGTAACAGTATGACACCATTTATATGTCGTGACAACGACTATGTTAACACTTACGAGTTTGTATGAGTTCGTTAGTTTAATATACATTCCATATGTTTATATTCATCGCCAAATAAAATGCTATCTCACCTAAGATTTTACTTTATTTTCTATTCTATCATTGCACACAGTACTCCATGATGGTACAACCATGATGGAGTACATACTTTCAAAAAACCTTTTATTTTTTCTATCTACTTCACATATACTTTATTTTTTATTCATATATACTTATGCGTATTTAAATTTAGCACCACGAACTTTATTATATCCGTCCATAAAATATAATTTAGTATAGTAAGGTTTATAAAATCACTATAACTAAGCTCATTTATTTACTGTAATGAGTTTTTAATGTTTATTTATATTTTAGGAATATCAATTATATTTCCTGGTGACTCATTAATAAGAATATCTGAAATACTTGGGTTCCTTTTTTTCAACTTGAATATTTGAATTTTTGTTAATTCAGAGCTAAATGATATATTTTGTGTTTTAAACTCCAAATTCATAATTTTATTTTGAAGTTTTAATATAAAAACCTTCCATTCTTGTAATGGAGAATTCGAAACTTCCTCTGGACTTTCTAATAATCGATATCCGTCTGCATAATGAAACATTAGTAATCCCGTTCCTAAGTCACAATCTTTGTTTTCAAGAATTGCATTTGGTATATCAAATCCACTATTCCAATTATAATTTGCTGCAAAACAATGAAGGAGTATTGGATTATCTATATTCTTTATTCGGCTAATTGTATCCTCTTTATTTGTATTATAAAGTAATTCTTCAAGCAAACTAATATCTTTATTTTCCATTACACCTTACCACCTTACTGATATTTACTTATTTTGTATTTCCAATTGTTTTAGCTTTCTTTCCCAGAGTTCTACTGTTGCACCTGGGCTTGGGTACAATGGTAAACCATTCCCCTGTAATTTCCTTAAATTTTTTTGCAAATCATATACCTGCTTTTGTAAACTATCAATACTTTGGCTAATATCCATTTTATTTAATGCTCTTGCAACTACTTCATTGTAAACAGAATGATATCCTCTGTGTCTAGCCATTGTACTTATATTATCATCTGGTACTCTTAGAAAAATACCATTTGATGAGTCATCAAAGTTCATACCTATCTTTTTAATGACAGGATTATCTGCCATTTCAGAAGGAATAATATGCTGTGCTTGATATCCACTCCATTTAGTTGAACGTCTAAGCCCCATTTCTGTCATCATATTTTTTCCTAATTTAGTAGAATTTCCTCCTATTGCAATACCCGGAGTACCAGGAATAATCCTACTACCTTCACCCGTACCCTTAGAAACTTCATCGACTTTCCTTTCGAACTTGCTAATTAGGTTTCCAAACTTTTCCGTATCAACTTGGAGGGACCTCAATCCGAATAAATCAGCCGTTTGACTAAGCCTAACCTTAACAGGAATTGGAACATTCTGATATTCCTTTTTCCACCGTTAAGCCGTGCTCATTCCGTCATAAACAGGGAGCTTGTATTTAACTTCATAAATACCTAGAATATCCGGATGTGGCGTTTTTGTTACACCTTGATTAATATTCTTTATCGGATCACCGAAGTTGTCTAAAATGTACTATTCAAAGTTTTCAAGGTTGTGTCCATCTTTTATACCTATAGTCTGTTTTGCTTTAAAACCTTCTACTTCAATTAAATGCTTATCATAACCAGTCTTAAAATTCACTTTAATTTTCGGATTAACTTTAGGAACTTCACCCGTCCCCTATGTTGTACTTTTAAATAATTCGGGGAAAAAGAAGAGGCTTTCTCTAGGTCGTTAGACCATAAAGAAAGCCCCGTTTAAATTAAAGAGATTAACCAACTATTAACTAATTCCAATCAATAAAATCCTATCATTAGTTTTCAGGAATATATAAATTATCCACAAATTCAGAGAAACTTTTAGAAATTAGTCGGATGTATTCCTCTCTTAACTCGTTATCTTCTTCAAAGTAATCCATATCACAATGATATACACTACCTCTATCTTTCCCATCAATTGATAAACAAATCAAACTCCCCGCGGGGTCAATTCCAATTGGAAGAAAATTACTTGGTACCACTTGCATCAAATTATAACTTCTTAATTTCTCTTCTAGATTTATTTCATTTTCTATTGATAGAGGAAAAAACATTGAAACAGACGATGTTATTACGCCTTTCTTAGTTGTATCATTAGTTTTAAATCTTCGTTGCTCAGTTTTCCCTCCATTTTTAGACAGCAAAAATTGTTTATAATCAGCAGGTAACAATATACCATACTTATTTTCGAAATCTTCGATATCTTCAATGCCAATAGGGGTAAAAGTATATTCAAAATCTAAATTCCTCATACAATTAACCTTCTTTCCTGTTCATTTTGTTTTTCTCAATCAGAGTATAATCTCTCAATCAATTCAGAAAAAGAGTCGCATATTAATTTAATTTTATCCTCATTCACTGATTCCTGATCATAGAAAACTACTGACGGAGAATCTTTAGTATCACAGTAATTAAAACAAATAAGTCCCCCAAATGGGTCTCTTGCAAATGGAATAATACCTTCCGGAAGTGAAGTTAATTCATAAACAACTTCTATATTTGCATCTTTGCTTGTAAAACTTAATAGACAATCAAAGACTGCTCCACCCTCATCATCATTAATATCATAAATATTAGGCTCAGGATAACCACCGTTATTTTTTTTAATGCATTCACGGTAGTCATCTGGAAATCTGACACCAAATGAATTCTCCACAGCAATAATTACTTGCTCATCTATCGCTCCATCCGTAAATAGCCAAGTTACTCGGCTCATTTTATCATCTCCAAAATAATTTTCTTCAGTTTACCTGTTCTACCGTCATCTCCACCACCCCAAATTGCTCTACCACCTGTATGACCCGCAACCTGATGTTCATAGTAATCAACAAGTTGCATTTTACCAGTCTCTTGATGATGATGCCATGTGACTGATTTTGGCTTCTTACCTAATTTGAATAACTCAATATCTGTTTGGCTGAATTGTTTTGCTAAGTTTGGATCTTTCATTATATCGTCATATAATTTTTGTGAGAGATATTTAAACTGCACTGAGTCAGGCTCTAAATGATATGACTCTGATAAAGATGTTTCATATTTTGAATTAAAAATTGGGTAACCATCTTTATCATATTTAACTTTATAAGTTTCCCCATTTTTCTTAGATGTAAATGTATAAGTAGTAATTCCTGTAGAATCATCTACTACTTTTTCTTCAAAATCTCTTGGTTTATTAGGTTTTCTACTATAAGGAGGTAAATCTCTAGCTGCTTTTGTCATAGCTTCTTCATATTCTGCAGTTCTTTCATTAGTCAGTTTAATTTTTTTAGTTTGAGTACCTTCCCCCGTACCCTTAACCCCACCACTCTCCAAATTCGAGATCCTACTCTGAATACTCGCCTTTGAGGCATCATGGGCTTCTTGGAATTTCCCGCTATAGTTCGTTCCAGATCTAACGACACTTCCATCTGGCAGTATTTCTACACCTTTAAAGATTTGGGATACGGAGTCCGCACCTTTTGCTACTGTATTTTCAATTATATAATATTCCCGACTTAATCTATCTAACAATCCTTAAAAATAATCTATATTGATTTTCACTTATTTATCAATCTCTACGAAAAAAGCACTCGCTACCAATCATAGATTTTCGAGTGCTTAAATGTATATACTTCCCATCATATTTAAATCATTTTTAAGATTTGTTCCTTCACATTTTCGTCAAACTTGGCTCCTTCTACCTTTGCTCCTGTCCAAACTACATTGTCAAGTTTAGCACCAGTAAAATTCGCGTCAGTAAAATCACCATTTAAAAGGGTCGCTCCTGTTAAATCTGCGTTTGTAAAATCTGCATTTCTAGCGTTTACTTCTGATAAATTAGCATCTTCTAAATATGCTTTTTCAAAGTTACCTTCTGTAAGATTCGCGTTGCTGAAATCCGTTCCCGTACAGTCGGCCTGTTTTGCATCTATTTTATATAAATTTGCTCGTCGAAAAGTAGCATGATTTAATATCGTTCCAACTAATTCTCCATATGAAAAATCAACTTCATCAAAACATGTTTCAAAACAACTACTTATATTTACCTTTGCATATTTCATATTGGCTTTAGAGAAATTAGCTTCACCAAATCTACAATCTGCAATATGTATTTCCTCTAAATTACAGCTCCTGAAATCAGCAAACTCAAAATCACAATCAAAAAAAGATGCTCTCATTAGTGAAGAAGCTCTTAAATGGACTTGTTTTGCCATGATACCCTCTGCCATCACCTCTGACAAATCAGAAAAAGTAAGGTCTAAATTGCTCATATCTAGCCCATCTATAATTTCATCATTGTATTGAGATTGATTTAATATTTCCATGACTCTTATTCTATCATTCTCATTCATTATTACGAGCTCCTTTCATTTAGCTTTTCAGATAGTCCTTCCAAGCAATATTTGGAGAATAAGTTACACCCCTTTGATCTTCATCAAAACTTGGTATAGCCATTACTTGTGCTGGTTCAAAATACTTCATTACTTGTAGCCAATTATCAAGTAATGTATCACTATCACTCTCTAATGGATTATTTAAAATATCAATACAAAGGCCACCCCAATCTAGCTCAGATACCACAGCTGGACTATTTTGTAATAATTCCTTATCAAACATTTCTAAAATATGACCGCTAAAGTATGTTCTAGCCCCTACCCCTAAGGGACCGTTAGGAAGAAACCTAACTGGTATTGGTTGGGAAGATATTTCCATCCACATTTGTAATCGTTCACGTTCGGTATTCCACGGATATGATAAAGGCCAAAAAATTTGAGTTACTCCATAACTTGGTTTCGCAATTTCTGCAATTTGGTCAGATAACTCAAAAAAAGCAGGCCATAATTTTTTAGGTATCGATTTATGAAACTCAAACTTCAAAAATGAGCGATGACTCCAGTTAACTTCAAAACTCCCACTATAGTTCACCGATTTATCACGATAAAGGTAAACTTCTGATACTTTATGCTCTGAAACTACTTTTTCCAGGATTTCCTGACGATTATATTCTACTCGTACCATTTCACTGTTACCCCAATGAGTAGGAGCAAATTTTTCATTTGACTCAAACACATCCAAAAGACGACCTAATACTTCTTCTTCGTTAAAAGATACTGTAGGATACATTGTAATTGAGAAAAAATCAGGTTTCATGTATATCCTCCTTAATACTAAAAAATATAGTCACATAATAATTTTTATTCATAGTTTTTTCCATCGACCTCCGCCAGGTAAACGTGAATTGCCCTCCCATTTATGAGTCACTTTTCCACTACTTGGGTCAGTATAGTAAATCTCACTCTTTTCTCCTAAAGGCCCACTTGGTCTTGGTTTAGGAGGAATTCCATTCAAATCGGGTTTATCACTTGATATTGTCACAATATGACTTCCACTTTTATCTTCGAGCATCTCTCTTTCAGCTCGCATTTGGCTGTCATTATGAATAACGTGTTCTTTGTCACTTATTTTGTGTTTGTGATCATGAACTAAATCGATTTCATCCTTAGCATTACGACCTATACTATCTGGACGCGTAAGATGCCCTTCACTGGATGTATACGTAACAACCTTGCCAGAGTTATTGTCCTCTAATGTACGATTTAGGTGTTCTCCCAAAGCTTTTCTTCCTTTTATTTCTTCTTCTCTTCCACGCTCTTGACTTTTCTTTAAATTTTCACGCTTAACATCCCACTCTTTACGTTCTAAAGGCTCTTTTGTTTCTTCACAATGACGATTATACCTAATGTTATCTGCTTCCTTATAATCCCCCCGTGCTTTGGCTTCATCTATTTTTATTCGATAGTATTTTTCTCTTTCCGGGGTTAGTTTAATTTTGTTAGGGTTTGTCTTACTACTATCACCCGTACCCTATGTTGTAATCTTAAACCCTCACAATAAAAAAGCAAACCATGTAAACCTTATTAAACTACTTCTTTTTCTTCTACTATCGGCAATTCATATGCCGTTTTATATTTCATCATGCCATATACAATGTTTACAAGCCTTCTCATAATACATACCAATGCTTGTCCTTTTGTTTTTCCTTCTTTAAGCTTCTTTTGATAGTACGCATGAAACACTGGATTTCGTGGCATCTTACTGCCTTTTGCTACTTGCACTTGCTGCACCACTGCTAAATTATAAAATAAAGCGTGTAGCGCCTGTTTCCTTGTTTGCTTTTGTGTGTCTTACCTTTCCCACCAGAACCAAAGTAAACAGGCGCAATCCCCGCAAATCGTGCTAATTTGTTGGCATTTAGAAATCGTCTTACATCTTCAATTTCTGCAATTAATGCTGATGCCGTCACAAGTTCTATTCCCGGCATCGTCTCTAATTGATAATCTAGTAGATTTACTAGCTGTTTTAATTCTCTTTCGATGTATTTCATTTCTTTCTTTTTAAACTCAATCTCCCGTATAATACTTCTCACTAAAAAGTCTCGTGTGTCTTAATATTCCTTCATTGTATGTCCATCTTCTTTTACAAGTTTTAATATGTCGCTTGCTTTCTTTACCGAACATGTATTGTGACTAACCTCTACTAAAAAAGCCGTTAATTGCTTTATATTTGCCCCCTCTAAACAAGAGGGTGACGGATATTGCTTCCAAAATGCTAATGCTGTTTTTCCATTTTCTACGCTAAAACACAAAAAAGCACTTGTTGCCTTTAATTGACAATCAAGTGCTTTAAGTTCATATGTTTTTAAGTAGCGTAAATTTGTAAGTTTTGTAGTAACAGTATGACACCCTTTGTACATCATGACAAATACTATATTAAAACTTACGAGTTTGTACGAGTTCGTTAGTTTAATATACATTCCATGTGTTTATATTTATCGCCCGGTAAAATGTCATCTCGCCTAAGCTCGTACTTTATTTTCTATTCTATCATTGCACATAACACTCCATGATGGTACAACCATCATGGAGTATCTATTTTCAAACGCCCTATTATTTTTTCTGTCTTTCATTTAGTTAAATAGGATTATTCGGAAATTCACTATGATATTTATCGATTAACGCTTTATATTCTCCATCATTTGGTACTTCTCCTAAGTATTTATTTTTCCAAATAATCATTTGGTCACTAAAACCATATTCTGTATCGAACCAATTTGTATAATCATAATGCGTCTTAAATTTCCCACTACTCTCAAGAGTCATTGTAAAGGAATACCAAAGTTCTTGCTGATTATCTTTAAAAACATTTCTTAGTTCATCACTCAACTCAAACAGCTTTCTTTTATTTTTTTTAAATTCTTCTTTATCAATAGCATAGTTAAATGGGATTTTCGCACTATAATTAAAGCATTGTCTATTTTCAGGTGTATTATAAAAAAAGTACGTTCCCCCTCCAGTTTCCGATATCTGAGCATAAAAATAAAATTTCTCCCATTCTTCTGGAATCATTTCATTAACCGTTTCAGCTATTTCTCTATACAACTTGTTCATTTCTTTTTCCACTTTAATCAACCTCCTGCGCGATTTCTAATCGTTTTCTCAAATATCCCTTTTCCTTCTATTTCATAAACTATTTCAAAATAATTTGGTCTTAATGACGTTCCTTGATAAACTGGTTCAATCTTTACTGTTACTTTTTTAGGAGGCTTTCCACCTAACGCATTAGCCCACTCTTGCTCCATATTATACCACTCTCCACCAGAGCGATTAATTTGTCTATTTTGAGCAATCAAATTATCAATATCTCCAGAACCATGGAATTGAGTTCCTATCAAGTGGCCACCATCATCATCAGGTAACCTATCTTCACGGCCTGCTGCCACTTGCATTCCTTTGTTTCGTTTTCCTTTTTGAAGTATTAATTCTCCTGCCTCAACATCTACTATTCTACCAAGCTCATCTGTTGTATATTTATAACCATCCTCGGTAATATAACGCACGTTTGGTGCCAGTTCTTTTCTTCCATTTTTCCCTTTAATAATGTGCTTCCCAAGATCTTTCTCTTTTATTTCAGTTATCTTAGGAGTTTCACCCGTACCCTTAACAACCTTACTCTCCATATACTGATAAGCCTCTTTCAGAGAATACTGTCCTCCTCCTGAGACCTTTCCTACTCCAGCTATGGCGAAGCCTTTTCCATCGCCTGGGATCCATTTGTATTCCAGTAATGTTTTTACTGCGTGCTGGATCTTTTCATTCCCCTGCAAGAAAGTTGTTTTTACGTTTGTGGCGCCTTTGTTCCATAGATTTCCGATTTTGTCGGCAAATCCTTTTGCTGTGGAAGCTACAAAGTTTACACCCTCTTTTACTTTGTGGCTGGCTGTTTTTATGCCATCGACAGCTGCTTTTTAGTAGATACTCTTTATTTTCTCAATCTAACAAAATATTAACTTTTTTATTATAACTTATTTCTATACTAAGACGAAAAAAGCACTTGTTGCCTATCATAGACAATCAAGTGCTTTAAGTTCATATGTTGTTAAGTAGCATAAATTTGTAAGTTTTATAGTAACAGTATGACACCTTTTATATGTCATGACAACTACTACGTTAAAACTTACGAGTTTGTACGAGTTCGTTAGTTTCGTATACATTCCGTGTGTTTATATTCATCGCCATGTAAAATGTCATCTCGCCTAAGCTCGTACTTCTTTTTTTATTCTATCCACTTCACATAAAATTTATTTTTCATTCATCATTATATTTTTTAATCGTGTAATTTACTTAAAAAATCAGTAAATGTATCTGCAATGTAAAATACATTTTCTCTTGCGATTTTCTCTGCTTCTTCTGCCGTAATCCCTTCACTTTCCATCAGCGCTTCCTTTTCCCATGCATCTTCATGTTCCCAAAAAACAACAATTGGATTTTCTTCATGATTTTTATAATCAAAGCAAATTAAATTTCCTGCTGGGTCAAATGCAAATGGAATTAATTCTTTAGGTAATGTATCACTAAAGTCATTATATACTTCAACTATATATTCGTCACTATTTTCATCAAAAGATAATAAAGTCCCAAAAACTCTTTCATGATTATTCACATTAAATATTTCTGGTTCCACATTAGCACCATTATTCACAGCTACACATTTTATATAATCGTTTGGAAATTTAACACCTATTTCATTACCAATTTCCACTACAAAATCTTCACTTACAGTTGCATCAGCAAATTGCCACTCTACTTTTCTCATCTAATTCCATCTCCCCATAATTTATTTCCACCTAAGTGATTTACTTTATGTACTTTTGAAATAACTAATTGCATCTTGCCAGGGACTTGATGGTGATGCCAAGTTAATCCTTTTATTCTTGCCTTACCAGCATTTATTTGAGCTAATTGATCTGGAGAAAACAATTCTTTTGGAATCTTGCCTGAATCAATCGCTTCTTTTAATTTCCTTGTACATTCCTTAAATTGTGCCTCATCTGGACTAATATGTAAATTCTTATCTAGTCTCATTGTAAATTTAACATCGTCCCCTTTAAATATTGGGAATCCTAAAATATCAAAATCTACTCCTTTTTTCACATGTGTTCCTCCTGCTAAAGGCTTATTTAATATATTATTTTTCGTTTTAGTATTCAAATATGTTTCTGTTAGTTCTACAACTTCTTTAAACTCTTCAACACTATCATACCCAAATTCTTTGATAGTAGTATCATCTACTTGTTTTAAGAAATCTTCAACACTATCATATCCCTTAGGCACAATTGATCTATTAATCAAATTTCCGTCTTTATCGTAATTATTTTTAATTACTTCGTCAATTTCAGATCTATGAACAGCGTTACCCGTACCCTTAGCCACACTACCTTCCTTACTAACTCCTGAACCACCACTACCCTTAGCAAGTTGATAAGCGTCATCCTTAGCTGCCGTACTTGCCTTTGAAAACTTTCCGGCTACTTCTCCAACAGTTGAAGATTCTATATAAGGAAGCTTCATTCCTATTCCAGTATCCACCGTCCTAACTGCTACTGGAATAGGAGTATTTTTCATAGCATCTAGTGCATTCTTTAAAGTCTTATTTTCCTTAAGCGATTGTACCACATTTTTACCCAAATTTGGATTAAAACCAGGCATTCCTTCTTTGAATTTTAATAATTTGGCTAAATCAGCTAATTCACTCGTGCCTTTGAATGCTTTTACTCCTTTTCCTAATAGCCCTACAGCTGGGATTGCATCTAATCCGCCAAAAATGATGTTTCCTGTTCGTTCTTCTTGGCTCAATTTCCGGTGTGTTCCCCAGTCTTCTCCGTCGATACCGCTTTTTATTTGTACAGCGCCGTATACAACTGCCGCAGCGGTTCCGAGTGGTGGACAAAGGATTGTTGTGATGATGATTCCTACGCCTATTCCTATGTCTCGCACCATTTCTAGTTTTTTCTGTTCATCTTCTATCGATTTGTATTCAAATCCTCGTGTGGATGGGACTACTTTCTTGTATTCTTCATAATTTAATTTTGCATCTGGATTTTGTTTTTTTAGTTCTTTGTATTCTGCCCTAAGTACGTTATCAAATGCAGGAGAATCTCTAAAAATATCTTCTACTGTTATTTTATCTTTCTTCTTCTGTATTGTTTGTGGTACACTTCCGTAGCCTGCATGCGCACCTGGTAATACTGTCGTTGTTGTAGAGCCAATTCGGTTATTTGTTTCAAAACTGAGAATAGATGTATCTCTCATTTTTTGAGCGAATTTATCCATTTCTACTAAAAAAGGTTTATCTATATGTTCAGAGACTAATCGCCCTGCTTCTCCGCAATATTTTTGTAATGTCGAATAGCTATCAAGTAATTCCCCGATTTTTTGCGATTGATCTTTAGGATTAAAATGTATACTACCATCCGAGTCTAAATCTCGTATTCTTCCATCAATTCTTTTTAATGATTCATTTGCTTCCCGTAATTTTATGAGTGCATCTTTTGTAATTCGATTCATACCATCCCCCATGTTTTGCCATGGTTCAGGTCTATATTTCACATCCATCTCGTTTTCATCCCCCCAGCCGTATGGTGATTTCTACAACTTACTTAATATTTCACGTAATTGTTCGTCCTTTTCAAGCATTTCTACACATACATTTCCTACAACTGTCGCTGACCTAGAATAGTGTTCAGCCAATTCTAGTGTTTTGTGTAATATATCAGGATATTTTTCAATTACTCTCATCGCTTCACCTTTTTGATAAAAATCACAGCTTAATAAACTCTCAATATTCGTTCCAATGACGTCTACATGGATTTTATATATATTTTCTAACTTCATTACTATATCAAGTAGTTCTTGAAAATTAACTAATACTTCTTCTCCACCACCAGAACCACTATCTCCCATTGATACTTGCATTATTGAATACCTCCTAACGAGAATTGTCTCGGGTCAATTAACTTTTTATATGGCATTTTTAACACGTCATACAATTTCTTATTAACCGCATAGAGGCTCACCCAGTCATATCGATTACGATCTACATCTATTTGAACGAAATCTTCTCCTTCAGTAAAATATAAGAAACATTCCCATTTTCCTCCTCTATTACTTCGAGGCCTCGTATACGTTTCTATCGCTATAACGTCTTTATTTGATAAATCTTTTTCCTCAAATGTTTGTTGTTCTGCCTCTGTCATTCTCTTTGAGAAAAATGTATCTTCTATTTCCCTCGGTTCTCTCAATAAGAAAGGAATGCGTGTTAATAATGAAAAATATACGTCCGGTTTTGGTATGTAGTCGATCTCGTATTTTTTATTTGGTTCTATTTCTGTCAATACAGCCACTCGGTCTTTATCCTCTTTTAAAAAGCCAATTAATACATTATTCATTCTCGTGTATTCATGACAATTTTCATATTCCTTTAATAGTTCAATTATTTGAAAAGCTGCAGGGGTAATTCCATTTTCACTTGTAAGTAGGCCTTTTTCTTTTAAACTCGTAGTTGCTTTCGTGACACATTCTGCATCAAGTAAAATAATTGCGTCACGGTTTGGCAATCCAAATATATCGGTAACCCCAGCTGCACCTGCGAGAACATATAATTCAGCAGGTGCAAAACTCATTTCTTTCCCCATTCTTTTATCCCTCGTTTCTCCATCACAGTTGTTTTATCTCCCTTACTTCCGATTTATCTCCGTACGTTTGAATGCTTTTATCTAACTCTTTCAAAGCTTTCGTATGTCCTTCAAATGCCTCTACCATTTCTGAATTATATTGAATGATCAAATCAAGATAACTTAAAAATGCATCTCTCGTTTTTCCATTCCATTTCGCACCTGTGACATATGCTTTTAAGTCTTTCGCTTGGTTTAAAGAATCCTTCATACCATTTTCAATGTTTTGTGCGTAAGAAATGGCACTTGCAGTGTTACTTCCTATAATTTCAACCTCTTTACCACTCATGTTGGTTCCCTCCATTCTTTGTATGCTTAATGGATAAGTTTTTCAAATTCCTTTTTCTTTTCTTCAAAAGCCTTGGTCGCTGCAGCGTATGCTGACGCTTTCTCCGATTCTGCTTTCGCTTTATATTCCAAATACTTTGCATAAGCTGTACTTTTTGCAGATCCAACATCGCTTAATGCACTTTTAAAATAGGATACTAATGTATGTAATTCTTCATCCTTTTCATGACGTTTTTGTTCAAATTCAACTGCCGGAATTTTATTAGCTTCTAAACCATTACTTTTACTCTCATAATCTCTCTTCGCTGATTCAGCATCTTGAATGAATTGCTTTAACTCTCTTTCTTTATCTTTTAAATAATCATGTAAATCATCATACCGATCTCGTTTCCTCGCACTTTCTGTAAAACCAGACGCATTTAAAAAAGCATTGTACAATTCATCTAACATCTTTCTCCCCCTTTAGCACAATAACTATGTAGTTAAATTCGTATATTTAAACATGAATATTCATTACATTAAGAATTAACAAATAATTATTTTTACATATTGCTATTTTATCAAAGGGATTTTAACATTTCCATATTTTATGAATGGCTTTCGCATTTTTCTTCAATAAAGTGAAACTTTAATCAATATGACTATGTATTTATTACCTTTTATCCAATTCATTCGTATTAAATCCTTGCTTGAGAGTAAGACCAATTCTTTCTTATTTCATAAACAACTATTTCTGGATAATCCCAATGAAGCGTACGAGTAGGCTCCCGGACTCGTTTTACTATTCCTTGGGCTGTTTTGTTTCTATATTCATTCCAATATTTTGGCTCAGTCGCTCTTAAAAGAACGATAGAAAAAGGATCTGATATGAATATCAGATCCTTAACTTTAATTTCTTAATACATACATCTTTTTACACGATAACTGGTTCGTACGTGCTCAAATTATCATACTCAGTTTTTACAATACTAGGTGGAATGTTAACACATCCTCAGATTCACCTTTTCTTGTAGCAGTGCATAATGTTTAATAAAATTAAAGCATATTTTTACTTACCAGACTTAATTTTTTCGTTATATTCTTCTAAAGTTAACCCTTTTTCTTTTAGATAAACGGCAACTTCTTTTCCTACATAACGATAGTGCCATGGCTCATACTTAATGCCAGTAATATTCTCTTTATCTTTTGGATAGCGGAGAGTAAACCCATATTCTGCAGCATTCTTATCTAACCATTTGAATGCATCGGTAGTTTCAAATTTTGCATTTAAATCTTCTACAGTATTTTGCCATTCAACTGAAATAATGTCTAACGCTAATCCAGTATGATGTTCACTTGCACCAGGATACTGAAGATATTCCAATGCCTTAGCACTAGCCTCTTTATCCGACAAGCCTTGAGATTTATAGCTTTTAACTGAAGCATCATAATAAGTTTGTTGTAATTTTATAGCTCGATAACCTGATCTTAAATAAAGATTGATTCCCTCTTTTTTTGCAGCTGCTACCATATCCTGATAGGAAGTTGCAATTCTACTATCTATTTTCATATTTGGCTTCGCATTTTGGGTGATACTTGTTAATTCAATTCCTAGTTCCTTTGATAACATATGCTCTCTATTTACAAGGATAATTCTCCAATCATTAACATCAGAGATAGGTAAAACATCTTTTTTCTTCGCATGTATTTCATTTTTATTTTTATCGTTATTATTAGTAGTTGCCTGAGATGTTTGCTTTCCACTACAAGCAGCAAGACTCCATCCCATTGCTAATACCAATGCTAAAATTATAAATTTTTTAATTGTATCTCATTCCCTTTTTGTTTATTAGTCTTTATACCAATTTCCCAACACGTCTCTAGGAATCTCCTTGAAATCCTTCAAAGAAACGGGACCGACAAATTTTTTAATTCCATGTTTTTTAGAATTTTCATCCGAATAATCTTTTAAAAATTGAATTTTAAATTGTTTCTTACCATCGGCATAGTCGGTTACTGTCGGTACGATTGCCGCTTGTCGTATACCAAAAGTCTTATCTTCATACTTAACAAATTGTACATAAGATAATCCTCCAACTAATGTTTCTAATTTTTCTTGCGCAGAAATAAGATTTCCAAGAGAATAATAGATTAGCGTTTCATGTCCATCTTTATTTTGTTTCCACTCAATTGGTTGAATTACATGTGGATGATTTCCAATTACTACATCTACACCTAAATCTGTTAAATATTGAGCAACTTCTTTTTGTTGCTTTGAAGGTGTTGAGGTATATTCTACTCCCCAATGCACCATAACAATCACCATATCAGAGCTACTCTTTGCCTTTTCCACATCATTTTGTATCGCTTTTTTATCAATTAAATTTAAAGCCCAAGACTTATCAGCTGGAATTTTAATTCCATTCGTACCATATGTATAATTTAGTAACGCAAAACGAATACCATTTTTTGTAATCGTTTTTATTTCATTACGCTCGTTTTTACTCTCATTAATACCTACCGGGATAACATCCGGATATTTCTTCCAGTATTCTCTTGTATTCGCAACACCTTTAATACCCATATCCATAGCGTGATTTGTCGCTTGCGTCACTATATTGAATCCAGTGTCCACTAAAGATTGGCCTACTTCTTCAGGTGTATTGAAAGTCGGATATCCCTGTACTTTTAAATTATTTCCGGCAATCGGAGTCTCCTGGTTCACTATAGCAAGATCACTTGATTTAACAGCTTTTTTGATATTTTCATAAATATAATTATAATCATATGAACCGTCTTTTTGTTTGCCATCTTTAATTACTGCGTCATGATATAAATTATCACCCGTAGCTATTAAATTCACAACCGATTGTACTTTTTTATCTTCCGTAAAATTAGGAGACTGTTGGATAGGACTTTTATCTACCCAATTCGGTGCTTTTAATGATGTATCTATATTGGATTCAGCCGGTGGTAACGAAGCTTTAGATGTCTTAACATCAGTATTACCACAAGCGGTTAAAAGCACTAAAAAAATAAGACATACTAAAAAAAACTTTTTACTTCTCTGTAAAGTATCTAACATGTGATCCTCTTTTCTGTTTTATTCCTTATAACCTGTTCTAACAAATCATTCTTTAAAAAAACGTATTTTGGTTTTACCCTTAATTATGGAAGGACACTCTATTACACCTGCTTCGGAATATACTAATAATTGTTTTCCGCTTTCTAGCAATCTATCGATTCCATCAGAAGTAATAGATTACTAGAAAAAGATGATCCATCAGGATGTCGACTAGTTTGATATACCTATTCCAATTGCAATAACTCGTTTAATATTTAAACAAGATAGGAGAATCGTTCATATAGCCTCTTCTCTCGCTTTATGTTTAAGGTGCCTCCAAAAAAGGGATCGTTGCTGTACCCCTTTGCATAGTGCGAAATTTTTGTAACTAATTTCTTTCATTCAAGCGACAAACATTATACCGATAACAATAAGTAAGACCCAAGAACTTATTTTACCAATATACGAAAAAAGTAGCAATCTTTTGTCCCATATAAAGAAGCCCATTAGGAGAAATGAACGAGAGATTCATTCTATTCAATTCCTTCATTGATTAATAAAAAAACAAGCCACCCAACTATTGGATGGCTCTATACTATAAAGAGAATTTGTTATTGGATTACTTCAATTTCCCTTCAAAAACAATCTTCCTACCGCACGGCTCAACTACTGTTTTGCCGTCTTTCTTTACTTCATGAAAGATTGGCTCTTCCATACGACGAGACGGAGCGTAGCCTTCTTGTTCCATACGTGCTAAGCAGTCTGTAATTGTTTCATTTTCAAGTACTTCAAATTTCTTTTTATTAGGTTGTTTTGTCATGCCCTAACCTACTTTCTATTTTTCTTGATGCAAATTGATTTTTCATGTAGACCATATATAACATTGCGAGAATTCCCATTATAATCATAACCGCAATAAAAAAGCTTGTATACTGTATTTTTTCTATAAATACGCCGCCTAATACAGGTCCCATAATACTTCCTAAACTAAAAGCGATTCCGGATAATATATTACCTGCCGGTAGTAAATGTCTCGGTAATAAATCAGTCATAAATCCAAGCCCTAAAGAGAAGCACGATCCAATAACCATACCCGCTAAAAGCATGCAGGCAAAGACGATCCAGTAATATTGATCAAATACGGCGGCAAGTAGAAAAATGCCCGTACTTATGCTAAACGTCCACGTTAATATACGGTCCCTTCCGTATTTATCACTCAATATACCGAGCGGAATTTGTGTAATAATACCCCCAACTGCAAATGCTGGTAATAAGAAGGATACATCTGAAACAGACCACCCTTTACGAAGTGCGTATACTGGTAAGTTACTGTTTAACATTGCTTCAAGTACGCCATATGCAAGTGGTCCTAGCAGTGCAATCCATCCTAATCCAACAACTTGTTTATAACGAGAAAATGATGATTCACTCTTCACTTCTCTTTCATCTTGCGCTGGGAATGCATTTTTTGTTGGAAGTAGTAAAAGCCAACCTATTAAACAAAGTAAAGTAGATATAATAAATGGCGTTGCAAGACCGTACTGCACAGTGCTTGCTAAATACGGGCCAACGGCAAAACCAATTCCGAAGAATACACCGTATATCGATACTTGTCTCCCTATTTTACTTGGGTCTGATGTTGTCGTGATCCACGTTTGTGTTCCGACATGAAGCATATGATCTCCGACTCCAACTAGAAATCTAAGGATAAACCATACCCAAAACGAAAATGTTTGTGTAAAAAAGAATAATGAAATAATAACGAGAAACCCACCTATAACAATAATCGGCTTCATTCCAAACCTTTGCATCGGTTTTTCAAGAAACGGCGAAATGACTAATATCCCAATGTACAATGCCGTCGCATGAATACCATTAATACTTGAACTAACCCCTTCTTGTTCAAAAATCATTGCAATGGCCGGTAAGAGCATTCCTTGTGATAAACCCGAGATTGCTACAATCCCAACCATAATCCAAAAAGTAAAACGCATTGACATCCCTTTCCCTCTCCTTCTCACGCTTCCACTTTTCATTATAAACTTTTTCTGCAAATGCGTGTACGAATATTCGCAATAAAAAACAAGCTAAAAGAATGAATCTTTTAGCTTGTTACCTTATCCTTCCCAAACTTGTGCTTTCACATTGTTATGAAATTGCTTAAAGTATGGATGTTTATAAAAAGCAGTTTCATATAAGTATTGCTGTGTGTTAGCGATTGGTGGCTGCGGATATTGCATTTGTAAAGGAACTACAGCTGGCGAAACTTGCATATACAGCGGGTTTATCATCATTTTTGTATATGCGTAATGATTATATGGCGAATAAGCGATGAAAAATGGTTGATGCATTGATAATCTCCCCTTTTACCTACAATGTTATAGTATATGCAATACCTTTCATTTCGGGGATTATTTCTGTTCTAACCAATTCTCTACATGTTTTATAAATACATCTAAACAATCAATAAACGGCGAGTGTCCGCAATCTTCTAATACCTTCAACTCTGCATTTGGCAAATGTTTCGCTAATTCCTCACCGACTACTTGGGGTACGACATAATCTCTATCACCTTGTATGACGAGTGTTGGCGCTTTAATACGATGAATTTGCTTACTTCCCTCTACAACCCCATTATGTTCATCTGAAATATTAAATGTAATGAGCGCATAATTCACATCTACGAAATTACGTTGCGTTAACATATCATCTAAATACTTTTCATAACGGTCCGGTTCAGGTTGGTTATGCGTATATATTAATAGATTCCATACTGTACGGTAATATAGTTTGTTCATATTTTTTATCGCGTCTAATACTGGAGCGATTTGTACTGGATCTTGTGCAATTTCTTCTTTCGTCTTTACTAAACTTGATACAATCGGCTGCCCATTCGTATCTTTTTTAAAGATTGGGTAACCTTTCATTCCTACTGATTCTACTAAAATTAACTTTTCTACAAAAGTTGGGTGATTCGCTGTAAATTGCATCGCAACGCCACCACCCATTGACCAGCCCATTAATGAGAATTTCTCTAGCTTTAACTCGTCGATAAATAATTTTACATCTTCTGCAAAGTCTTGTAATGAATCTATCGATTGATTATACGTTGATTGTCCAAATCCTCTTAAATCAAGAGCGTAAATATGATATTGATTTTGCAATTTTTCAATGACTAAATCCCAATGTTGTGACGATGTCATGTTCCCGTGAATGAGTACAAGAATATCTGTATTTCGCCTTCCAACTTCCTGATATGCAATCGTTTCTCCGTTCGATAGTGAAACAAACTCCATTGTTGCAGGCTTAATCATCACAAGTTCCCCCATTCTATTTAATAGAAAGAAAATTCTTTACTTAATTAAAGAATAGCACGTAGAATGTACGTTCGCAACATAAAACCTATAAGAATTTTTTACATAAATCAACATGTCTATTACTAGACAATTATTATAAAAAAGTATATAGTTAGCTAGGTAACTAATTTGAAAGGATCAAAATACATGGACGAAAAACAACATTTTTTTCACATCGTCAGCCAGACTTCTCGAAAGTTTACGAAGAAATTTAATGAACGTGTATCTCCAACAGGGTTATTTAGTGCGCAATGGGCTGTTATTTTCCGCATTAATCAAACTGGTTCTTGTACGCAAACAGAATTGTGCCAGTATTTAAATGTTGAATCACCAACGATGACTCGTACGTTAACACGTATGGAAACGATGGGATGGATTATTCGTACAGAAGGTAAAGATCGCCGTGAGAAGCTCATTTCTTTATCCGAAACAGCGATAAAGATGATTCCAATATGGCAAGAAGAAGTTGATACTTTCGAAGAAAAAACGCTAGAAGGTATTAACGAGGATGATTTACATCAAGCATTTCAAGTGTTACAACAAATTATTAAAAATTTAGATTAAATTGGAGGGATGACGATGCAAAGTGAGAAACTTTGGACGAAGGATTTCCTCGGAACTTGTTTTAGTAGTCTATTTCTCTTCTTAACATTTTACATGCTTATGACTACTCTACCTGTCTATGTAATAGACGGCCTAAAAGGAAAACCTGAGGAAATTGGTTTAGTTGCAACTGTGTTTCTTATTTCTTCTGTTTTATGTAGACCATTCACAGGAAAATGGCTCGATGATTTAGGAAGAAAGAAAATATTATTTATTTCACTTTCATTATTTTTAGCCGCTACTGTTATGTATTTCGGTGCGCAAAGTTTATTCTTATTACTTGCCCTTCGCTTCTTACACGGTATTGGGTTCGGGATGGCAACGACAGCTACTGGTACGATCGTAACTGATGTTGCGCCAGCTCATCGACGAGGCGAAGCACTTGCATATTTCGGCGTATTTATGAGTCTGCCGATGGTAATTGGTCCTTTTTTAGGTTTAACAATTATTTCTCATTTTTCGTTTACTGTGTTATTTATCGTTTGTTCCGTATTTTCATTACTTGCATTTTTATTAGGACTACTTGTAGATATTCCACACGAAGCACCTGTTAGCAAACAAAAACGTGAAAAAATGAAATGGAAAGACTTAATCGAACCATCTTCTATTCCAATTGCACTTACAGGATTTGTTTTAGCCTTTTCTTATAGTGGTATTTTATCCTTTATTCCTATTTATGCGAAAGAACTCGGTTTAAGTGAAATTGCAAGTTACTTCTTTATTTTATACGCACTTGTTGTTGTCATTTCTCGTCCATTTACAGGAAAGATTTTTGATCGCTTCGGTGAAAATGTACTCGTTTACCCTGCTATCATTATTTTCACAATCGGAATGTTCATATTAAGCCAAGCACAAACTTCATTTTGGTTCCTTGGCGCAGGTATGCTAATCGGTTTAGGTTACGGAACATTAATTCCGAGTTTCCAAACGATTGCGATTTCTGCCGCTCCAAACCATAGACGTGGTTCTGCGACAGCTACGTATTTCTCATTCTTTGATAGTGGTATTGGCTTTGGTTCTTTCATTTTAGGTATTGTCGCAGCGAAATCCAGTTATCATAATATGTATTTTATCGCAGCTATTATCGTTGCGTTCACTTTACTTTTATATTATGGATTACACGGACGAAAACAAAAATTCAAGAAACAACCTACAGACGGAAAAATTTCCGCTTAACGTTAATAAGGAAAGTAAACTTCCCCGTTTACTTTCCTTATTTTGTATTTCTTTCAAGACGAGCGTATACTTATAGTAGAAATAAAAAGGAGGGCCATATATGAAACTAAAAAAATCTCCCCTACTCTTACTTATACTAACATTCATATTTGTAATTACAGGGCTTGGGTTTACTTACTTCAAACAAAATAAAACGACCCCATCAAAACATAATGTGACAAAAGAAAACTGGTTAAATGACCCTTACTTACGTTGGTCATATACCCATATGAAAGAATTCACTTTAGTTAATAACGTAAAAAACAATCCTGACCAAATTGCTCACTTCCCTTCCGCATTGCAAAACTTAGACGATTTTGCTGTGGAGCGTAGATTCGGAAATACAACTC
This sequence comes from Bacillus sp. ok061, assembly GCF_900108285.1. Lineage (NCBI taxonomy): Bacteria > Bacillati > Bacillota > Bacilli > Caryophanales > Bacillaceae > Bacillus > Bacillus sp. ok061. The sequence continues at coordinate 352,979 of NZ_FNUW01000002.1, read as the reverse complement.
CTCTAAAAAAACTTTTAGACGATAACAAAACAGATGCTTTTGTCGTTGTACATAATGGACAACTTGTTTACGAACGATATTTCAATGGGTATAAACAGAATGAACCTCATGGTATGGCATCATTAGCAAAAGTCTTTACCGGGGCAATTATACAATCTCTCGCTGAAGAAAAACGTATTGACTTAGAAAAAACAGCTGACACTTACATAAAAGAATTAAAAAACACACCGTTCGGTAATGCCACACTTCAGCAATTAATGGACATGCAAGTGTCAGCAGAATACCCGACCCACGGATATGAGCAGCCTGGGCTAGAAAATCAAGATGCACAATTATATTTAGCTAGCAATATTTTACCCCGCGGCAAAAACTACGACGGTCCGATGAAAATTTATGATATGTTACGAGAAGCCGAAGAAACTGCACCGCCTGGTTCTTCCTTTTCTTACAATAACGGATCAACAGAAACGCTCGCTTGGATTATTAAAACTATTACTGGTAAATCACTAGCTGAAAATGTAAGTGAACGAATTTGGTCTCAAATTGGTATGGAAGAAAACGCGTATTACGTTACAGATGAAACAAAAGTAGAACAAGCTAGTGCTGGATTAAATGCAACTGCTAGAGATATGGCGAGATTTGGGCAATTACTATTAAACAACGGGGAATATAATGGAAAACAAATTCTCCCTTCTTCTATTACTGAAGATATAAAAAATGTCCAAGAAGGTGAACTTGCAATTGGCCCTGGAGCTTCCATTTCTTATCATAATCAATGGTGGATTCCGCACAATGAACAAGGTGCTTGTGAAGTGTTAGGTAGTTACGGACAAACACTTTACATCGATCCGAAAGCAAATATGGTAATCGCCCACTTCTCTTCTAACGCAACGCCAAGTAATGAAATACATTCGGTTTACTCAAATATGTATGTTGATATTGCACATTATTTAGAAAAGCTTCCACAGTAGTGGAAGCTTTTTCTTGTTGGGATATTTTATTTATACTCCTACATATTAGAAGATACTGAAAGAATAACTGCTTAAAACACGCCTATCAAAATTTATATAAGCAGTTTACATGTTTAATTAAGTGTTTAACTAATACATCCACACCTTTTGGAGAATTCGTTAAAACACTTCCCTTACAAAGATTGTCTGTTCATATTGGTCGAAAATTTCTTCTATAGATGAAAATAAAGTTTCTTCCGGGATGATGAACTTTATTTTTTGACCATTTTTTAACATAAAGGAAATTGTTCCATTATCATTAAAACCTGTATGAAACGTTCCTCGTTTATTTAATACTACCTCTTCAATTGTATTTATTTCAATTGAAAAGTTATTCTTTAATTGCAAGAGTTCATGTACATCGCCAGTATGTATTTTTGTATCTATTTCAGTTTCTAAGTTTAATTGTTTTTTCTCAATTTTTTTGAACCAGAGCAAAAACAATAGCTCTGAAATACCAGGTAATTGTTTTTTATAAGCATGTCGACTATGAAACTGTCCGCCAATCTTTATAAAATATATACAGTCACCTGTAATAAAAACTTTATAATACATATCTGCCGTAAACATTTTAGGCTTTAAAAGATAAAAACTTTTGATCATAATTCCCCCATCAATTTTAAATGTATTTGTATAAACATTTTTAGCTAGATTTGTGCTAAAACATATTTCTCATGTAATGCAACACTATTGTATTGAATCTCCTCTCCCTTTGCAACAGTTGCTTTAAAGCCAGCTAGTAACCTTTCTCTATACTATCCCTATAAGTGCTACCCCATTTCCAACCGTTTTCTTCTAGTATATTAAAAGCAGAATCTGATACAAGGCTCTATATCAACCTATCAATAAATTACCACCCTATAAATATCTGAATTTTCTTTATATTGGAGGTTATCTCCTAAACAACCTCGAATAATTGTAATACATATACATAAGGAGGGTGATCTATTTTGTTTCGTTCCTTTACAAATGGTTGCGTCGCCTTGGTGCAACGCTTCTTGCCAGAACCGTTTATTTTATCATGTTTACTAACTGTTTTTGTTATCTTCTTTGGTATGTTTGCGACTCACCAAACCCCTGTAGAAATGATTAATCACTGGGGTAATGGAATTTGGGGACTCCTCGCCTTTTCTATGCAAATGGCACTTGTACTCGTGACTGGATCTGCTTTAGCAAATGCTCCTCTTATTAAAAAGGGATTAACGAAAGCTGCCAGACTACCAAAAACGAATGGACAAGGCATTATTGCCATTTCAATTGTAAGTTTACTTGGTGCATACATAAACTGGGGCTTTGGAATTGTTGTATCTGTTTTATACGCAAAAGAAGTGGCAAGGCAGCTGGACGGATTAGATTATAGACTAGCAATTGCCTCTTCTTACTCTGGATTTCTCATTTGGCATGCGGGTCTTTCTGCCTCTATCCCTCTTACGTTAGCAACAGGCGGTGAAACGTTAATTAAAACGACTGCTGGAAGTATTAAAGAGGCGATTCCAATAACAGAAACGTTATTCTCACCATACGCTCTCGTTCCAGTTATTATTTTTCTCATTACGATGCCTCTCATTAATAAGGCGATGCATCCAGATGAAAAACATACGATCACTGTAGACCCTAGCGTGTTCCATGAAGAAGCCGCTGCTCAAGAAGTAGAAAAAAATACATTCGCTGAAAAGATGGAAAATAGCATTATTATTACACTTTGCGTTGGATTGTTAGGTCTCATTTATATTTTCAATTACTTTTATACGAAAGGTTTTAACCTTACTCTCGATATCGTGATTTTTATGTTATTAATTGCAGGTCTTATTTTCCACAGTACTCCGATTCAGTATATTCGCGCTTTTTCAGACTCTACGAAAAGTGCTTCTGGCATTTTACTTCAATTTCCGTTTTACGCAGGAATTATGGGCATGATGATTGGAGCAAATAGTGAAGGACTTTCACTTGGAGGAGCTATTTCTAATTTCTTTATTAGCATTTCAAATGAAACGACTTTTCCGCTCTTTACATTTTTAAGTGCTGGCATTGTTAACATTTTCGTTCCATCTGGCGGCGGTCAATGGGCTGTGCAAGCACCAATTATGATTCCAGCTGGCGCTGAACTTGGTGTACCTGCTGCAAAAACAGCAATGGCAATTGCATGGGGCGATGCTTGGACGAATTTAATTCAACCTTTCTGGGCATTACCAGCATTAGCGATAGCTGGTTTAGGTGCTCGTGACATTATGGGATTTTGTGTTGTGAACTTACTATATGCGGGTTTTATCATTAGTCTATGCTTCTTATTTATTTAAACGAAAAGCTAGTTTTATACTAGCTTTTTTACATAATAAATCATTTATTTCCCATGCAATTTATAACTGTATTCCACTCTATGTCCTTAAGATATAATGCCTCAAATGCAAAAAAATCTTCGCAAATTTTTCCGATCAAGTGTGGATATTCACTCAAAAAATTCCACTGTAACGCTTTAGGAAGAAAATATGTTTCATATTCTTTACTTCCCCGTACTACCTCATCAACTTCTCTTTCACAAATTCCTCTTATCAAGTAGTCATTTCTTAACTCTATTTGAATTTGCTGAAATGTTTTACTACATTTTTTCAATTGAAGTAAACACGTAACATACTTCCGAAAAAGTTCGCCGTCATACTGAATACAGTTTATAATACGGTCGACTTCATTCATAATGTACGAGCCTTTTCTTCTATTTGTAATAACCATTTTTCACGCTTTGATACTTTACTCGTTTTCACAGATTGAAACACTGAACGTTTTATATCGCGAATGCCACAAAAACGTAAAACACCTCTCTTCATCATAATCCAATCTGCTGATCGATATAACAATGCGACGTACCATAGAGGCGAGTCTAACGTATTAATAACCCACGCTTTTTTCCCTTGCAATAATCCTTTCGGCAGAGCCCCTTCATATTTATAAGCAAATCCAGCTACGAAAATACGATCGATAAATCCTTTTAAAATTGCTGGCATCCCCCACCACCATATTGGATAGATGAATAGAAGTGTATCTGCTTCTTCTACTAACGTTCTGTACCGAGCTGTTTCTTCTTCATTTACTAAATCACGTCTTTTCTTCTCTTCATTAAATACGAGGACTGGATTAAATTGTTCTTTGTATAAATCAAGTACGGTAACTGAATGATTTGTTTCCTGTAGTCCTTTTTGTACATGATTGAAAATCGCCGCGTTAAAACTTGAAGGATTAGGATGAGCGTATACAATTAGTACGTTCACTACAAAACAACTCCCTCTATAAGTTAAAGTTACCCCTTCTTTAACAATTTCTCTACAATTTGTACGTTTTTCGAACTTTGCAACAATCGATTCAATAATATAAGTAACTCTTCTTTTTCTAAATCTTTCAGTTTCTCTTTAACTGCACTCTCACCAGCACCTTGAATATCATAAACAACTGCCGCCATATGTTTACAATAATTTTCATAGGGACACTCACAGTTACTTTCTGAAAAATCTTCGAGATCGATAACTACTTCATAATTCCCTGCATTACCCGTCACAAAAGCAAATACTTTATTATCATGTACTTCAACATCTTCTACATGCCCATCTTCATAATATTCATATCCTCTATCAATAATATATTTCGGAATATGCTTATATAGTTCTTTTATTAAATAAGCATACATAACAACACCTCTTCCTTTAATTCCCTTTTGACTTCCACAACCCCTGCATGTTATTCTAATAACTGTCAAATAGCAAGTCTATATGACAAAACGACTGACACCTATTCGGCGAAGGTGTCTCTTTTCATTTGCAGCCGATATGAATTGCCTCTTTCAGGCACATTCAATTTTTGACACTACACACTCAACACCATTCCCTGTATCAGGCTGCTTTAGCAGTCTTTTACTCTACATACTCCGTTATTTTAAGAAAAAAAGAGAGCTTAGCTCCCTTTTCTCGCCTTATACAATACCCCTTTTTCAGCATAGAGATATTCATCAGCTAATGTAATTTTCCCATCCAGTTTTAGTTCGTCTAATAATCTTGATAAATAAAATTGATGCAACATCTTTTTCGTGAATTTTCCTTCATGATGCGAAACGATATGTTCTTGAATATCTAACAATGATATTGGCTTATCTTGCTCTATCATATATTCATAAACTGTACTACGCAGTTTTACGTATTTTTCGAGTGTCACAGTAATGCGCAACCCCTTTCTTCTTAATATAAATTTTCGTAATCGGTTTTTTTGCAATAAAAAAACCTCTCCGATAAGAAGAAGTTACGTATATATCTTCGTCTTATCTCCCAGAACAAATATGTTCTGCTGGAATTAGCACCTGCATCGCGGTTGCTGGGTTTCATCGGGCCAGTCCCTCCACCTCTCTGGATAAGAAAATATTCACTTAATTCTTACTATACGTAATTCCACTTTAATTGTCAAACAAATATAATAAATATAACAAATTATATTTTCTTCCTTACTGTTCATACTACCCATATACGAACATGCAAGGAGGATTATGAAATGCATCAAAATGCTCGCGGATATGTACAAGATTCTTTTCAATCATTACAAGAAGCTAAAAATTGTTTAGAAGAAGCGCTCGAAACAGTTGAAAAAGATTTTAATCGTGCTCGTATTGAACAATCACTTTATGCTGTTGAACAAGCTATTCAACGTTGCGAGTACACCGTTCACATTTTAGAAAAAGATTAAAAACTTCCCATCAATTGATGGGAAGTTTTTCCAAATGGCATACTTCATAATTATTGCCGTTATGATTAAAAAATATACAGAATTAGCAATTTCTAAAATTCCTACTTTTATAATAGAAATTTTTTTGCCATACAACACAATTGCTCGAATGACACTTGGTATAAAAATAAGAGAACACCACGGATTAATCACAAATATGATTATCGTTAATACGATATGATATCCCCAAGATATAAGACGATACTTCGGGTTATTTTTTTCACGAATCATCGTTTTCACATAGAGCGTACTACCTAAAAAGTATAAAAATGAAATAAGTGCAATGAATAAAGCTGTATGATCGATTTGCTTCATTGAAAAGTAATAACTAATTAACCCACCGATACAAAACACAATGATTGCACAAATATCATTTAATAGTGCTCTTTCATTTTTTTGACGGGCGTAATACATATTCACTATAAATAATGGAATCATTACTATTAAGAATAAAAGAATTCGCCACTCATATAATAAAGAAATCGTCCCAAATAGGAACGCAATGCTGAAATAAACAATGGCAGCTTGTAAAAACTCTTTTTTTCGTCTTTGCTTTATGTACGTAAGAAATGGATACGTGGCTAAATAGATAAAGAACCACGCTAAAAACAATGGAATATGATAAATAGTAGGTTTTCCAAGTATGACACTTAATAAAAAAGGAATAACAAGCATAGCCCATGCACCATGTTGCTTCGGAATAACTAACTTCATTAACTATACACCTCCCTTTTGAAAGAAGTTCTCACCTACAATTATACAAATAATTTTATATAATAACGGATGTATATTAAATCGATTTTTTGACAAAAAAATGCTCCTTACAATATGTAAGAAGCATGAAAGAGGCAAACGAATATGTAAGTCGCGACCCTACCTTATATGAGTATGCTTTTCTATGTCACGTTATGCTCATCTAATATACCGTATTTCTTTTTAAATCTTGTAAGAATCGTAATCCATGAAGTACTAAATAGTAATAAGAAAATAACATTCGAAATCGCATGGCTCAAATCAAAGTAAAAACTTGCGATATAATACGAAATGACAGTTTCCCACGTTGCTTCTCGTATAAAACCGAGAAGGCCCCAGAAATTCATAATCCAGCCAAATAAAAAGCCAACAATTACTCCGTAAAGAAGTCTTCCCCATAGCTTTTTCATAAAAAATGTATTACGAAGTAAACCTGCTATAAAACCAATCATACCCCACGAAAACATTTGCCACGGTGTCCATGGACCTTGTCCTAAAAAAATATTAGATACAATTGCTGCTGTAGCACCAATCATAAAACCAGTTTCACTTCCAAATACAATTGCAGAAACGATAATGACAAAAGAAGTTGGTTGTACACTTGGTAAAATAGAAAATGGCACCCGGCTTACTGCTGCAATTGCCGCTAATACAGCAACGAGAACAATTTCACGTGAAACAAACGCCTTTCTTTCAAAACGGATATAGAAAGGTAACATAATAACCGCTAATATAAACAAACTACTTAACATGTAATAACCGTCCATGACAAGTGTCGTAAAGAGTAATGTGCCGATTATTACTGCAAAGATACATATTATGAATGCAACATATCTTTTGGACAAGCTTCGTACACATCCTCCCACGTTAATGCATATGGCAATTCTTTTCGAATGAATCGGTTAATAGATGTTGTATAAAAGAAGTTGCCGCTAAAAAATTCTTTCGGTGCATCATTCATAATGACTGTTCCATCAAATAACATCATACATTGATCAACGTATTTCGCTGCAAATTCAATGTCATGCGTCGCCATTACAATTGTTGTTCCTTCTTTTTGTAGCTTCCTAAATAGCTCTCCTACTCTTTCTTTCTTCCATGGATCTAACCCCTTTGTCGGTTCATCCAGTAATAATAAAGTCGGCTTTGATAATAACGTCGTACATAACGCAAGTAATTGTTGCTCTCCTCCGCTACAATCGTGCGGATGGCGTTCTTTAAGCGAATACAACCAAAACTGTTTTAGCGTATCTTCTGCTATTTCTTTTCCTTGTTCTCCGTATAATTCACGTGCACGTTCATAAACCTCGTCCCATACTGTATCAAATGTAAAATGATAATACGGATGCTGCGATACATACCCAATACTTTTAAATCGTTCTTTCGAATCAATTTTATGTATCACTTTTCCGTTCCACTTTACTTTCCCTCTTCTCGCTTTTTGTAATCCTGCTAAAATCGTTAACAGTGTAGACTTACCTGTACCATTCTTCCCAACGAGTGCTACCCATTTTCCTTTTTCAATCGAAACTGATAAATCACGTAAAATAAGCGGACTATTTTTTTCATATTGGAACGAAATATGCTCTGCGCTTAAAATTACCTCTTGCTTTTCACTTTGTGCTATTGGCTCATTTACATATGATATCGCTGCAAAATCATTCATTTTCATTTGCGCCTCTCGCACTGTAAACGGAATATCTCTCACATTCCACTCTAAAAATAGCCTTGGAATTTGCGGAATAAATGGACGGAATGTTTCTACTCCCCACATATCCGTAATAACAATTTTAGGACTACCATCATACATAATACGGCCATTATCCATACAAACAACGCGTGTTGCAAGCGGGATAACTTCATCTAAGCGATGTTCACTTAAAATAATCGTAATTCCAAGTTCTTCATTAATCCGTTTTAATAATCCTAAAAATTCTTTTGCAGCGATTGGATCTAACTGCGCTGTCGGTTCATCTAATAATAGCAATTTCGGCTGCATAACTAATACCGCAGCTAAATTGACAAGCTGCTTCTGCCCACCAGATAACGTATGAACAGATTGATGCAATAAATCTTGAAATCCTAAAAAGCTAATAAGCTCTGCTATTCTTTTTTGAATAATATGTGATGGTAATCCGATATTTTCTAAAGAAAATGCTAATTCTTGAATCACTGTATCCATAACAATCTGGTTTTCTGGGTTTTGAAATACCATCCCAATTTCTTGGGCAGATAACAAATCAGCTACTTCCTCTATTAAAACACCCTCATAAAATATCTCTCCAGAACGCGTACCAATTGGAAGTAACTCCTTTTTAAAATGTTTTAATAACGTCGTCTTCCCAGATCCCGATCCTCCAGCAAGTGCAATAAACTCACCTTTTTGAACAGAAAGAGAAATATGCTGTAACGCGTATTCGTTTTCATCAGCATATACAAATGATAAATTGTTTATTTCTGCATGCGCCACCATATCCATTCTCTCCCTTCCATCATAATTGGTAAACTAATAAACAGTGTAAATAATACAAACATCATTCCATCGTATTGCAGGAATAAAATAGATTCGACTTTCGGATAAATAATCAATTTCCCTCCGCCATAATTACTACATACAATAGCAGCTATAAATAAAATGATTAAATAACTGAGCGTATACCAATCACGCCTTTCCATTCTATAGCGAATATACGTCGTACGCTTCGTTACACCAAATCCACGAGCTTGCATAGAATCTGCCGTTTGCAGTGCATCTTCTAATGAACAAATTAATAATACTTGCAGCAATTGCATACCATTTTTGACGCGTTCAATTATCGAACCTGAATCTACCTGCACACCTTTCGTTTTTTGGACGAGTGTGATTTTCTTTAATCGTCTTATAAACAAAGGAACAAATCTCACTGTAATCATCGTTAACAATGCAACTTTCGGTGAAATTCTTGAAAACAAATATAAAAATTTATGACTGGACATAATATCATTGTACGACGCAAACGTAAACATAACTGCAACTAGTAATAACCCCATTACTATTCCAAACATAATCGCCTCAAGCTTAATACGGCTATCACCTAACCAAAATAACGTAGTTCGACCTCTATGCGTTAATAACGAATTAAATAAAATTACCATAAAAAAGAAAACAATTGTGCTCGGTAGCATCTTTCTTATCTTTTCGCTATTTCCTTGCATCACATTTAACATAATAATTAATACTATTGCTCCAATTAAAAAAAGAGGATGAAGACACACCGTACATAGTATCATCACCCCGATATAATAGAAAAAATTCACAAAAGGATGTAAAGAAGAAAAACTTATTTTCATAGCCCTTTACCGAATGCCTTTCTTATTGTAATACGTATACCCACTCAATTGTATCTCCTGGTTTTACCGTAGCTACACCAGCACTATGGTTTGGAAAAGCACCGTTCACACGATATTTCCATCCACTAGTATCCGCAATATCTTTTTCATATAAATCATTAATACCTTTTACATAAATACTATCTCTAGATCCGCTTGCATCAACATCTAATCCTGTACGTTGTAATACTTTATACACAGTATCGCCATCTTGTACATCCATCTTTTTCGCACCCATTATATATCCGTTATTTCCTTTTACCGAGATTGTTACTTGTTTTGCTTTAGGTACTGGTGGTACTGGTGGTGGTACTGGTGGTGGCACTGGGTTTGGTGGTGGTACCGGTGTTGGTGGAGCTGGTACACTATTGCTCTCTTCTGGCTTTTTCTTTTGCTCCTGCTTCGGTGTTTCTTTCGGCTGATTCACAACCTTTGCTTCTTCTTTTACTTCTGGTGCTTTCGGTTGTTGTTTCTCTTCTGGTGCTTGTTGCTGCTCTGGTTGCTTATTTACAGCCGGCTGTTGTTCCTGTTGTTTCTCTTCTTTCTTTACCTCTGGTTGTGCCTGCGGCTTTTCCTCTTTCGGCTTCTCTTCTACTTTTTGTTCTTGTTTCTCTTTCTGTTCTTCTTGCTGCTTTTGCTCTGATTCAGCTTGCTTTTCTTCTGCTTTTTCTTCTGGCTTCGCTTCATCTTTTTGTTCTTCTTGTTTCGCTACCTCTTCTTGCTTCGGTTCTACCTTCTTTTCAGGCTTTACAGCTGCCTCTTCACATCCGGCAAGTAGCCCGAGCGAAAGCAGTAAAGAAATGAACCATTTCACCTTACTCATCCTATCTCTCACCTTTCATACGAAAATTAGGAGCAAATAATTGCTCCTAATTTTTTGTTAAGCTGCTTTACGTCTCCATAATACATATGCAGAAGCAATACATAATACACCCATACCTACTTCTGTTGCTGGACTATGAGAAGATGCTCCTGTTTTTGGTAGACTGTTACCGTTTCCGATTTTTTTATTCTTAACCGGTTCGTTATCTACAACTACTTTTAGATTTTCATCTTTTGTTTCTTCTTGTACTTGTTTTTGTTCTTTCGGTTCTTCAGTAACTTCTTTTTCTACTACATTATTTTCTGGTTCAACGACCTTTTCTGGCTCTTCAATCGGTTTTGGCTTAATTACATCACCAATGTCTACATTAGACCAATCATAAATAGATTTCCCCATTTCCTTAAATTGAAGTAATGCTAAAAGAGCCTGTTCTGTAGTCATTCCGTTACCATTTTGATCACTTGGTAACCATTTAAATTCACCATTTGAAAGTTGATATGATAATAGGTTTTGCATTGCCTTATGAAGACGGTTTTGATCTACATCTTTAACAAGCGATAATCCAATAATTGCTTGCGCAGTACTATTTGAATTTTCTTGTCCATCAGCTGAAAAACCACCATTTTGCAGCTGTTCGTTATATAAATACGCAACAGCTTTTTGTATAGCTGGTTTCACATCTGATCGCTCTTGATAAGGGGCTAATGCTGATAAAACCATACCTGTTACATCAACGCTACTAGCACTATCTTTACTACCTGAACTATTATAAGTCCATCCACCGTCTGTATGCTGATTATTTAACAGTGCTTCCACTAGAGCAACTCTGTTCCATTTTGATTCAACTGGAATCTCATACTTCTTCGTATCAAATGCAAGTAAAGCAAATGCATAACCTGTAACAGAATTCACTTTATCTGACTCATACAATTTTTGAACTAAATTATGTCCACCTACATTTTTAGGGTCTGCACTCATTGCATTCATCATAATAATTGTTCTAGCTAAATCTGTCGCTGAAAAACGATTAATGCGCTTTTCTACTTTTTCAGTTACTGACTTAACATAATTTAATTTTGCCTCAATTGGCACATTCTTTCCAGAACGAGAAAGCGCTACAGCTACCCAATCACTTTCAATTCCATCTTGTAACATCTTATCTGATGTTTTAGAAATGGCTTCGTTTAATTGTGCACTTGAATCTTGAATGTTCTCTTGCTTTGGTTGTTCTGGTTGTTCTGGTTGTTCTGGTTGTTCTGGTTGTTCTGGTTGTTCTGGTTGTTCTGGTCTTGGATCATCCGTCTTCGGTTCTTCTGGTTTTTCTTGTTTTGGATCATCCGTCTTTGGTTCTTCTGGTTTTTCTTGTTTTGGATCATCCGTCTTTGGCTCTTCTGGTTTTTCTTGTTTTGGATCATCCGTCTTTGGTTCTTCTGTTTTACACGTCCCAAACTTATCTAACGTTTCTTTCAATGTTTCCTGGCTTATATTGCTCCAGTCTGAAGCAAAGCGAAAGACAACAACATCTCCAGATTTTAATTTATAACTATCTGCTCCGACTTCTGCAGACTTATCATTTACATCATACAGCCAAGCACTTGTATCCCCGGCCATTAAACCATCGATTCCTTTTACATATGTTCCAAACGACATCGTTTCAGATTCTACCTTGTCCCCCATGACCTTTTGCAGCAAACTTAAAGCTGTTTCCCCATCTTTAATTTGCTCTTCTTTCGGACATAACATAATGCCTTTTTGTGATTCCCCAATAATTGCAAGTTTTGCTGTATTTTCTTCAGCAAACGTAATATGTACTGTATTCGCAAAAGAAACAAATACAAGTGTCACTGCCATTAACGACGTAAGCAGCCACTTTTTCAACATTGCCATCCCAAAATTTCCTCCCTTACTACCATTTACACAAAAAAAGGCCCTTCAAGGGCGTGCGATTGACACTCTCTTTTTGTAAGTGTCGAACAAAAATGTACAACACCTCCTACCCGCATTATTCGCGGCTATATTTGTATAGGAAAAATAATTTTGTTTATGAACGTATCATTGTGATAACATTCACTTTTCTTGGCACAACTTACTTCCATTTAAGTTATCATAAAACGATAAACCTATACATTCTGTAAATTTTAAATTTCTGTATTATTTTACTATTGACAAAGAATTTTGTCCATGCTTTATCGGATTTATTTTCTAAGAATAATAACTTATTAACTCTTAACTATGTAAACTCTTTTCGCTAATAATGACGCCATCTTCATCCGCATAGACATATTCATTTGGATTCCATTCTACTTGTCCAAAGTGCAATGAAATATTTCGTTCTCCTTTTCCTTCTTTCACACTTCTATTTGGCATCGTTCCTAACGCTAAAATACCAATATTAATATTCTTTAGTTCACTAGAATCACGAACATACCCATTCACAATAATTCCTGCTAGCTTTCTTTCTTCTGCAATAGCTGCCAAATTATCACCAAGTAACGCACAATTAGCAGACGCTCCTCCATCAACAACTAATACTGTTCCTTCTGGTAATGTTTGCAATCCTTCCTTCACTAGTACATTATCATCTTTCACTTTTACAGTTGCAATTTTCCCATGGAATTGTTCTTTCTTCCCAAAAGACCGAAAAGACTGGCGACATATTTGTAATTCCTTTTCAAATTCATCACATAGATCAGTAGTTTTCCACATCTTGTTCCCTCTTTTCCTTTTTCTTTTTACATAACATATTCTTGGCTTATTATCGTTTCCCTGTCTAATATTGCAATAATTTGTATGTGCGGGAAAAGGATACAAAAACTATTGCCTTAAGAAGCTACCTTTATTATAATCTATTTCACAGATTGAATTCAGAATATTAAAAATTAACCAAGTGAAGAAGGAGGGATTTTATGCAAATACAAACTGAGGCAAAAAAACAACCTAGTAAACAAAAGTTTAAAATGCCTGATGCGTACGTACTACTATTTTTTATTGCTTTACTTTGCGCCATTGCTACATATTTCGTTCCCGCTGGAGAATTTAAAAGAGTTACAAACGGGACCGTTACAACGACAATACCAGGTAGCTATCATTCTGTTCCGCAATCACCTGTAGGATTTGTTTCTTTTTTTACCGCTATTGAAAAAGGAATGACACTTGCTGCTCCGATCATCTTTTTAATTTTATTTACAGGCGGTGCCATTGCCATTCTTGAAAAAACAGGTGCTCTTGACGGTTTAATCTATCATGTTATAAACAAATTTCGTAATCAGCAATTACTTTTCATTTGTATCGTTGCCGCACTTTTTTCTATTCTCGGAACGACTGGCATTATCGTTAATTCAGTTATCGGTTTTATCCCCATCGGTATCATCGTTGCACGCACATTAAAATGGGACGCTATCGTCGGTGTAGCAATTATTTATTTAGGCACTTATGCTGGTTTTAACGCTACTATTTTATCCCCCTCACCTTTAGGCATTTCACAAAAGATCGCAGAACTTCCGATGTTTTCGGGAATTGGTTTACGCACAGCTATCTATATATCTTTTTTACTTGCCACTATCCTTTATATTAATTGGTATGTAAAGCGCTTGAAAAAATCGAATAAAGGAAGCATTCTTGGCGATAACTGGTTTCCAAGTAACGCTCTTTCAAGCGAAAAGGAAGCAGAGAAAAAAGAAGTTCCTTGGACGATACGTCATAAATTAATTTTACTCGTTTCAGCTTTATCATTAATTGCATTTTTAATAGGCGCTTTTCGTCTACATTGGACGGACGCAGAAATGACCGCTACTTTTATTTTCATAGCAATTACAGCCGGAATAATAGGTGGCATGAAAGCAAACGATATCGCTTCTACTTTTCTAACTGGCTGCCAAAACCTTATCTATGGTGCTTTAATTGTCGGAATGGCTCGCTGTATTTCAGTCATTTTAGAACAAGGCAAATTACTTGATACTATCGTTAACCAGCTCGCACAGTCTCTTGAAGGACAAAGCCCTGTATTTGGTGTTATCGGTATGTACGTAAGTAGTGCCGCATTACATTTCCTTATTTCATCCGGAACAGGAGAATCGGTTATTTTTATTCCGATATTAGCTCCATTAGCTGATTTCATGCACATTACACGCCAAGTTACAGTACAGGCTGTTATGCTCGGCGAGGGTGTAGTAAACTGCCTTAATCCAACTTCCGGTGTTTTAATGGGCGTTCTCGCAGCGAGCGGCATTTCTTATGGAAAATGGATTCGTTTCATGGCTCCACTTGCACTCATTTGGTTTATCATTGGACTTGTTTTTCTTATTGTTGGGGTGAATATTGAGTGGGGACCTTACTAAATACTTAACTAGATAAATAAGTACTATCGTTCCATATAAATATCTATTCTATTTCCCTCACTAGTCCTATAAAAATCATTTATTCTAGTAAAAATATAAGAAGGGATTGATCATAATGATCAATCCCTTTTATCAAAATATAATACCTTTAAAAATCTTAGTTCCAAATTTTATTTACCCATTCAGGATGATCAATAAAAGGATTGCGGTTATGTTGATATTTTGTAAAAATCACTTCATTACGCTTTCGCTCTAAATCATCGACCGGGTCTTGTTCATTCCATTTTAATAAGACAGATAGTTTCCCCATGTATGGATCTTTATTGTTATTCACTTTTTCATTTAGTTCTAAATCTATTTCGCCGTTGTCTCCCTCGTAACGAACAGCCATATAAAACAGCATTCTAGCAATATCTCCCTTTACACTATCACGAGGTTCCCAAGAATCACTATCATATTTACATTCTGTCGCCTCAGAATGATTCACACCACCATTATCAAAATCTAGATTTCCACGTGAACTATTTACAGATACATCCGTCGCTCTTAAATGATGTAGATCTGTTCCAGGTCCTGCAGTCGTTCCAAAGTCACCGTGAGATTTTGCCCAAACATGCTCTCGGTTCCAGTTATTTACTCCTGATCCATTCGTAAGCTTCCCTTGCGAACGACCAGTATATAAGAGTATCACATTATTTTTATTATTTGGATCTTCATCAGTATCTCCTAGTGCTTCCCAAACCGCACTGTATGATAATTTTGTATGATTATCAATAACATTATGCAATTCCTTCTTTAATTCTAACCCCGTTTTTCCTATTGCGTTATTATAATATGTATCGTCATAACTTTTTACAATAATCTCTTGTGCTGATGCAGGAGCTACTTCACCGTGTATAGTATCTGTGAATGATAGAGATGCAGAACCTAAAATAAAAAATGAAGACAGTGTAATCATAGCAATCTTTGTATTTCGAAACTTCATATACCCATTCCCCTTTAAAATATAATTTAAAGCTATTAACTAAAAAGTGCTTTCTAACCCCCAAAACCTTTTAGAAACCCCTACCCCTTTTCTGTTTATTTAATACAAGACTCTATCCAGTCTGTATCACTTCTAAACTTTTTATTTATTCACATTCCAAACAATTTCACTTTTTACAAGGAATATCCTTTTCTTATAAAGATTATTAACATATTCTTTACAACTAAAAAGTAGTTTAATATTAACTTATAAATTTAAATTTATTTATGCAATAATGCATATTTGATAAATACTTTAAAAAACAGTTTGAATAAAATGCATTCAAAGAAAACCGTGCCACAAAACAGATACGGTCTAAGACAGAAATAATAAAAATTAAGATGATAGCTCGACTTTTCCCTTTTCCATAACTATCTTTATTTTTGTGTAAAACCATTCTTTCTCTGAATAATACGTACAAAAATAGATTGGATACCATGTAGGCACCAATCTATTTTAATTAAAGAAACTGTGTCAATTCTGAGTTCACAACACGTTGTGCAGTAATAATAACATTTTCAGCTGTTAGTCCATAAACACTATATAGTCCACCAGGTTGATTAGGAACAATTTGAACTTCATATTCAAATGCTTGTCCAAGAGCAGGATGAACTAAACTTAGAGTTGCAAAAGTAGAAGCATTAGAATTCACATTGAAGTTTACCTGTTCAATTAATACTAATGAACCGTCAAGTCTAAAAACTCTAGCTACTCCAGTAAGTGGGCCCGCAGTACGGTTAAGGATCTTCACCCTAACTTTATTTGCGTTAGCAGGTTGATTTCCTACGTTTTCAATTGGTCCTGTAGTAAGAGCCATATAACATCACCTCCATTATATTATTATGATATTCAACGGTATATATTGATGTTATAGTTTAATTATCCAATTTATTTTAAATAAAAAAATGTTCGTTTTTATCGCGTTAATTAATAAAAACGAACATTTTATAATGAATGAATTCGCAAAAAAATAAATTCATATACTAAACTAAATCAACCTACAACAACCGTTTTTTTTACAGACAATTACTCTCCCTTCCGACTTCCTCACTTTCGCCTAATATTGAACCGGGAATCTTTCAACCCGCATGTTGCGAGATAAAATGCGTATCCATCCAATTCACAATTATTTCTTCCAGCTCTGGATGAAGGGGCTTTCCCGCTCCTTTTTCATAATTCTTTTTAAACTCTAAAGCTTTGAACTCCCCCTCAAAACTTTTTAAACTATGATCCATATCTTTTATTACATGTACTGCAGAATCACCCTTCACATAATCACCAATCTGCTTTGCTCTTTCAGGGTCAGCTTGAATATCTTTATCACCAGCAATAGCTAGTACTGGACATGTTACTTGTTGTAAGTCTTTATAGATGTCATGCTGAAAATGCTCTCTAAACCACTTTGCATTCATCGGTTTAAAACCAACTTTAATCGTATCTTTTTCTGTGTTCATCATTTTCTCTTTTATTTTTTCCATCTGTTTTTCTCCGCGTTTCTCTACATTAAGAAGACGCATTAGTTTTCCTTTTATTCCTTTCTGCTCTTTTAGTTCTTTATAAGCAATTTCTCTTTGTCTTTTTGTAGCTTCTTCTAATGATTCTGCAGCTCCTGTAATAAGTATGAGTCCATTAACTGGTGTTCTTGCGTTTACTACAGTGGCTAACATACACCCTTCACTATGACCAGCTAAAATGATATTTTCTGGATCAACAAATGGTTGTTCTTTTAAATACGTTATCATGGCTTCTATATCACTAACTAAATCCCACATTCCAGTCTTCAGAATTTCTCCGTTACTCTTTCCTACTCCGCGCTTATCAAAACGGAGCGTCACTACTCCAAGTTGCGCCATTACATGTGCTAAATCTTTATATATGTTCGACTCAAGCTTTAGCGGTACTATCGTTCCATCACGATCAACTTCTCCAGATCCAGCAATAATGACAACAGCAGCATACTTCCCACCAGCTTTTGGCTTTGTAATCGTACCTTGCAAAGTTAATTCACTTTTTACCGCTACTTCATATTCATCAAAGATCATTATATTAATCCTCCTTCTATTCCGTTATATCTAATTTGAATTTCAAACTCGCTATTATATTTTTGTACTCTCTTACATCTTTCATAGGAGCGAAAACTGGATTCTCTGCAATACTTTGTAACATGCTCCGCTTTATAATCTCTTCATTTCTAACCGTTTTAGCGCCTAGCGGAAATTCTGCAAACCAGTCATCAATCGCATCAAAATAGGAATCTCCATGTAAATGCAGGCTATTTACTGTAAAGCTAGCCGCACAAACCGCTGCATATTTCCGTAACATTTCTAATGCTCTTTCAAAATTCCCTTGCATACAATATACTTGCGCAGCAGCATAGTATACTTTTAAAGTCATATTAGGATGTAATGTTTCTATTTCATATATATCTATTAACATGAAAGCTCTATTTAAAATTACCTCTACCTTTTCAGCGCTTGAGGCATTTACTACTACATAATTCGGTATTGTCGCAACGAGTTGTATTAAATGTTGGTACATACTAATTTGCATTATTTCATTTGCCTTTTCAGCATTTCCAAGCATTTGATACGCTTGTGCGATTAGATCTTCCTCTGGAACGTTAGGACGTATCGTTCCGCCAAGCAATTGCAATACTTCATTGGGTTTATTAAGTATAAGATAGCAAGTTGCTTGAAACGATACCGCCTCTTTCACAAGAGAAACATCGTCACTTTCTTCCTGCACTCTGCTAAAAAGATGCATTGCCTCTTCTAAAATTTCAATTCTTTTATCCGTATCCTCTGTTAACATATGGTGATTAATAAAAAGAAGTCCCATTTGAAGTAATAACGGAAAACAAGAATAATATTTTTTAATTATTCCTCTGCACTCTATCATTACTTCAGCAAACGTTTTTTCACTAAAAGCTTCTGCGAGTCTATGATATAAATTTTTAATATCTTCCTGTTTCATTTGCGGTGTATAACTAATTAGTTCATCTATACTAATGTTAAAGTATGATGCTAACAGTGGTAAAAATGTAATATCCGGATAACTCTGCCCCGTCTCCCATTTGGAAACAGACGCCTTCGTAATACCGATATACGCCGCTAACTCTTCCTGCGTAATTCCCTTTTCTTTTCTCTTATCTGCAATGATTTTATGAATCTGAATTTCTCTCACTGTATCACCTCATACTTTTATTATATGTACTATATTCTATACAAAATATGGATTTAAAGTCGACTTTCGTTAACAAAATCAACTGTTAGGAAACCTCTCTCTAAAATCAAAGGCAGGAACATATTTGATATGTTCCTGCCTCTTTATTGTGGGTACCGATACATAGCCATCTAGCTAAGATTTTGAAGTGCTGCAAAATCAAAAATTTCATTTCAACACAGTTTTCTATAAGAATCCAGTGAACAACTTATTTGCATAGTTTTCGTTATTGGAAGTAACTTTAAGTTATTTTTAAAATAAATATAAAGTATGCCTAGTACAAATTCCTGAATTGTACCCGTTTGTTCAAGTTTAATTTTCATTATACTTTTTGTAATGAGTCCAGCGCTTTTTTTAATTCGTCTGGTTTTTGAGTGCCGATTACCACTGTGTTATATTTCAACTTTAACTCTATACCTTTATTACCCTTCATATTATAGGCTTTTTCATTCTTAAGGTTAAAACGAATTCCCCATCCCCCAAATCGTTTTAGTGGACTGTAAGTAATGCATTCATAATGATGTATATTTTTGAAAAGGTACTGCTTATATTGGAAATGAAAAGGAACAAAACGAACATAAAGACCTTTTTCACGAACCTCAATGATTAGTTTCAATACTCCAAGCATTAATACAGGAAAGGCAATCCCGAAAAACAACCACAAAACAATTAATACACCATTAGGAGCTGGTTTATCTCCAAACGGGGTATCAAGAATAATTTGTTGAATGAATCCATACCACATCAGCATGGCGATTCCTAATATGAGTATCCATACCAAAATTGGGGATCTCTGAACCTCACGAAAGATAACTTCTTCTTGTTGTTTCATTAATGATTGTCATCTCCTAAATGGTTTATTTTTTCTCACTCATTTTAAGCCGTTTTGCACTTCCGAAAAAAGCACTTCCAATTATGAATATAACGGAAGAAAGATACATTGTTATCCCTGAATATTCATTATCAAACATGGTAATATTAAGTAAATTGATGAACATCATCAATATAAGTGATATGTACAATCCATTAATATATTTCACTTATGCCCCTCCCTTTTTACTTTACTTTTTTCGGAAACCCCTATGTAATAAATAATCGTTTCTAAAGATATTATTTAAAATATATTTTTCCCTATTTTACCATTTTATAGAGTTGATATGTTGTTTGTTTTCGATTGAATATTGTATACATAATCAGTTAATATAACGTATTATTACGTAAATAAAAAGGATAATCCGCCCTCATCATGGACTAACTATCCTATAAAACTAGAACTTCTTTTCCTATGTATCATTATTTCGTTATTTCACCAAACTGCGCTCTCGTCACTTTCGCCAAGTCATCAACTTTAAGCTCAACTTGTATACCAATTTTCCCGCCACTTACGATCATCGTTTCAAGCGATTGAGCACTTTCATCGATACATGTAGAAAATAACTTCTTCATTCCGACTGGTGAGCAACCACCACGAATATATCCTGACACTTTCGTAATATCTTTTACAGGAATCATTTCAATCTTCTTTTCACTTACCGCTTTTGCGGCAGCTTTTAAATTTAGTTCCTCATCTACCGGGATGATAAACACATGATAATTTTTACTATTCCCTTGAGCGATTAACGTTTTATATACTTCTCTCACTTCTCGTCCAATTTTCTCGGCTACTGATACGCCATCAATTTTCCCATCGTCTGGATCATATGACATCATCGAATATTCGATCTTTTCTTTATCTAATATTCGCATCGCATTTGTTTTATCTTTTTTCATAACGTTCTCCTTAAAAGGTTATTTCATATTATTAAGTTTTATTATACACCCTTTTCCATTTCTCCTACATAACTTCACGTATATTTCAAAACTAAAAATATTGATAATTCAAAAATCATCTGATATAATTTGGAAAAACTTACGTTAAGGAGAGATTTGCAATGCGAAATTTTAATACTTCTTTCCAACTTCATCATCATACGTAACGCCGTGTATCCGAAGAAAAATTTTTCTTCGTGGGTACAGGGCTTTTCCTGTTGACCCACGAAGCGTTCATAAAGCTATGTGGGTATTTTTATACCTGCATAGCTTTTTTTAATTTAAAAAAGGAGTGATTACAATGGAAATGAAAAATGTAAAAGGAACGAAAGACTATTTACCAGAGGAGCAAGTGCTGCGAAATAAAATTAAAAGAACTTGCGAAGATACATTTGAACGATACGGATGCAAACCGTTAGAGACACCAACGTTAAATATGTATGAGCTTATGTCTTACAAGTACGGCGGTGGCGATGAAATATTAAAAGAAATATATACGCTAAAGGATCAAGGAAAACGTGAGCTTACCTTACGATACGATTTAACTATTCCATTCGCAAAAGTTGTGGCAATGAATCCGAACATCCGACTTCCTTTTAAACGTTATGAAATTGGAAAAGTATTTCGAGATGGACCAATTAAACAAGGAAGATTTCGTGAATTTATACAATGCGACGTTGATATAGTCGGTGTAGAATCAGTCATGGCAGAAGCGGAACTTATGAGCATGGCGTTTGAGCTGTTCCGAACATTAAACTTAGAGATAACGATCCAATATAATAACCGAAAATTGTTAAATGGTATTCTTCAGGCCATTAACATCCCTACTGAATTAACAAGTGACGTCATTTTATCATTAGACAAAATCGAAAAGATTGGGATTGATGGTGTACGAAAAGATGTATTAGAGCGCGGAATTTCTGAAGAAATGGCTGATACAATATGTAATACTGTATTATCTTGTCTAAAGCTTTCAATTGATGACTTTAAAGACGCTTTCAATACTCCAATCGTTGCCGATGGAGTAAACGAATTGCAACAATTACAGCAATATTTAATCGCTCTTGGAATAAATGAAAATGCTATATTCAATCCGTTTTTAGCGCGAGGACTTACAATGTACACAGGCACCGTATATGAAATCTTTTTAAAAGATGGATCGATTACATCTAGCATCGGTAGCGGCGGTCGATACGATAATATTATTGGGGCATTCCGTGGCGATAATATTAGCTATCCAACAGTCGGTATTTCATTCGGTTTAGACGTTATTTATACAGCACTCTCACAGAAAGAAACGATATCATCTACAGCGGATGTATTTATCATCCCACTCGGGACAGAATTACAATGCTTACAAATTGCCCAGCAATTACGTTCTACCACTTCCTTAAAAGTCGAACTCGAACTAGCAGGACGCAAATTAAAACGTGCTCTTAATTATGCCAATAAAGAGAATATCCCTTACGTGCTTATTATTGGTGAAGAAGAACTTAGTACAGAAACCGTTATGCTGCGGAATATGAAGGAAGGTAGTGAGGTGAAGGTTCCGCTTTCTTCTTTGAAAAATAATACATTGAATAAGTATTTTACTACGCCTACTACGTTATGACTGTGAAGTATTCTCAAAATGTAAATCAGGTAAACAAAAAAGGGCTGTCCGCGCATGACAGCCCTTTTCCCTTAATGACCAACACCTTCATAAGTGAAATTATATTAACGATTTTTCGAATATATCTATCATAATTTACACTATATCAACGATACATAGATTTTTTCATTTTATAGATAACCGAGCAATTAGTTTACATAAAATAATTATAATCAATTTAATCTTACAAAACTTTAACATCCAATTACCTATTTTAATAATATATGGTTTTCTAACTCCACTACCAATTTAAGAAAAATTCATATCCGTCTCTACTATACCACTTTCATCTATTAACTTTTATTTTGTGCATTCCTACTCTCCAAAACTTTCTCCATATTATGAGTTGCCCATTCCATCATTAATAGAATCATTGGACGTAGTGATTCACCAAGCTCAGTTAATGAATATTCTACTTTTGGCGGCACTTCACGGTATACTTCGCGATGTATGATGCCATCTGCTTCAAGTTCTCTCAGCTGCAGTGTTAACATTCTTTGTGTGATATTTGGTTTTAATCTTTTTAACTCATTAAACCGCTTTGTACCATCTAATAAATGATACAAAATTACCCCTTTCCATTTCCCTCCAATCACCTCAACCATAGCTTCAACTGGACAAGAATATTTATTTAAAAATGGGTAATTTATATTATTTTCGTTTGGACAATCCATAATAAATCCCTTCCCTTAACATTAGTATCTTTTTTGATACTATAACACATAAATGTGCGTACTTGTATCTATGTTACTTTAAAAATATAATTTACTTACAAAAATAAATTCATGAAAAGAGGAACTTTTATGACAAATACAAAAGAAAAAATTATGGAGGCTTTTCATTTCAGACATGCATGTAAAGAATTCGATCCTATGCACAAAATTTCAGAAGCGGATTTCAAATTCATTTTAGAAACAGGCAGATTATCTCCTTCTTCTTTTGGATATGAGCCTTGGAAATTTATTGTCGTACAAAATAAAGAAGTAAGAGAAAAACTACAACCGTATTCATGGGGCGCTGGTGGGCAACTTGCAACAGCAAGCCATTTTGTTATTGTTCTTTCAAGAAACATTAAAGATATGCATTATGATGCAGAGTATATTAAATATATGATGAACGATATTATTGGATTGCCTGAAGACACTCAAAAAATTAGATATGAATTCTTCAAAAAGTTCCAGAAAACAGATTTTAACTTATTACAATCCGATCGTGCTGTATTTGATTGGGCATCTAAACAAACTTATATTGCTTTAGGTAATATGATGACGAGCGCAGCTCAAATCGGTATTGATTCTTGTCCAATAGAAGGATTTGATAAAGAGGAAGTAGATTCTTTACTTCGTCAAGAAGGCATTATACAAGGCGATAATCTTGAAGTATCAGTTATGGTTGCCTTTGGTTACCGTAAAGAAGAGCCAAAGCGTGATAAAACAAGACAGACTATGGATACAATTGTTGAATGGATTTAGTAATATAGTACACACAAATAATGCTCCTAATAGCTGTATACTCATACTAAAGAAGAATCAGTTGTTTTCTTACGTATGAATTTGGTTTTTCATGGAAAGATATGTTAGTATGTATACAGTTTGAGTGCTCTATTTTTAGAGTCGAACAGGAGGAGAATGAATATGTCTGATATTGAAGTTGGCGAAGTGTTTACTCTTAGTGATGAGAATAACGAAGAGCAAGAAGTAGAAGTACTTGGAGCGATGGATGTCGAAGGTGCAGAGTATATTGCAGTTGCCTTTGTTGAAGATATCCAAACAGAAACTGAGGAAGACATTGATATTTTCTTTTTAAAAGTAGAAGAAGATAATGAGTTTTCATACATTGAAAATGATGAAGAGTTTGATAAAGTATCTGCTGCGTTTGAAAAGATTTTGGATGAGCAAGAGCAAGAATAGTATGAATGAAAAACAAGAGGGCGGATGCATATCCGCCCTCTTGTTTTTTATTACTCATCCAGAGACTCACGCAGTAATTGCAGTACATCTTTCATCGCAAAAGGCCCATCTTTTTTAACATGCTCCGCAAATTCTGAAACGAGACGTAATGTTCTCACACTTTCGATTGGATGTTCTCCTGATGCACTTTCAGCTGAAAGCATAACTGCATTCGTCCCGTCCAGTACAGCTTGAAACACATCAGTCACCTCTGCTCTTGTTGGAATAGAATGATCTACCATAGATTGAAGCATTTGTGTTGCTGTAATGACATATGTATTCGTTCGATTACATTCACGAATCATCATTTTTTGTAAAAGTGGAATACATTGATATGGTAACTCTACTCCTAAATCGCCCCTTGCAATCATAATTCCATCTACTTCTTTACATATATCTTGAAAATTCTCGATTGCTTCCATCGTTTCTATTTTTGCAATTACATTAGGTGACGTTTCTTTATACTGTTGTATAAAATCTCGTATTTCTTTTATATGACTAGGTTTTCGTACGAAAGAACACGCGATAAAATCAACATTCTCTTCTAAAAGAAACTGAATATCTTTTTTATCTTTCTCTGTAATAGCTGGTAAACGAACAGCCGCACCTGGTAAATTAACTCCTTTATGGGATGAGATATTGCCACCTGTTTTTACCTTCGTTTCTATTTTGTCCGTACTTATCTTTTCAACAATTAATTCAACTTCTCCATCATTAATCAAAATTCTACTGTCTACTTTCACATCATTCGCAATTCCTTCATAATCAACGCTTGCTTCTGTATTACTCCCTGTAACTGGTTTTGTATGTAAAATAAAAGAATCTCCTGCCTGAAGTGTAATTTGCTCTCCCTTCACTTCACCTAATCTTATTTTAGGTCCTTGTACATCACCCAAAAATTTAATAGAGTCATCTAATGATTTCACTAAACGAATGATGTCTTTATGACTTTCATGTGTGCCATGCGATAAATTCAGTCGAACAATTTTCATACCATTCTTTATTAACTGTGCTAACGTTTCTTTATTATTACTTGCAGGTCCAATTGTACAAATTCGATCGATTGTCATTTTTGTCACCATCCTTTTTTTAATACGTTTCCCATATGAACTTAAAAATAACAGAGATTATGACATGAATAGATTTAAATTTACACGAAATTCATAAAGTTAACCTGTATCCCTTGCTGGCTAAGCATTAGAAGATATATTTCCTTTTTTGCAAATGAAGACATGTTGAATCGAAAGTAAAAGAAAAGTTAAGTATGGGATAAACCATTGAGAGTTTCGAAATTTTCATATATTGTATGAATTGAGTTCGAACTCAAAATTTAAAAAGGTGGGAAAATTAGTGAATATGAAAAAATCTTTATCGGTGACAACTTTAGGGTTAGCGGTTTTAGGTTTTGGTTTTACTAATAACGCAAGTGCTTCAGAGGTCGATACTGTAGACAAGCAGCCCGTTTTAGTTGACTTTGATACAATTCAATCAACAAAAACATCTAGTGTTCCTAGTTTGACTGTTGCAGCTGCACCTAAGAATGACTCTAACATTAGCGTATATACTCCCTTTTTTGGTAACCCATATGCAGTTGCTAAATCGAAATCAACTACGACCGAAGACTATGTTTATGCAAAAGCAAGAACTTTCAATGGCGATGGCTCATTAGTAAATACGAAAAGTAATAGTGCAAAAAAATCATCCTTTGTAAGTGCTACAGCGACCAACACAAGCGTTTATTATGGAGATGATTACGCTATCGGTAATCATACCTATAAATTAAGTGGTTATAATGATGTGAATCACGAAACAAAAGCTTTCTGGTAAGAAAGAGAAAAAAGATATGCATCTTGCATATCTTTTTTCTCTAATATTTTACATATATTGAGGTGCTATTTATGAAACAAATATATATTATTTGCGGTGTTTTATTTATTTCATTACTAACTATTTATATTTTGTTCAATACTTCAATCATACAACCTCATCCATCTTCCATAGAAAATAAACGAGAGCAACAAACCAATACTATTTCTTACGGATTGAAGGATAATCAAGGCCAACATATTAACAATGGTAGTACAATTACTAGTGAGGATAATAAAATTAATGTAACATTATCATTCGTACATACTATTAATGAAAACCGAAAATATGGATTAATTGTTCTAGAAGATTACGAACAAAAACCTTTTAAAATAGAAGATACTACTAATGAAATATCACACTATTTTTTTGATATGAAACCAAACAGTTCAATTACTACGAAAATCTCTTTACACACCTCTCCTAATGCAAATGAATTAACCTTTTTAATAATTAAAAAACCTGAATACAAATTAAAAGATAATAACTTAAATAAAGCAGCTATTTTAGAAGATATTCTAAGTATGCGATATTCAATGCATCCTCTTCAGAAAGAAAACGAAAAAATAAAACTCTCCCTTATAGATCCAGATGCTATTTTAAAAGATGGTCTTTACGAACCATTATTTGTTACGAACCGTGAAGAGAACTTACAAACTGTCTTCTTTGAAAAGGAAGGCAAGCAATTAACCCTATCAAACGGTAATGAAACGAATGATGAAATGACTTACGCAATCGTGGCTTTTAAAGATTGGAAACAAGTTGAAATATTTAACAATAGAAAAGTCGTTTATACTAAGGTTGCACCTGAAACAAGACAAATCTTTAATTTCACATTGCCTTCAGTGGATCAGGAAAGTAATTTTCAACTCGTCGCTTTTCCATTTCCTTTTAAAGTTAGCGAAGAAGATTATATCAGTCAACAAGCATTCAGTTCCTTTCGCATCGTAATTGAAAATGAAAATAAATAAGTTATACTGTGCACATTACAACAACCTAAAAAAGGCCTACTCACACGAGTAGGCTTTTGAAACTATGAAAGTTTCGTCAATAACTGATTTAAATCTTTTTTCGTTTTCGTCGTTAATGATTTCATTTTATTAATATCGATTTTTTCTTTCTCCGCTCCTACAATTAACGGATACATACTTTGACCGATTGTTTTAGAATCCGTCGGATGTGATGCTTCTAGCTCTTTTTCAATCACGTCCCACTTTTCATTAATTTGTTTGCCAAGCTTATTCACTGTTTCCAATTTTGGATTAGCAACTAACTGCTTGTCCAAGCTATCAATTAATGCCACAACTTCTTTAACGTTCGTTTTCACAGCAACACTTTTCTTCGGATCTTTCGTTGTCTTTTCGTTATTGTTTGTGTTTGAGCTTGTACTTGTGCTTTGATCTGCTGTTTTCCCGCTAGTCGTTTGGTCATTCGTTTTTCCTGTCGTTTCTTTTTCTTTTGTTTTCACATTCTCATTTTGAGTTGACGTTTTGCCGTTACTTTCTGTTCCTGATGATTCTTTCGTATTTTTTGCATCTTTATCTGTTTTTTCATTTGAAGAAGTATTTGTTTCTTTTTCAGTATCTTTCGTTGTTTTGGACGCTTCATCTGCACTTGTCGTTTTTGCTTCTCCTTCATTTTGCGCTGTTACTTGCTCTTTCTTTTCTGCCTCTTTATCTGCTGATGGACTACAAGCTGCCATAGTAAGCATTGTACCAATTGTTATCGATGCGATAGCGACCTTTTTCATTTTCATATAAATCCCCCTATGTTTACTTTATTTATCCTCCCCTTTACGATTCGATTTCCCCTTAAAAAATCCCTTTTCATACGAATTACCATCTTTCCGACAGTAATCTTCATAATAATACGGACAAAAACTGATAAACTCATTTTAATATTCGAGTTTCTTCTACTTCATTTTTCTGCTCGTAAGTAAAAGAAAAAGAGTATATTGTCACATTAAGAATTACTATCTTTATATGACGATATACTCTTCTATCAAATTTTTATCTTTCTTGACATTTTATTTATACAAAAAAATAAAATTTTCTTTCGTTTTTTGTTTCTCAACATTTGTTAACATAATATTTTTATGAATAACCACCATTCGAGTGAATGACTTGCCCAGTAACCCATTTCGCTTCTTCACTTACTAAAAAAGATATTAAGCGCGCAGCATCCATCGTTTCTCCAACTCTACCTTGCGGGAATTTCCATACTAAATAATGTTTTAATTCCTCTGTAATCCACCCTGTATTTGTTGGTCCTGGATCAACAGCATTAACAGTAATCCCCTTCTCCATCGCTACTGGTGCCACTGACTTTGTAAATGCTTCAATTGCTCCCTTCGTTGCTGCATATGCTAGTTCATCTGGCATTGGATCTACTGACTGCCCTGAAGTAAGATTAATAATACTCCCGCTCGTTTTAAGTGAATAATGTTTTATAAACAATGAACTTAATAACATAGTGGCCCGAACATTAACTGTATAATGTTTATCCAACTGCTCTACATTTAATTCCTCAATTCTCGTATGAGTAGAATACACTGCATTATTAATTAGAATAGATGGATCACCTAACCGTTCTGATACCATATAAAACAAACGATTTGGCGAATAAGACTGCGATAAATTGATTTCTGCCATTTCACATCGAACATCGTAACTTTCAATTTCCTTTTTCAGCCAAAAGGGTTCTTGATCACTCATTCCCCATGGCATCGCTTTATCATACTTTGGCCAGTACGTGAAAAAAATGTCTATCCCCTTTTGAGCAAGCACCTTGCATACAGCTGCACCAATTCCATTCAGACGAGTTGCCCCTGTTACAATTGCTATTTTCTTCACCTTTTTCTCCTCCATCTATACGTAGATCCCCTGCATGAATACAGAGGATCTATCTTCTTATTGAATATTTGACAGTATACGTTCAGCACCTAATTTTAACATTTTAATAAAGATATAGTTTACAATAGTAAACATTACAAATAAAACGATAAACATAATCCACAGTCCTACTTTAAGGAAGAAGTATAATACACCTACACCCGCTACAATAACTAAAGCTATTAAAATATTAGCTAAAAAATTCCACAAAGTTGTATATCTGCTTTTAAATAATTT
The DNA here is from genome assembly GCF_900108285.1 of Bacillus sp. ok061. Lineage (NCBI taxonomy): Bacteria > Bacillati > Bacillota > Bacilli > Caryophanales > Bacillaceae > Bacillus > Bacillus sp. ok061. The sequence goes on along the minus strand of NZ_FNUW01000002.1, from coordinate 323,280 downwards.
CTGCTCTGTGTCCCAATGAATATCTGCAGTTTGTGCGTCCCAGCGTGTTCCGATTAAATTAATTAATAGTAACCCATTCGCACTTAGTAAAAACCACAGTATCATGAAGACTGGAGAAATTCCAGCTACAACTGCCATCGTAATACCGAATACGGCTAAAATGATCACATTAATTAACCAAGCAGTGATTGCTTTCGCAAAAAAGATATCCGAAGCCTTTACTGGTAAGTAACGATTCACAAACCAAGAGCTTCCATCTCGCGAAAATGACGTTGTTGCAATGACGTTACTACCCATTAAAAATAACGATGCACAAAGGCCTACACCAATTGCAAGACCTGCTGATTCTGGATTATCAATATATCCTGTAATCAACTCTATATTCCCTTCCTTCACGAATAAAACAAAGAATAACATAATTGGCATAACGAAAGTTTGTACAATGCAATTTAAGAAAAATTGCGGTGTACGGAATAACGTTTTAAATTCTTTTTTCACATACGCTTTTAAATGTGAACTTTGTACTGTTGATTTCTGTAAACCTTCCGCCGAAATAACTTGTTTCTTTGCTGTACTCGTTGAAAGTCCAATTACCCCTTTTAAATATGTACGCTCTGCAATGTAATAAAACAACACAAAGAATACAAATGAAATAAGCGCAAAGATGATTACGTATAAAGGACCCTTCCAATTCGCATTTTCTACTAATGCGACTGCTCCAAAATATGTAGTTGGAAAATAATTTGTCATTTGTACTATAAGAGAAGATTGATTATTTACAAGGTATTCCGCAGCCCCGTCTCCAGAAAACGCACTTTTATTTCTCCACTGCATAAATACGTTAATTCCTACAATAAATAATATACTTACGATTCCAATAAATATATTTCCTCGATCTTTATTTTTCGCTATATTTGTATACCTCATAATAATTGTCATCAGTAACGAAGCTAATACTAACGGCACGATTGGGAAGAGTAAGTAAATGAAAATCATATATATGTAATATGTAATAAATGCGCCACTTTTTAAACCGTACGTAATGAAGATTGGTAATAAAATGAATGAACTCATTACGTACTGTGTAATTAATACCGTTAAAAATTTTGCCGAAATAATTTGCGCTGGTTTTAATGGTAACGGCAGTAACATTTCAATGTCATTGCTGTAGTAAAATACAGTTAAAATGTTCGCTATACTCATTAAAAATACCCATATACTCGCAATCGCCAATCCCATTGCAATAATCATTCCCGGCTCTTGCCCTAATTGTTTCAGACCTTCATACATTCCGTGTGTCATCGAACCAAATATTAAAAAGCCAACAAATAAAATAGCTGCAAATGAAAATAAATACGCCCATCGCTTCTTCTTATCTGTTATAAAATCTGCATAATTCAACTTTAATAGTACCTTTGTTAACGTCCAAATTTTACTCATTTCCCGTCATCTCCAAGAACATTTTTTCAAGTGATTCATTGGATTTAAAATGATCTCTCATTTCATCTAAATTTCCTTTAAACTGCAAATTCCCCTTATTAATGATAGCAACCCGGTCACATATTTTTTCTGCCACTTCTAATACGTGTGTAGAGAAAAATACAATCTTTCCTTTATCCGCATGCTCTCTCATCATTTCTTTTAAAATATATGCAGATTTCGGATCAAGTCCTGTTAATGGTTCATCTAAAATCCATACATCTGGTTCATGCACGAGCACACCAATAATAACGATTTTTTGTCTCATACCGTGCGAATAACTTTGAATTTGATCAGATAAAGCATTATAAAGATCAAACTTCTTTGCTAAAGATTCTATTCGTTCTTGTCTTACTTCTTTCGGCACTTCATACATATCAGCCATAAAGTTTAAATATTCAATTCCTTTTAAACGTAAAAACATATCTGGACTATCCGGCACATAACCAAACGTCTTCTTCGCTTCCATCGGATCTTCCATAATATTTTTTCCGTTAATCGTAATCGTCCCTTTGTCCACCCCGTGAATACCAGTAATCATCTTAATTGTCGTTGATTTACCCGCACCATTCGGTCCTAAAAATCCAAAGATTTCGCCGCTAGGTACAGATAAACTTAAATCTTTTACTGCATAGGTAGACCCATTATAACTTTTTGACACATTCGTAATTTCAATCATTCCATCCAATCCTTTCCTTAATTACCAAATAACTATATTGATATTATAGCATACTTCTATTTTAAGATTTTTACATTTTTCAGTTTATTTAACCTTTAAAATAAATATACACCCCTAATCCAACAACTAAAACGACAGCTAGTAAAATATAGATCATCGTAAGCCGTTTAATATTCCCTTTTGTCGCTTTACTATAATTCGCATCACCATTCCGCCCAATTAACACTGTTGCCACTACAGTAATCACTACAAGTAATACAACGATCATAATCCAAGTTAGCATTCCTTCCTCCCCCTCCTTACAACCATTTTACAATATTATCCTCTTTATTTCGCAGCATATTTCCTCTTTTTACTATTATTATGAAAAGAATTGGAAAACTATTATTACTATACATTATCTCATGTGATATATTTATAACATAACGTGATTTATTTCTAATATCGAAAGGAGAATCTATCATGAAAACAACTTGGATAAAATATTTAGGATTTCTCGGTTTCTTCGGTTTCCTCGGATTTTTTTATGAAAAAGGATTGTTTACTATGTTCTGTTTCTTCTCCTTTTTCACATCGTATAGAACAGTTCAACACGATGAACTGTTTGAACAAATTGTCAATAAATCGTGCCGCAATGCATTTATCGTTACGTTACTAACTACCGCAATCATTATGTTTATTGAAATGTTATTTCCAAACACTACACTACAAGAAATTGATATCGCTCTTATTTTTGGCACACTCATTCTTACGTTCGTTTTTTCTATGTTCTTTTATGATAAACCTGTTGATGAAATGGAAGATGCACCATGGCGTTCGTAACCAGGATAAAAGAATACCGTGCCAAATTGAACATGACACAAGAAGATTTAGCGAAGCAAGTTGGTGTACGCCGTGAAACAATTAGCCACCTTGAAAAAGGTAAGTATAATCCTTCATTGCAACTCGCTCACGATATAGCGAAGGCACTTCATAGTACGATTGATGAGATTTTTATTTTTGAGGATAAATAAAAAATACCGTCATTCTTTCCAAGAAGAATGACGGTATTTCTCATCGATTATCCATATAAAACCGCATGAAATACGCCTAATAGTAAGTATTGATCCTCCATGTAATCTCCATCATATGCATTCATCTCGATGTAATACATATCTTCCTCAAGACGAATATTCCAATCTGCGATTAAATAGCCTTTTCGTAATAATTTTCCCATTCCAAATGAAGTTTTATGAACAACATATTCTTCTGCCTTATATGTAAAGGTAAATATAAAATTTGCATCCAATAACTTTCCGTCACATACAAGTATTTCATGCTCTGCATCATTATTATCGATGTACGTTACTAAAATCTTTCTTTGGCGCTGCCTACTTACATCCTTTGCAATGACGCGAATATTGTTCTTAATATCCTTTATTTCATAAATGATATTACTACCAATTTTCGGAATAAAATCCAGCACTCTCATCAGCGTATTTTTATAATAGCCCCGTACTACGCCTACTTGCTCACTTCCATTATAAACCTCTATCGGCGTCGTATCCGCTTTACTATCACATGGTCGTTTGTAAGAGAGCTGCATCATTCGCTCTCCTCTTAAGTACTGATCAAACGTCACAGGATATTCTATCATGCGCAGTTCTTTATTTAGCTCATACAAATAGCGTTGAACACTCTCTATTAATGTTGTAGTAGCTATACGCTCTTGAAGTTCAAATTCTTGCCAACTGGAAGAAACATTCCATTGATTATGATCCTCTTCATAGAAGAAACCAAGAATTACCTCTTCACGGTCAGCCGTTTCATATTTCATAGGCACGTTCTGCCCATGTTGAACTTGTTCCATCCACTGACCTAAATAAATGCCCAGCTCTGCAACCTTCATACGTGACTTTTGAAAAAATACGCTATCACTCGCGCAAATCGTTACATCTCCTTCGATAAAGCCCTTTGAATAAGCATCATACCGCGGCTCATCCTTCTGCGGAAGATTCTTGTCTAACTCAAATAAAAAAGTTAACATTCTTTATTCACCTCTAGTTGTTACACTAATCATACATGACATCGCATCACTCTGAGAAACTATTTATATACGTATATTTAATTCACGCATTATAACACGTGAATGACCTTGTATAGTAGCGTTATTTTTTGTTCTATATCTTAGTATATGAACTTATATGAGCGATTTTTCAAATATATCTATCACAACTTACAATATATCATCGATTTTTCAAATATATCTATCGCAACTTACAATATATCATCGATTTTTCAAATATATCTATCACAACTTACAATATATCATCGATTTTTCAAATATATCTATCACAACTTACAATATATCATCGATTTGCCGACAAATATCAGCACACTTAAAATGAGGCTACTTTTTCTCCCACCAACTCCACAATTTCTAAAATTTGTAGCAGACTCTCCACTTCATAAGTCGGCTTAACTTCTGCCCTATTTTCTTTCGAACTCGGATTATACCAACACGTATCAATGCCGTAGTCTTCTCCGCCTTTCATATCAGAAGTTAGCGAATCTCCGACCATTAGTACACTTGATTTATCCGTAATTCCAAATTTCTCAAATGCATAATCAAAAATCTCACGTGCTGGCTTTTGATGACCGACTTCCTCAGAAATAATAATATGATCAAAGAAATTACATAAAGGCGAATTTCCGATTCTTGATTGTTGCACTTTTGTATATCCGTTCGTAATGATACCTAACTTGCAATCTTGTAGATTTTCACATAATTGTACTGCACCTTCTATAAGGTGTACTTCTTTCCCTAAGTTTTCAAGATATACATCACTAAATTGCTGCGCATCTACGTTTATATTATGAAGTGCAAATAATTGTCTAAATCGATCTACTGCTAATTCGCTTAGCGTAATCATTTTATTTTCTAAATCTCTCCATAATCCATTACTAATCTCTTTATAACTTGCAAGATAATCACTATACCCTGTAGGCATGCCAAACTGTACAAACGCATTATGTAATGCGTGTCTTTCCGTTTCAGGGAAATCTAATAATGTATCGTCTACGTCGAATAATATAAATTTGTATTTCATGATGTTCTCCTCAACTCCTATATTCTCATAGCTTAATTATAACAACAATAGTAAAAGGAGGCTAATCCAAATCAGCCTCCTTCTCATTATTAATCTTCTAGCAATAACTCTTTCATTTCCTCTAACGACTCTTTCGTAAAGCCAAGAGCTTTTTCGGCGTATGCTTCAACTGATCCGTATTGCTTTTGGATTACATCAATCGCAGCTTGTAAATATTCAGCACGTGCTTCAAACATTGCACCTAATATCGCTCTGCTCTCATCGTTTTGTAATTTCGCACCTAAAAAGGCCATCATTTTTTCATTTAGCTTTTCACGGAAACCGTTACTTAGTAAGTAGTCTTCCATTACTGTTTTTTCCGGTACACCTAGTAAAAGTAATAATAGTGCTGATCCGAATCCAGTACGGTCTTTTCCAGCTGTACAGTGGTTTACTAACGGTAAGTTTTCCGGATTTTGCGCTAAGTTTAAGAAGCTTACAAATGCCTCGTTACCACTTACGAAATCTTGATTCATTTTCACAAGATACTCACCTGGTTTTCCTAACATAGAAAGGTCACCAACTTGGAAAAATTCATTTATATTTAAGTCTTTCGCTAAATCTTGCATAACTGGTAAGCACACTTGACGAGCACCTGTAATCTCTGGGTTTGGCTTATGCTTCACTTCAAAGTCTGTACGGTAATCACAAATTAACTTTAAACCAGACTTTTGTAAATACGCAATATCCCATTCTGTTAGTCCTGCCAATTCTTCAGAACGGTACAACTTGCCCCATTTTACTTTACGGCCTTCAGTCGTTTCATATCCTCCCATATCACGGAAGTTAAACGCGCCTTGCAATGGCAATCTACGCTCAGCTACTGTCACTGCTTGTCCATTACTTCCTACTAGTCTAAAATATGGACGTTCATTTTCACTCGGGTTTTCAATTGTATATGATGATTCTCCATTTACCGTTGCAAGTAATTCTCCATTTTCCTCAATATGCTCTGGTGAAGTACTCCAGTAAATGCGAACTTCTTCTATATTATTTTCCCATTTTATATATAACGTGTTGTCTTCATTTCTTTCTACAGTTGCTTGTAGCCAATTTCTTTGCTGCTCCATTCTTTCACCAACGCTTTCTCTTATAATCGAATCTTACTCTATTGTATTATAGGAATAACTACTTTGTCGTTCTCATTTTTCTTTTTATCTTACAAACAGGCGAAAAGTTCTTTTACTTGTTCAAAATTTGTACACGGGTTTCCTCGAAATACATATGCAATTTGTTCCATGCCTAAATCCTCATATACAACTGTTCCCCGCTCTCTATGCGAATAAAACTCTAACCCATTTATAATCTGTTTAACGCCATAGTTCGTTATCCATGAAGAAACAGGATAATACAATTTATTTTTATGTCTACAAACCCAAAGTGCATATAGTTTATTACCTTCGTCCCAGTATACATACTGCGTTTTATCATTCCCTAATCCGACCGATTCGAGCTTCCAACTTATCTTTTCATGAATTGGCAAGTTCGAATATGATACATCATCTGGAGCACTCCACCCTCGACATCTTCCTATCTCACCAATTCCATCTCTTTTTGCTTGAAAGCTCGATAGGTGAAATGGTGTATGTAATATCATTTTCGCGAACTCCATATTTACTGGTTGTAACCCGAATAGAAATCTTTCCATTTCATCTTTGTTTACATATCCACGATCAATAGAAATTTCAATTTGTGTTTTCCATTTAGATGTAACATAACTTTCTTTCCCCTTGTAATTTATACCTTTCCAATACACAAGCCCTTTATATTGAAAACAACATCCTTTCGCCTGAGAAATACAACTATCAGGGAATACTGGCTCCATTATATCGAGAAAAAACTCTTTTACCCGAAACATTCCGGTTAGAGTAACAACTTGAAACCAAAAACTTTCCCACTTTTCACCTTCATAACGTTCTGAAACTTTTTCAATTTTCCAGCCTTCTAACAATACATCTGGATACAGTAAAGCCAATGAATGAAATGTTTGCTTTAACATATATAGCCCCTCCCACTAAATGAGTTCGCGAGAGTACGTCATTCATCCTTTAAACCTTCCTCACATACCGCTCAGTACAACTCAGCAACTGACATCCATTCTTTTCAAAAACATCCTTCATCCACTCATTTTGTACATTTGTCTCACCAATATAATAAGATGCACCTATTTCCTTTAAGACAAACATCGCACCTGCAAATAGTGCAGCTTCATATCCCTTATTACGCATATTTGGAGTAACTGCGAAGTACATAAGTTTCCCCTCTTCTAACGTCCCCTTTTCAATATGCGGAATTACAATTCCTATCGGCTCTTCATCGACACTCGCTGTTAAACAATGTTCTTTCCAGTGCTCACCAATTTCTTCTAGCATCATATGTACAAATTGATCATGAACGACTAGTTCTCCCGTCACTTCATTCCACAGTGAATAAAAAGCCTCTTCTCCAACTTCTTCAATAAGCTTAAAATCAATTTCACTTTCTACATCTTCTACTTCATATATATCTTTAAATACAATCATGTTTTCAGTAACATATTCAAATGAATACGTGTCGAAACATTTTTTATACACATCATAATTTAGACTTTTTGAAGAGATTTCAAAATGTAGTTTTTCTAATCCATCTTTTTCAGCTTCAGCAACGCAATATTGCACCATCTCTTCTAATTGCTCTTCTGTAAAAACCTCTGCATTATTTTCTTTTATCATAATAGAAGAAGCACTTCTTCTTATTTTAAAATGTTTTTCTAACTGTTCTATCGTCGTCATATTCTTCCCTCATCTATATCATACTCGAATTTCTAATCGTTCTCCTTGCATGAGCAGGATTGTCCTTGAATATATAGAATACTAGAAAAGATCGCATCTTTAAAGTGCGGAGGAGGTTCTCCAGTGGATATTACAGCATTGCAACAACAGTTAGAGCTTATACAACAAAATGACTATACGCAACTGCAACATATAGATATAAATGAGTTAACTTTGAACATGCTTCAGTATATCGGAACGACTGATAGCTACGTTCGTTACCAACTTATATATAAATGTTTTGCGCATTTCATTCATCATGAATTCCTTATGGACGATCAGCTGAAATTACTGTTACAAACTTGTTTAAGTGATGAGTATTTATATTGTGACATTTACTCCCCACATACAGATGGGGTTTTCACACGTTCTTACACTGTTTCGTTAATTGCGTTAATACTCCAATTCGCTAATTCGCACTACTTTTGTACAGAGGAGGATATCGAAGAAATAAAAAATAAACTCATTACATATACAAACTTAGAAACGGATTTTCGAGGCTATATTGAAAACAAAGGATGGGCTCATTGTCTTGCTCACGTATCTGATACTTTCACCGAAATTGTTCATAATACGTATACGACCTTTGAATGGTACGAAGAATTAATTCATTGTTTATTAAATAAAATTTTTATTCCATCTGACCTTTTTCATAATAATGAAGATGAACGCATTGCTACTCCATTACTAGCAATGCTGTATCATGATTTTCCTCAAAACGAGTTAATTTCTATTATTCATAAAAAAATAAAAAGGCTTCCTCAAATTAGAAAACGCCTTTCGCTTAATGAGTATTGTATTTTATGCGCCAACATTAAAACCTTTTTACGCACATTATTTTTCAGAACGAAAGATGACCATAACTTAGCTTTTACAGCGCGTAAAACAGAAAGAATGTTAAAAGAACTCCCTAACTATTATTAAATACAAGGAGCAAAAATATGGGCTACATTGAAGACATGAGAAATCTAGTAGGAAATCATCCACTTATTTTAATAGGATCACATGCCATTATATTAAATGAAAAAGATGAAGTATTACTGCAGCTCCGGACAGATTTTAACCGATGGGGCATTATTGGCGGTGCATTAGAATATAACGAAACGTTAGAAGACGCGTTAAAGCGAGAAGTATATGAAGAAACTGGACTTATCATCAAAAATCCAGAACTATTCCGTACATACTCAGGACGAGACTTCTTTCAAATCTATCCAAACGGCGATCAAGTACACGGTGTACTCGTTGTTTATATTTGCCGCGAATTTCACGGGGAGCTTATATGTGATAAAACTGAGTCAAAAGAATTACGTTTCTTTCCGCTTGATGAGTTACCTAGCACTCTTCATCCAGTCATTGAGGGGATTCTTCGAGATTTTCATCACTCTAATTAAAAATAGAAATAAAACAACCTCATTTCCCGTCATTACAACGTGAAATGAGGTTGTTATCGTTCACCGTAAATCCCTATTTCCCCAAAATGATATTAATGCTCTCTTTCTACAACTTAATATCCCTTTATAAAAAGGATAGTTATATAAGAAACAATAAATGAAAGAATAGTATACATGCCAACCCAAAAGAAAAATGCTGGATCGTGCACTGTAACATTTAACATAAGAAAAATAAGAAATGTTACTATTGGCATCACATAAAATGTACCTACTTTATATGCTCCAGCTATTGAAACAATACAAACAAGCAATGGATATATACAGAAAATAAAAATGATTTCACTCAATGTTATGTCCCCCTTTCTGCAGAAATAATAGGTTTCTCGTAAACATTTGGGGGAACAACAAAATTTTATTTTTTATCAGTTATTAGTAAATATAATGTTAGATTGTTATCTCAATCTGATTCCCTTCAGGATCATTTACTACACTTTCATAGTAACCATCCCCTGTAGTTCGTGGGCCGTTTAACACAGGGTACCCTGCTTCTCTTAATGTATGAGTTAATTCGTTCACCTTTTCTTTATTACCTACAGAAAAAGCAATATGCGCATATCCTACTGTTTGTGTTTTTATTTTATCGTCTATCCCTACTTGTCTCATAAGTTCTAGACGCGCACCACCTTCAAAAGTTATGAAATAAGATTCAAACTGCTTTTTCGGATTGTGATATAAGCTATTTTCTTCACCATTAAAGTACTGTTTATAGAAATCACACATTCCTTCTAAATCATTCACCCAAATTGCTACATGTTCAATTTTCATAATCGACACCTTTTCTTTTATGTTATTCAACTGACAATTGGATGCTTCATTGCCAGCACATTTAATTTTCTTTATTCGTTCTAGTAATCATAAGATCAAGTCCAAGACTTTTTAATCCATATAAATAATCTTCTTTCCAATTACTCACTGTTATTTTCGGAATATGTTCCGCCGGAATGTACTGCGGACAAGTTTTTACAATTTGCTCTATTACAAATTCATTCACTTCATCATCACAGAAGATAAAGGCATGAGGGTTAATAATAGCTATACATGTAGCTATTAAACGAGTAATAGCATCTATATTATATTCCTCTGAATTATTCGAATCCCCACTTCTCAAAGCTTGTAAGAAATTTTTATTATCATACTGCGGAACGAAAGATATCTCTCCTGAGAAACATGTACTTCCGCGTACGACATCTCCATTTACCATAATCCCCGCACCTGGGCCATTTTGACCTGAATACAAATATACAAGAGAGGAATTGTCATTATTCCCCGTGTTTTTATGATACCCGAGCACTGCAGCATTCATATCGTTTTCTATTACTACTGGTATAGAAAACAGTTCCTCAAAGTGACTTTTCAAATTAAAATTTTGAAACTTTTCATATCCAGGAATATAGAAAATACGCCCATTATCGACCGCACCAGGGACACCAATTGATATAGAACTTATTTTTGGAAACATAGCTATAAGACTTTCTATATGTTCTGTTAATACGCTTAGTCCCGCATCAATTAATGCACTTGAAGTACTCCCTTGTTCTTTTACTTCCCCTAAACAGTTAAAAATTGTATAATTCGTCTCATTTTTTTCTAAAAATATCGCTAATCCTAACATATATTCTGGATTATACGCATATCGTTTCGCTCTTCTTCCGCCACTTGAATCATCTAAACCGACTAAAGTGACTTCACCATCTTGTTTCATATTTTCTATAAATTTACTTATCGTTGGAAAACTAATTTCTAATGTATTACTAAGTTCAACTTTCGTCGCACTTCCTTGCTCTAGAAGAGCCGTACGAATGCCGCGAAGGATCGTCTCTTTAATCGATTTTTGAGTAACAAATTGTTCACTCAAATCGCTCACCACCTTAATCAACATACTTATTAAACACTTTTAATAAGTTGCGTTGACAATATATCATACATCATTTTCTAAAGCAATAGAGATGATATATTTCCGCTGCATGCAATCCTTATTTAGCTCGGTGTATTCTCTCTTGTAATAGACGATACAATTCCAGACAAAAGAACAAATAATAAAACAGCTAGCAAGGCATTACGTATTCCGAATGCTTCCCCAAGTATCCCTAAAAATGGTGGTCCGACTAAAAACGCTGTAAAACCGATTATAGAAACTGCAGCAACATTAGAAGTCGCATTTTCACGGTCATCTCCAGCAGCTGACAGACCAATTGGGAACCCTAGCGCTGCACCAATCCCCCACAGTACTACGCCAAATGCTAGAAAATACGAATTACCCCCAAATATTACGATTGAAATTCCTAGAATCGCCATCATAATAGTGGCACGTACGACAGCGACACGACCGAATCGATCAAGGAAATAGCTGCTACACATACGAGTTAACGTCATTGCTAATACAAAAATTGCGTACATAATAGAACCTGCCACTATACTTTGCTCATGTCCATCTACCATCACGATAGGTAGCCAATCATTTGCACTACCTTCTGCAAATGCCATTCCAAGCACAAAAAGACCAATTAAAAGCACCTTTTTTTCCATACGTAAGGAAGTACGCTTCTCTCTCCTTTTGTTCCGCGATTTCTCCTTCTTTCCTGTTCCATGCGGAAGAAAACGATACACCATACATACAAGTAATAGAAACATGACCGAAATCACAAGAAACTGATACAGAATCGGGATGTGAAGCGACGCTGCGACAGAACCACTGAGCGCGCCTACTAAAGTTCCTACACTAAAAAAGCCATGGAATTTCGGAAGAAGAGTTGTTCCTAATTTCTGCTCAATGGAAGAACCTTCTACATTCAATGCGACTTCCGCCAATCCGTAGCCTACACCAAATACTAGTAAGCTACTAAAAGCCCCCATACTAGAAACAAAATAAATATTTATACCTAAACAAATCAATCCAACAATCATAAAAAACATACTGCCTATAATAACGTCTCTAGCTCCCTTACAGTCAATGAAGCGGCTTGCACTCAGTAAACCAATTATTGAACCAACAGATAGTCCGAACAAAATCCAGCCCATTTCTGCATTTGACACTGCTAAAACATCTCGAGTAGTTGCTGTTCTTGAAATCCATGTAGCAAACGCGACACCTGGCAAAGCAAATAAGAGAAAAAGAGCGTTTCGAGAGGCAAGTAATGTCTTTGTATGATTGTCCGCACTATATTTCTCCATATGAAACACCTTTCACATTGTCTATACGATAAGACACCAGTTTATTCATATACCCGTAAAAAACGATTTCTATAAGTCTATCGTTTTAATAACTTTAGCTGGATTACCACCAACAACTACATTATGAGGTACATCTTTTGTCACAACTGCCCCTGAGGCAATTACAACGTTGTCTCCAATTGAAATACCAGGGTTAATTATAGCTCCCCCGCCAACCCAAACGTTGTTACCAATCTTTACAGGCTTTCCATATTCTTTACCAGAATTCCGTTCCACCGGATGTAAAGGATGAGTGGCCGTATAAATATGGACACCTGGTGCAAACATACAATTATCACCGATTCGTACTTCACAAACGTCCAAAATCACACAATTAAAATTTGCGAAAAAGCTCTTTCCAACATGGATATTGTAGCCGTAATCACAACGAAAATCAGGATTAATTTGGGCTTTCCCATCAGCTGAAGAACCTAAAAGCTGATTTAATAACGTAAAACGCCTCTCATCTCCTGTCTCCATCGCCTCGTTATAAAGGCGTGTTAAACGTTTTGCCTCCACCCTATCAGCCACTAATTCTTCATCCTCCGCAACATACATTTCTCCCGCTAACATCTTTTCTTTCTCCGTTTTCATACATTCATCTCCTTTTTTATTGAATGAGATTCACTTATTAAACTTATTTAATAAGTGACTTTAATTTTACTTATTAAACATGTTTAATAAGTAACCCTATATTAGCATACTTTTTAATATATGCAACTAATAAGTTCGGGAAAGAAATGCGAACTCCTTGCTCTACGTATCGATATGAAGAATAATTTATATCGAAAAACGAGGGAACGCTCAGCGCCCCCTCTCAAATCCAATCCGTTTCTTTATTTCTGCTAAATGTACCTTCGCGATTTCTCTTGCCCGCTCAGCACCTTTTTCTAACGCTTCGTATAATAAGCTCGGTTCGTTCATATACATCTCATATTTCTCACGAGGTCCAGCTAACTCACGGTCTACAACACGGAATAGCTCTTTTTTTACATCGCCCCATCCGATTCCAGTCTCATACTTTTCACGCATCGACTGTATTTCATCTTCGGTCGCAAACTCTTTATATATCATAAATAATGTTTCTAATTCTTTCGGTTCATTTGGAAGTGAAGAATCTGTTTTGATTTTAAATATTAATTTTCGAAGTTTTTCTTGCTCTGCAAATAATGGGATTACATTTCCGTAACTTTTACTCATTTTCCTTCCATCAAGACCAGGTAAAATAGCTCCTTCTTCTTGTATGACATACTCCGGTAGTGTAAATGTCGTGCCAAATATATGATTAAAATACGTCGCAATATCACGCGCGATTTCAATATGCTGAATTTGGTCTTTTCCAACTGGTACATGGGTAGCTTGAAATAATAATATGTCAGCTGCCATTAAAATCGGATACGTATATAACCCCATATTCACTCCTGCATCGACCTCTAACCCCGCTTCTTTATTTTGCTCCATCTTCGCTTTATACGCATGAGCACGGTTCATAAGTCCTTTCGGAGTTAAGCAAGCTAATATCCAAGCTAATTCTAGAATCTCCGGCACTTCTGTTTGTCTATAAAAAATAACATCTTCCCCAAGTCCAAGCGATAACCAAGTAGCTGCTACCTCTTTCGTATAACTGCTGAACTTTTCTGAATCATGCACAGCATTTAACGCATGATAATCAGCTATAAAGTACAATGCTTTTCCTTCATTATTCTTTGACATTTGCAATGCAGGTTTAATCGCACCAATATAATTTCCTAAATGCGGATAACCTGTAGGCTTAATTCCTGTTAACATTATTTTCTCACTCATACTAACTCCTCCTTTCTCAAAATAAAAAGAGCCCCTCATCCTTAAAAAAGGACGAGAGACTCCCGCGGTACCACCTTAATTAGCTATCATTAGCTCACTTCATACTTCAATAACGTGAAGTAACCGTCTTTACCTACTCATTTCAGTTAGAAGCTCCAGAGCCCATTCCATATTCATCCCTTACTGATTTCCACCACATATCAGCTCTCTGAAAAGTTTCGAATATGTACTCTTCTCTTTCATTGCTTTTTCGTTATTTTTTTACAGTTTATCACATTTCACTTCCAAACAAACCCGAATTTTCTATTTTATATAGCAGGAATTTCCACTTCAATTGTCTAATGATATATAGGTTTGCAGAAATATTCGAAACAACTTTGGAGGTTTTTTCATGGTAAAATATATATCCATTTTAGGTTCCACAGGATCCATCGGCACATCTGCATTAGATGTTGTTTCAGCTCATCCTGAACATTTCAAAATCGTCGGTTTAACCGCAAATTATAACATTGATCTTCTTGAGCAACAAATCAAAACGTTTCAACCTCGTATTGTAAGCGTTGCGACAAAAGACTTAGCAGACACGCTTCGTACGCGTATTTCAGCAAATACAAAAATCACACACGGGACTGATGGCTTAATTGCAGTAGCTACTCACCCTGATTCAAATCTTGTATTAAGTTCTGTTGTCGGTGTTTCAGGATTACTCCCAACAATTGAAGCATTAAAAGCGAAGAAAGATATCGCCATCGCTAATAAAGAAACGTTAGTTGCAGCTGGACATATCGTAACTGAACTAGCGAAACAAAACGGATGTCGCTTAATTCCAGTAGATAGTGAGCATTCAGCTATTTTCCAATGTTTAAACGGAGAAAATAATAAAGAGATTGAGAAGTTAATTGTAACAGCTTCCGGTGGTGCTTTTCGTGATAAAACACGTGAAGAAATGCAAACATTACAAGCTAAGGACGCTTTAAAACATCCCAACTGGTTAATGGGCGCAAAACTAACGATTGATTCTACCACATTAATGAATAAAGGGTTCGAAGTAATGGAAGCGAGATGGCTATTTGATATTCCGTATGAAAAAATTGATGTAATGATTCATAAAGAAAGTATCATTCATTCTTTAGTAGAATTTATTGATGGATCAGTTATGGCACAGCTCGGTGCTCCTGATATGAGAATGCCTATTCAATATGCGTTTCACTATCCTACTCGGCTACCTTCTTCCTATGAAAAATTAAATTTATTAGAAATCAGTAGTTTACATTTTGAAAAACCAGATTTAGAGAAGTTCCCTTGTCTACAATACGCATATGAATGTGGCAAAATCGGTGGTACTACTCCCGCTGTATTAAATGCAGCAAATGAAATTGCGAATGCACGATTCTTAAAAAATGAAATTGTCTTTTTCGATATTGAAAAAACAATTTACAAAACAGTTGAAGCTCATCATAACATAAAAGACCCTTCACTAGATGCTATATTAGAAGCGGATCAATGGGCGCGCCAATATGCAAATGAATTATTAATAAAAAAGAGCTAAAACAGTTCCCACTGTTTTAGCTCTTTTTTCACGTATTCAACTTAACAAATCTATAACCGTGCGTAACTAACACTTTTAATATCGCATATCCTGGAATGGCTAAAATAATGCCCATAATCCCGAATAAGTTTCCGGCAGTTAAAATGATAAATATGATTGTAATTGGGTGAATATCTAGCTTTTTCCCCATTACTTGAGGAGAAATAAATTTACCTTCTGCTAATTGTACAACCATCATAACGATGATTACTTTTAACACCATTGCTGGCGAGTCGATAAATGCGATAATTAACGCTGGTGTAATAGCAATAATTGGTCCTACGTACGGAACAATATTTACAATCATCGCTAAAATCGCAAGTAGTACCGCATATTTAATACCGATAATAAGGTAACCGATTAATAGCATAATACCGATAAACAAGCTCACGATAATTTGACCTCTAATATACGAGCTAATCGCATAGTGCATATCATCTAGTATTCTCATTGCTGCTGGTTGTCTTTGTTCTGAAATGAATTTTAAGAAGTGATTCGGCAATTGTTCGCCATCTTTTAAAAGATAGAACAATATAAATGGAACCATTACAAATGTTAAAACAACCTCTGTAACAGTACTCAAGAATCCAGTTACATTCCCAGTTACTGATGATAATGACTTTGTAAAATCAACTGTATAGTCTTTTACCATATTCGCAACATTAATATTTAAATTCTCCTGAATTTTACCAAGTAAATTACTTTCCCCGAATCTACGCGCTGCTTGTTCAATCTCATGGCCAAAGTACGGTAAGTTATCAATTAATGCATCAATTTGATCTTTAATAATAGGGATAACCGTTACAACTAAAAACACAAATAATCCAATTACTATTAAGTATATTGAGGCTATCGATACGATTCTTGAAACACCTTTCTTTTCTAAAAGTGAAACGAATGGATGCAAAATATAGAATAGCACGCCTGCCAATAGTACTGGGAAGAAAATTGTTTTTAAAAATACGATAAACGGTGTAAAAACAAATGATATTTTTGTTAGTAATAAAATATTAATAAACAATAACGCAAATCCAAGCAATACCGCCAAATAATTTTGTTCTCTAAAAAACTTTCTTAACTTATCTCTTTTTCTTATATTTATTTTCTCCAATGAAACCACCTCTTCGAATGATGAAAAGCCCTTATTCAGGGCTCTTCATCATAATCTATATCTCTATTTCCTTGCAGCTTTCACTACAAATGATACAATAAGAATTAACACGATTGCACCTAATAATGCCGGCACGACATGAATCCCACCAAATGATGGCCCAAAGGATCCAAATAATCTACCACCTAACGAAGCACCTAATAAACCTGCGATAATATTTCCGAACATACCACCTGGGAAATTTTTACCCGTTATAGAACTAGCAATTGCACCTATAATAGCACCAACTATTAATGTGATAATCCATCCCATTTTTAGTCCTCCATTTCTATTATAGTTTGTATGATTCAATACAAACATATGTATTTATCATTGCTAATCATATTTCACTATAGAAATATATTTACTACTATTTTACATATGGAGATACATATATTATATGCAAAAAAGAAAAATATTGTCAAACTCACCCATAAAGAAATTATATTAATATACCATATTCAAAGGAGGCATCATTATCTATGATTCTTAAGTTAAATTCCACTTCTTTTGAAGTAGCAACATCCATTTTACAAGTTCAAATTCCAGCCTATAAAGTTGAAGGGGACTACTTAAATAGTACTGCCATACCCCGTTTATATGATACTGTAAACGATATTCAAAGTTGCGTTGAAACATTCTATGGATATTTTTTTGAAAATAAACTTGTCGGCTTTATTTCTTTTGCACAAGAAGAAAAACTAATTGATATCCACAGGTTAGTTGTATCGCCCGATTTTTTTCAAAAAGGAATTGCAACGAAACTCCTAATTTATATATTTAACATGTTCCCTTCTTCTATGACATACATTGTACAAACAGGTAAAGCGAATACCCCTGCTATCGCATTATATAAAAAACACGGCTTCCTTGAAGTAACATACACCGAACTACCTGATGGAATAGTACTTACACAATTAAAAAAACAGAAAAAATAAAATAATTTGACTAATCATTTTGTTTATGTTACCTTTTACCTTATAATACCTTTTGCTGAGTCCAAATTTTGGAGCGGGGGAACCAATTTTGTAGCTATGCTACTTGGGGCGAATCTTTTTTAAGTAGGGAAACTCTCACTTCCCGAGTCCGACAGCTAACCTCGTAAGCGTAATGGGAGAGGAAGGTGCTTTTTGCCTATGTTACACATCTTGCCTCCTTAATTATAAATATGGGATCGATATCAAATAGTCACCTATATTTATAGAAAAGGAGATATGTATTATGTTACGTTTATCTGATCACGCAATAAAAATGATGGAGCAAAGACTTCGACTCGAACAACATCGCACATATCAAGCAAATAAAATTGTAGATAACTTACATCATAAATACTTCTTTCAACATATTTTTCAGCCAAAAAGATAAAGCGAAACTTTAATCAGTGGGGGCATCCCCACTGATTATTAGTTAAACCAATCGGGCTTTTACGGTCCGTTGATCTACCACCTAACTTCTTTACTCTAGCTGAATTTTGTAGTGGGTGTCTTACTGCCCGTTAATGCAGGATAAAAAATTGTTCATTTAACATCAAAAACACAAGGTGTGTCTAAAAAGACATTCCTTGTGTTTTTATATTTCTTATAATATTCTCACTACATTTAAACTTGCCGTAATCGTACCTGCTATTGTAGTCACATGCCCAACACCGAGCGGGCCATTTTGTAATATAAACGTTGAATTTGCACTAGCTACATTTACAAGAAGCGTATTTGAAATAGATGGTTCCAATACTACAGTTGATGTCGTTACATTTTGTATAAAACTCCCTGTTACTTGTGTTCCATTTAATAGTAATCTTACAGATACTACTTCATTCCCACCAGTCGCGTCCCCTTGGAAATAGTAGCTTACTAAATATATTCCTGGCGTCGATACTGTGACAGTTGTAGCACTAGTTAAAGATACACCAGTTCCATATACAGTGGATCCCGAGTTAATAGGAATATTGGCATTTGCTGCAATTGTACTTGTTGATGTAGAAAAGAAATAGCCACCACCTGTCGATATAGCAGATGATCCTGTTGCTCCAGTTAAGCCGGTTGGACCAGTGGCACCGGTTGGGCCTGTTACTCCCGTTCCCCCTGTTGCTCCAGTTATTCCTTGTATGCCTTGGATTCCAGTCGGTCCAGTGGCACCAGTCACTCCCGTCTGGCCGGTTGCTCCCGTCGAACCTGTTATCCCTTGGGGTCCTTGGATTCCTTGAAGACCTTGGGGACCCGTTTCTCCAGTCGGGCCGGTTGCTCCCGTTGGACCCGTTATCCCTTGGGGTCCTTGGATTCCTTGAGGACCTTGGGGACCCGTTTCTCCAGTCGGGCCGGTTGCTCCCGTTGGACCCGTTATCCCTTGGGGTCCTTGAATTCCTTGAGGACCTTGGGGACCCGTTTCTCCAGTCGGACCGGTTGCTCCTGTTGGACCGGTTGGGCCCGCCTGGCCGGTTATTCCTTGTAGACCTTGAGGGCCGGTTGGACCAGTTGGGCCGATTGGACCTTGCACTCCTTGTATCCCCTGAATTCCTTGGGGACCAGTTGGACCAATTGGACCTTGGATTCCCTGAATTCCTTGAGGACCCGTTGCCCCTGTCGGACCGGTTGGACCTTGGGGACCTTGCACTCCTTGTATTCCTTGAGGACCGGTTGGGCCTATACTTCCTTGCGGTCCCTGGATACCTTGTATTCCTTGAGGACCGGTTGGGCCTGTTATGCCACTCGGACCTTGTACGCCTTGCACTCCTTGTGGGCCAGTTGGGCCACTCGGACCTTGTACGCCTTGTAGACCTTGTAAACCAGTTGGACCTGTCGCTCCCCTTACTCCTTGCTCACCTTGTATACCTTGAACCCCTTGTGGGCCGGTTGGACCGATTGGACCCTGTGCCCCTTGCACTCCTTGGGGACCTGTCGGACCGGTTGGGCCGATTGAGCCTTGTAATCCTTGTAGACCTTGCGGACCTGTCGGGCCGGTTACTCCTTGTATCCCTTGTGGACCTTGAATGCCTTGGTCACCCGTTGGACCTGTTGCCCCCATCGGCCCCTGCACCCCTTGCAAACCTGTTAAACCGGTTGCTCCTGTTGGACCCTGTATTCCTTGCACTCCTTGGATTCCTGTTGCTCCTGTTGCTCCGGTCGCCCCTGTTGCCCCTGTTGCTCCAGTCGGACCGGTTGGACCCCCTGGTGATCCTGCTGGACCGGTTGGACCTGTTGGGCCTCCCGGAGGACCCGTTGGACCGGTTGCTCCTGTTGGACCCGTTGCAGAACCAGTCGGACCGGTTGGACCCCCTGGTGATCCTGCTGGACCGGTTGGACCTGTTGGGCCTCCCGGAGGACCCGTTGGACCGGTTGCTCCTGTTGGACCCGTTGCAGAACCAGTCGGACCGGTTACCCCAGTTGATCCGGTTAATCCAGTTGGACCTGGATCCCCTTGTAAACCAGTTGCCCCTGTCGGACCGATTACACCTTGCACTCCTTGGATTCCTTGAGAACCGGTTGGACCTACCTGCCCCATTTCTCCCTGGGGACCTTGCAAACCAATAGCTCCAGTCGGACCGATTATTCCTTGCACTCCTTGAAGACCTTGTGCACCTTGTGCACCTGTCAATCCCGTAGTCCCTTGTATCCCTTGAACTCCTTGAGGACCTTGTGCTCCAGCTGCTCCTGTTTCCCCTTGAATTCCTTGTACTCCTTGTATACCTTGCGCTCCAGCTGGACCCGTTGCTCCTCGGATTCCTTGTTCACCTTGAACTCCTTCCGCTCCTGTAACACCAGCTGGACCGGCTATCCCTTGTATTCCCACCATTCCTTGTGCACCTGTTGGGCCTATTACACCTTGAATACCTTGAATACCTTTAGGGCCTTCTGCACCTGTTGGACCAGTTACTCCACGCGTACCTTGTATTCCTTGAGAACCTTCTGCACCCGGTGGACCCGTTATACCTGGGTTACCTTGAGGACCTTGTGCTCCTTGGACTCCAACTGCTCCAACTAAACCTTGGGAACCTTGGGCTCCCCTTACACCTTGAGGACCTGTTGGACCTGTTATACCTTGCACTCCTTGCGCTCCAATTGGTCCTATCCCCCCGCTTACACCTGTTGAACCAGTCGCACCCGTTGGACCTGTTGGACCTCCTGGCGGGCCAGGTGGACCTGATGGACCAGTCACTCCACTAGATGGACCAATTGGACCGGTTGTTCCCGTCGGACCGCCCGGTGGTCCTTCTGAGCCTTGTGTACCAGTAGGACCAGTTGCTCCTGTTATCCCTCGTACTCCTTTTGCTCCTTGAAAACCTGTGGATCCACTTACTCCTTGTATTCCTTGAACACCTTGTGGACCTTGAGGGCCTGTTACACCGGTTATTCCCTTTATTCCGCTTATACCTTGAGGACCTTGTATTCCAGTAGAACCAGTTGGTCCTACTACACCTTGTGCCCCTTGATTACCTTGGTGTCCTTGTTCTCCAGTAATTCCTTGTATTCCTTGAGGGCCGTCTTCTCCTTGTATACCAATAGCCCCTTGCTCTCCTTGTATCCCTTGAACACCTTGAGGACCTTGGGGACCAGTTATCCCTGGGACTCCAGTTACCCCTCTCTCTCCTTGTATTCCTTGTGCCCCCGTTTGTCCTCGCTCACCTATTTCCCCTTGTATTCCTTGTGTGCCCTGTATTCCTTGACTACCAGCAGGACCCGTAGCTCCCTGTGTTCCTTCTAATCCTTGTACTCCAATATCACCAATTGGACCTTGGTTTCCAATTAATCCTTGAGCACCTTGGAGGCCAGTTGGACCAGTTATACCTTGCTCTCCGGTATCACCAACAGCTCCTTGTATTCCCTGTGCTCCTGTTGTCCCTCGCGAACCTTGTATTCCCCTGATACCTTGAGGACCTTGGGGACCAGTTGCTCCCGTCGGTCCAGTCATCCCTGTTGGACCAACAGGACCTTCATGCCCTCCAGTTGGACCTACAGGGCCACTATTACCTGTTGGACCAGTTGCACCTATAAGCGGAAGAGGCAGTGCCACTCCGAATTTTTTGCAATTTTTATGATGACGCACAACAATCCCCCTTCCCTAAAATCATTACACCTTTTATATGAAATGCATTTTTTTTTTAAAAGTACACCTCTGACCTTATTTTTTTAAAAATAAAGAAGCCTATCATTTCAACTATTTGAAACGATAGGCTTCTTTTTATAAAACAATTTATTTCCTCGCCTTAATAATAAAAGTAGTTGGCACCATCCTAGCTTTATATAAAGAATAATATTTCGTAGACGGCTCAGCTAGTTCTCCATCAAACGAGCTCGATGGTTCAGGCTCTTCTATTCTCTCAATTGTAAAGCCTGCTCTATTTAACTCATTTATATATGTACTTATTTTTCTCTTATATAATATCGCTTGTACATTTTCTCCTTTAAATGCTTCAAACGTAATGGACGTTTCCTCATGATAAGAAGACTTTATAGCAACTTCTTCTGTACCATACTGTAAGTTTGAATATACTGGGTGCTCCCAACTAAAAATAAAACTTCCTCCTGGCTTTAAATAGGAATAAATAAGCTTTACTGGTTTCCCTAAATTTGAAGTCCAACCTAATGCATAAATGGAATATACAATATCAAAATACCCTTTCGGAATATCTCCTTCTTCTTCCATTGCTCCGCATACTAACTTTGGATTCCAATCCTTTAACATCTTATTCGCTATTTCAATTTGTGTACTCGAAAGATCAAGCCCCCATAATTCCTCTGCCCCTTGTTCCGCCATATATTGCAACGAATGCCCACTTCCACAGCCAATATCAAGAACCTTTTTCTTTCTGATTGAATCGAACAAACGAATCTCATCTTCAGACGCTGTATACGGACCGTATCTAGGCAAACAATCAACTTGAAAGAAATAAGGTGCAACTGTATCCCAACACTTTTTATTTATAGCTAACATTTGTGTGCCTTCCATATCCTTTATTCCCCCATCGATTTTATTTCTCCTAATATAAATTACACACTATAATCTGATCTCCCTTTTCTTTTCGCCCGGTAGTTTTTCACTTTCGCAATCGTACCGCATGCTCTTCCTCCTTCTTCTCCAGCATACATACCGCACCATCTTTTACTTCCATTTCGCGAATAATCATAAAATACCCAGCGACAATCTGGACATGCTTTTAACCTTCCCCACACATTTTCTTGAATTGACATTAACACAATGCTTAACACTTTTGTATACACATTCTCTTCATATACTGGTTCATATGTAATACCTTTCATATCATCCTTTATATGTACATGAAATGGGTATTTCTCTAACCATTTTTGCAATGACCCTTCGCCTTCAATTGTCATCCGAATATCTTCTCGAAAACCTCTTAATTCCTCTATCGTATGAAATGGAAACTCTTCATCAAAATATTCTTTCATAAAGAGCTTTATATCTTCTTTTGTTTGCAGCAAATCAATTGGCTCTCTCGTATCGTTTGGTATTCTCCATGTATTTAAAAATTCCCGAATATATTCTAGTTCATTTGGAGCGTTTTGATTCAATTCGATCCACCTTCTTCTTAAAATTTACTTTTTTCTGACTTTATGTATAATTATAGTATAAAATAGTTAACCATCAAATAATTTTACTGGTTACATAATTAGGAGGATTTCTATGAAAAGTTTCTCAACACCGATACGTTTCATGCTTATTTCTTCATTTTTTATGTCTTTTGGGTATTTTGCAGTATACGCATTTTTAGCTATTTATCTATTAACCTTTCTTCATTTTTCTGCTGTCCAAGTAGGAACAGTGTTGACGGTTATGACAATTACATCACGAGTTATCCCATTATTCTCAGGGTTAATTGCTGACAAAATAGGCTATATCATTATGATGATAGCCGGTTTATTTTTGAGAGGAATCGGATTTATCGCTTTAGGAATATGCTCTGATTTCTATACAATTTCTATTTCTTCTGCACTTATTGGCTTCGGAACTGCATTTTACGAACCTGCCGCTCGCGCTATATTTGGCTCACAGCCAGCTCATTTGAGAAAAAATTTATTTACATATTTAAACCTTAGCTTTAATTGCGGTGCAATAATCGGACCAATTGCAGGAGGGTTCTTACTCTTACTCGATCCACTCTACGCTTTCTCTCTAACAGGATCTCTTATGCTGTTATTTGCTTTTATCTTTTACTTACTTAAAAATCACTTCCAAGTCACTACTGAAAACACGTCTATTACATTAGGCATACAAGCTATCTCACAAAACAAATCTTTCCTTTTGTTTTCATTTATTATGATTTCCTTCTATATTATGTTTACTCAACTTACTGTCGCACTTCCACTTCATATGAAAAATATTAGTAATAGCAATCAGCTTGCTACACTAGTTATTACGATAAATGCAATAACAGGCGTCATATTTATGGTGTTATTCCGAAAACTATTTCATAAATACAACACACTTTCGATTATTAAATACGGTGTTTTATTAATGAGTATTTCCTTTTTACTCATTCCTTTATTTCAACACCCATATTGGCTCTTTATTTGTGTAATTTTATTTACAATCGGTGAAACACTCGTATTACCTAACGCTGATATCGCTATTGCAAATTACAGTAATGAATCATATACAGCCACTTTCTTCGGATTTTATCAACTATCACTCGCATTTGGTTTTATCATTGGTAATTATACCGGTACATCTTTTACATCCAACTTAAGCGGAATGTATACACCATGGCTTATTTTTGGCGGAATAGGACTTATTGGTTTTATTTCACTACATATTTTAAATATTAAAAAAGAGAGCTCTAAAGAGGATATATACCTATGTAATGAGACGAAACCTCTTTAACACATTACAATTGAGATGGTACCTTTAGACAAGCAACCTATAATAAAAAAATTCGACCATCATACTTGACAGTCGAATCTTTTTATTTTTCATATTCAAGATGATTATGTCTTTTACAACCAAATAAATAGCAACCCCCTAAATGATAAGTTTCAAATTCTAACCCTGGAACATATCCAGATTTGATACATTCTATCATTGCTTTATAACAATTATTCTCTTCTGTATATTCCTCAATTAACTCTTTCTTATCTTTTGCTGTCCAGTTTTCTTCTACTTCTTCATTCTGAACATCTTCTATTTCTGATGTTTTCGCTTCGATAGATTCCTGTATAACTTCATTTATACGGGAGAAATTATTAGCTTTATATAGAGCATACACAAACCTACTAATCCAGTTAGGACTTTTCCAAACTTCTTTGTATCCCTTTTCGAACCATTCAATTGCTTCGTTATAGCAATTCAACTCAACATATAAATCTGCTACATGAATTTCTCCTAAAAAATCATCAGATTTCCTGTTAAAAGCATCTAACTGCTCTTTCGCTTCTGTCGTTCGCCCTAAATCAATTAAACATTTTACATAGCTATACATTATATAGTCCGAATCCCCTGCAACTCGCAAGAAAAATTCCGAAGCTTTTTCCAGCTCTCCAAGGTTATAATGCGCTACAGCTACATTGTGAAATGCTTGATCCGATGGTTGCATCGAAATAGATTTTTGCAATACTTCTTTCGCTTCTTCCCATTTTTCTTGTTTCGTGTAAATTTCCCCTAAGATGTTATAAGGAAAGTATGAGGAAGGATCTAACTTAACAACTTCTTTTATTAATTCCAGAGCTTTATCATCATTTTCTTCCTCATAAAAGTACATCCAAGCAAGATTATTGAGAGATTGTACACCTCTAGATTCATGTACTGCTTGTTGAAACAATTCCATCGCTTCCTCATATTTATTTTGTTCAAACATTTCAATTGCCCTCTCGTTAATGTTCAAGTAACTACCTCCGAAGTAAATGAATTCATCTATTCCCTATCATTATTGTAAAATGTAAAAATTATAATTTCTATAAAAAAATTTCTTTCTCTCGTCTACATTTCGATTGAAATAGAAGCTAAAACACACGAATTTACAACAATCAGTAAATTTTTAAATCTCCCTTAAATTGGATATACATCCTGTTTTAATTTACATATTATGGTACAATTAAAAGGGTACTAACTAAACATTTACGCTCCACACTAGTAATCTAGCAATACCAAAATCAAAATTCACATGGAATTGAGGGATGTTATGAAACAGAAATTAGCTGTTCTTCTATTCACTGGAATCATATTATCAGGATGTTCAACTATAGCAGAGAATTCTTTAGAAAGCGGGAAAGGCAGTATGGAATTATTAACACCAACGATCACAGCAAAAGATAATGAATTAGAAATTAAAACGAAAGGCATTGATGAAAATAAAGTAACTTTTATTTATGTTGCTAATAAAAAAGTGTTGGAACAAAAACTAAAAAATGGTGAATCCTACAAGCTTAACATTAAAGATATCGAACACGCTCATAGGACGGACTACAAACCAAAAGTTCAACTTTTGCAAACGAAAGATGATAATGATGATGGAGAAATGGTAACCTTTAAACAAGTTAGGTATACAGTTAAGAAAAACTAATTTTATAGTTATTTCATTATAAAGTGAAACTTTAATCGGTAGGGGTTTTGTTCATCCCCCACTGATTATTAGCCCTCACCAATCGAGCTTTTACGGACAGCCCGATCCCCACCTAACTTTTTTGCTTCCGCTGAATTTTGAGGTGGGGGTCTTACTGCCCGGCAAATAGCGGGATAAATGTAACGAACGAAAATATACTTTTAACAGTAGATAAATGTAGGGGGTGCTAACATGAAAAAACGATGGATTTCTTGGTGGATTGGTAACATATTTTGGATTATCGTTTTTGGAATATGGGCAGCTATTATTTGGCTACGAGATGTTGATGGGGCCGGTGTTACTCAAACACCCGAAATTAAATCAATATCACTTATCGTTTTATTAATCACGTTTATCATACCGGTATTTTTTCAAATTATATGGCTAATCATTAATTTGAGAATGTGTAAAAAAAATAATTATACGATTTAGTTTTTTGAATTAATAGATGAATATTTTTCATAAAAAAGAGAGGAATCTACATCAAAATAGATTCCTCCCTTTTACATTTGGACTTATACTGCGCTTTTAATGCAGCACTACTCCTCTTTTTTACGATACATGTTCATCTTTCTTCTTCATTAACGCTCTCTTCTTCATCGCCTTCGTTAAATATCCACCTTTAAATGAACGGATTTCATACGAAGACATAAACGCTTTCGGTGCGATTTCATTAATGATTTCTAAAAGCTCTTTCTCTCTAGAACGCTTTGCGACGATATCTAAGCGATAACGTACAGAATTAATACCTTCACCTTCAAATACTGTAACACCAAATCCAGAATGGCGTAATTCATCTACTAATTCATTACAACGGTCTAGTAAACTAACTTGATACGTAATATAACCAATTGCTAATTTATTCTCTATATAACCGCCTAATAACAGTCCCGTACTAAAGCCAATGACATAGGCAACAATATTCATCCAATTTGATAAATCTTGAAATACAATACCTAAACTGACAATGTAAATAGCTCCTTCTAACAATCCAACACCAGCAGCGGATCTTGTTTGATTCTTTACAAGCAAAATCGTACGGATTGTTAAAATTGGAACGTAAATAATTTGAAGCACAAAAATAAGTAGCGCTTGTAACATTGGTATCCACCTCTTTCAAAAAGTCTTTTGTCATAATAACATACATAACCTTTAGAAATCGATGGGTTTTTTAAAATTTTTTTATTATTTTTCATACTATTGAAAAACAAAAAAAAGAAGCGTATTATATTTGTCGTTAATTTGATTACTTGTATCATATCGCTAAACTAAAAAAGGAACCCGATTAGGTCCCTTTCATCATAGCTCTATGTTTTTCGAAGCATGTTCCCTTTGCTTCTCTTCTTCTTTCACTAATTGCATATTTGCATAAGCTAAATTTGCAATCATTAAAAAGTGACCACCTAAAATACCTGTACCGAATGCCCACATTTCCATTTCATGCTCAATTTCATACATGATGATAGCTCCTAAAATAGCAGCTGCAAATCGGTTTAACACTCCTAATCCAGGAGCCTTTTCCTTCATTACGATACTTTTTCCGAGTTTCTCCACTCTGCGAGCTAATAACCAAAGACAATAGGCGCTTACTGCTAATCCAATACCAAACCCTGTCACTTGTTTTCCAAACGGAGTAATCGTCCACATAAGTAGTAAACCACTAAAGATCACATACAATTGTAATCGATATACACGTAAGGCTTCTTGAATCAAAATATCCGCTCCTAAGTTCTCATTTTTTGTACTTTAGAAGAAAAGCAGCAACTTACACAGTTGCTGCTTTCTCTTCTTCTTGCTCTTGTTCCATTTTACGAATTTCAACACGTTTAATTTGGTAAGCGTCTTTTTCTAACACTTTAAATTCATAACCTTCCGCCTCAACATGTTGTCCTTCTTCAATTTCATGATTTTGCATCATAATCCAACCACCGATTGTATCCACATCGTCTTCTTCAATGTGTAATCCAAACAAATCTTTTACTTCTGAGATAAGCACTTTTCCATCAACGATTTTATGGTGCTCATTCACATGTTGAATTGGTGGTGCTTCATCTTCATCATATTCGTCACGAATTTCGCCGACGATTTCCTCCAAGATATCTTCAAGCGTTACAATTCCTGCTGTTCCTCCGTACTCATCATATAAAACAGCCATCGGAATTCGCTTCTTCTGCATTTGAAGTAATAAATCGTGAATTGGAGTTGTTTCCATCACTTCAATAATCGGACGCATATACGTGCGAATCGATGATAAATCTTCTTTATCGTTGTTCATATATCGAATAAAGAAATCTTTTACATTGACCATACCGATAATATCATCTTTATCTTCTCCAAAAATCGGATAACGTGTGTATCGTTCATTTTGGATTACTTTCATGTGTTCTTCTACTGAATCTTCCAGGTAGAAACCAATGATTTCTGTTCGCGGTACCATAATCTCTTTTGCAATACGATTATCAAATTCAAAAATGTTATTTACATACTTGTATTCAGCTTGATTAATTTCGCCACTTTCATAGCTATCTGAAAGGATAAGACGTAATTCTTCTTCTGTATGAGCTACTTCATGTTCTGAAGCTGGTTTTAAACCGAATAAGCCAGTTACAACACGAGCTGAACCGTTTAATACCCAAATAAATGGATACATGACTTTATAGAACATCATTAACGGACCTGCCAATAACAATGTTACTTGTTCAGCCTTTTGAATTGCCATCGTTTTCGGAGCTAATTCCCCTACTACAACGTGTAAATACGTCATTAGCATAAAGGCAAGACCAAATGTTAATACTGATGAGATAGAAGGATTTATATTCCATTTCTCAAATAACGGGTGTAATAACTTTTCAATTGTCGGTTCACCTAACCAACCTAATCCCATAGCTGTAACTGTAATACCTAATTGACAAGCAGATAAATATTCATCTAAATTTGTTGTTACCTTTTTTGCTGCTAAAGCACCGCGTTTCCCTTCCGCAACAAGCTGATCAATACGACTTGAACGTACCTTTACAATCGCAAACTCTGCTGCTACGAAAAATCCAGTAAATGCGATTAAAATCGCAACCATGACTAAATTAAATATTTCCAATGAATCCCCTTAGTTTAAAAAACTAAGGTGTCCACCTCCTGTATACTATAATGTTTTCTTATTTGTTCACTAGAAAACATAGCCCGATACAAAAATTAAAGAGGTCGGATTTCACTTTTTTCTATAATAATAGAGCAAGTGTCTGTATTAAAGCTGTCGTTTGACCAGATAAAGATTTCGATATTTTTTCACGTTGTGAATCAGTCAATCCATCTAAAAGCGGCTTTAACTCCGTTAACTCTGCTTCTAACCGATGAATATGGTCTGTCACTTCATTCACTTGTTTCGAAACGTGTTCATTGATACCGAGCAGCTTCTTCTTCTCCTCGATTTTCTCTTTAATCTCACAAAGCGGCATATGCATTTCTTTGCACTTCTCAATAAATTGTAATGTCTCAAATGCTGTTTCATCGTAATAGCGATAATTAGATTGAGATCGCTCCGCTTTTAAGATTCCTAGATTCGTATAATAATCAATCGTGCGTTTCGACACGTGAGCCATGAGAGCCAACTGTCCGATTCGATACACCTTCCCAACGATCTTCCCCCCTTGTTTATATTACTAACATCATACAACACATAAACTGTACAGTCAAACGTGATGGTTTATTATTCACAATTTATACAAAATTTCACTCTCCTCCTATGATTATTCAATACGAGTAATCTACACTTATATAATAAAATTACTAAACTATTACCTAATCACTACATTGTCTGCCCCTTTTAACCTTTCTTATTTAAAAGCATATCCTACTAATAATGATTGCTTGTATAGGAGGGAATTAACATGAAAAAGACAATCATTTCTCATTTTTATAATGAAGAATACCTACTCCCATGGTGGCTTATGCATCACACGAAAATATTCGATCACGGCATTTTAATTAATAGAGGGTCTACAGATCGTTCCGTAGAGATTTGTAAACTATTAGCACCCCACTGGGAAGTACGAAATTCAAGATTTCTTGAGTTTGATCCAACTAATACTGATGTTGAAGTGATGGAAATTGAAAGAGAAGTTTCAGGTTGGAAAATCGTTTTAAATACTACTGAATTCTTTTGTTGTAATAATACTGAAGAATTTTTTTCATCTCTTCATACACTAGGCCAAAACATGTATGCGATTAGAATGATTTTAATGATAGATAATCATAATTATAATTATTCAAAGCCTAGATATTCTATCCCCTTAGTAGAACAGCGATACCACGGTGTCTTCCCTTATAACCCAAATCTCGGATGTGCTTGGAGATTTATTCACAATCATCTAGACGGTGCATATTTACCTGGTAGACATCATTCGCGGCACGGATATATAATTTATGACTATCCTTCATTTATTTTAAAATTTTATTTTAGCCCTTGGAATGAACAATCAAAGGCAAGAAAATTACAAATTACGCCTACCCTTTCAAAAAGGGGTGTTCAAATGGGGCTTCAAACACATTACGGTCAATCTCCTGAAGTACTGGACATACGTTTTTTAGAGCTTAGTAACCTAACACAAGACCTACGTAATAACCCTGAATATCAAGAATTATTTCCAAAATTCAAACCGTAATATTTTCTGTATTGTCATCACCTCAAACAATTTCATTCACTTAATCAAAAACAATCTCATTTGCATAAAACATGAATACTGTATAAATAATAAATTTTTATTTTAGGAGGAAAAAATGAAAGCTGTTATTCTTGCTGGTGGGTACGGTACAAGAATTGGGGAAGAAACACATTTAAAACCGAAACCTATGATTGAAATTGGAACAAAACCCATTCTATGGCACATTATGAGTTTGTATAGTCATTACGGGATTACTGAGTTTATTATTTGCTTAGGCTATAAAGGATATGCAATTAAAGAGTTCTTTCTAAATTACAACTTACACATGTCTGATTTCACAATACAGTTAAACGATAATACAATTACTAGCCATTCTCATCGTGTAGAACCATGGAAAGTTACACTAATCGATACTGGTGTAAATACCGAAACGGGTGGCCGAGTGAAAAAGATTCAAAATTATGTCGGAGACGAACCTTTCTGCCTCACTTATGGTGATGGATTAAGTAATGTAAATATAAAAGAACTTATTACATTCCATAAAAAACATGGGAAAATGGCTACTGTTACTGCCGTACAACCTCCTGGTAGATTTGGTTCTCTCATATTAGATAAACAGTCTGTAACATCTTTTCAAGAAAAACCATTAGGTGATGGCGGATGGGTTAACGGTGGATTTTTCGTTTTAAATCCTGAAGTTTTCAATTACATTAGTGGAGATAAGTCTGTTTTTGAAACAGACACTTTAGTTCAGTTAGTAAACAAAAATGAATTGGCCGCATATCAACATTCTGGTTTTTGGCATCCGATGGATACATTGCGCGATAAAAATAAATTAGTCGAGCTATGGGAAAGTAATAACGCTCCGTGGAAGGTTTGGTAATATGGCTTCATCATCTTTTTGGAATAAGAAAAAAGTATTTATTACGGGACATACTGGATTTAAAGGCTCCTGGCTCACCCTTTTCTTAAGTTCTTTAGGTGCAGAAGTAGTAGGCTTTTCTTCTCATCCCCCATCCATTCCTAACATTTTTGAACAAGGTAACGTAGCAAAAGAGTGCACGACAATGAAAGGCGATATTACAGATTACCATTCTTTATTTCATGCCATGAAGCAGCATAAACCTGACATAGTATTTCATTTAGCAGCTCAGCCAATCGTAACCGCTTCATACAAAAATCCTATCGATACATTCAAAACGAATGTTTTAGGTACTGTCCACGTGCTAGAAGCAGCAAAGTCCGTCGAAAACGTACGTGCCATTATTAATGTGACAAGCGATAAATGTTATGAGAATGACGGTAGTGGCGACCGAGCGTTCGTGGAAAATGACCGACTAGGAGGTTTCGACCCTTATAGCGCTAGTAAAGCTTGTGCTGAATTAGTTGCAACATCTTATCACAAATCTTTTTTTCACACGAATACTACTTCGCTTGCTTCTGTAAGAGCAGGTAACGTTATTGGTGGTGGTGATTGGGCAGAAGATCGACTATTCCCTGATATCATTCGGGCATATTTGCACAATCATACTTTGTGTATTCGAAACAAATATGCCGTCCGTCCGTGGCAACATGTTTTAGATCCTCTACATGGCTATATCCTTTTAGCTGAGAAACTTTGGAATAATGCTAAATATGCAGAAGCATGGAATTTCGGACCGATTAATGAATCTAGCAGAACCGTAAATGATGTCATTCAATCCGTAACGAACTTATGGAATAAACGACTCACAATCCATTCTCCCTCTATAAAAACTCCTTATGAATCACAAATTTTAACACTCAACAGTACAAAAGCAGTAAACAAACTCGGCTGGACTCCTAAGTTATCAACAGATGATGCTATCGCTTGGACTGTTGATTGGTACAAAAAATATGCATCTGGTGAAAAGATAGAATCTTTCACACGACAACAAATCGATACATTCAAAAATTTATAAGGGGGCTATAAAATGGAACAGAAAAAATGCCGTTTTTGCCAATCATTACTAACCAACACTTTTTTAGATTTGGGCGTTTCCCCTCTTGCTAATTCATTTGTAGCTCCTGAAAGCTCATATAAAATGGAACCTTTTTATCCGCTGCACACATTTGTTTGTAACTCTTGTTTACTCGTACAGCTAGATGAATTTGAATCCCCACAAAATATTTTTCATAACTATTTATACTTCAGCTCTTACTCCTCAAGTTGGCTACTACACGCTAAACAATATGTAGAAATGGCGATTAAGCGTTTCAACTTAACGAAACATTCAAAAGTGATTGAAATTGCAAGTAACGATGGGTACTTATTACAATACTTTAAAAAAGAAAATATCGAGACATTGGGAATTGAACCCGCGAAAAACGTAGCAGAAATTGCTATCCAAAAAGGAATTCCTACTCATGTGAATTTTTTCAGTAATGACTTAGCAAAAAAATTACCACAAGCTGATTTAATCGTCGCAAATAACGTATTAGCACACGTTCCAAACTTGCATGATTTTGTTGCCGGTTTAAAAACGTTATTAAAACAAGATGGCACAATAACAATTGAATTCCCACACTTATTAAACCTCATATCCTTTAAACAGTTCGATACTATCTACCATGAGCACTTTTCCTACTTCTCACTTATAAGCCTTCAAAAAGTTTTAAGTTATCATCATTTACAAATTGTTGATGTAGAAGAACTTTCAACGCATGGTGGTTCATTACGTATTTTTGTAAACCATCTAAGTGCCCAATCAACTATCCATTCCAATGTTACAAAATTAATTCAAAAAGAAGTCGACCACGAGTTAGATGCTTTAGATTGCTATCTCCTTTTTTCTAAAAGCATCGAACAATTGAAAATAAATATTTTAAAGTTTTTTATTGAAGCGAAAGCTTTAAACAAACAAATTATCGGTTACGGTGCTCCAGCTAAAGGAAACACCCTTTTGAATTATTGCGGGATAGGTAAAGAATTTCTAGCTTATACAGTAGATAAAAATCCTCACAAACAAAATCTCCTTTTACCAGGAACTCGTATTCCAATAAAATCTCCAGCAGAAATTAAACGTACAAAACCGGATTACATTTTCATACTTCCTTGGAATTTGAAAGACGAAATTATGAAAGAATGCTCTTTCATTCGTGAATGGGGCGGTAAATTTTTAGTGACGGTTCCAGAAGTTGAGGTGATCGAGCCATGAAGAAAGTTGTTGTAACAGGTGGTAGTGGCTGGATAGGTAAATATGTTGTACATTCACTTATACAAAAGGGATATGAAGTGCACGCCACGTATAATAAAAATAAACCCTCTCACCTCCCTTGCCATTGGCATAAAGTAAACTTGCTTCGCAATGACGAAGTAAAACAATTCATTTCCGACGTTCAGCCTAGCCATCTCATTCACCTTGCTTGGGAAGCAGTGCCACCAGCATGCTATGTATCTATTAATAATTACTATTGGCTAAAGTCTAGTATTTCATTGATTCAACACTTCACAGCATGCGGCGGAAAGCGTGTTGTCGTTGCAGGTACTGGCGCAGAATATGAATGGTTTAACGGCGTATTATTTGAAGATTCACCGCTTCTTTCCTATAAAACCCCGTATTCATTATGTAAAAACGCACTGCACTCCTGGTTAGAAACGTATGCACAACAAACAGGCCTCAGCATGTGTTGGGGCCGCATTTTTCATATGTATGGACCTTACGAACAAGGTAATCGGCTCGTTTCTAACATTATCACTTCCTTATTAAAAAATGAGGAAGCACTATGTACACATGGAAAACAATCGAGAGATTTCCTCCATGTGAGTGACGTCGCTGACGCTCTCGTAACAGTATTAGAACATGGCGTTACAGGCACCATCAATATCGCTTCAGGTCAATCTGTACAAATTAAAGAACTAGCTTCTATCATCGCTAAAAAAATAGGAAAAGAACATTTAATTAAACTAGACGCGATTCCTTTCTCTAAGGATGAACCTTTATTC
Organism: Bacillus sp. ok061; assembly: GCF_900108285.1. Lineage (NCBI taxonomy): Bacteria > Bacillati > Bacillota > Bacilli > Caryophanales > Bacillaceae > Bacillus > Bacillus sp. ok061. The sequence goes on along the minus strand of NZ_FNUW01000002.1, from coordinate 287,810 downwards.
GTCGGCGTTAGTGTAGAACGTTTAAAAACTGAAGTAAACTGGAAACCAACATACGATTTAAATACAGGAATAGAAGAAACAATTTTATGGTGGGAATCATTTATACAAAAACATAACGATATGCATTACTAAAACGTAAATCCTTCGTTCCTCTCGCTAATTCCTTATACCATTCTTCTAATCTTTCCGGCGTAATAATATGGTGCGTCCCCATTCCCCCATGCTTACTAGCTTCAGAAAGAGTCGGACCAATTTGTAACTTTCTCTTTCTCATCACATCGTTCCACGGACTAAATCCAAACCATAATATACAAGCAAGGGGCGGACAAATCATAGATTCATGCGCGGATAAATGTCTTCCAACCGTATAACTTCCATGTTCATGATTATGAATAAATCTACCTCTTCTCCATAACGGCCAATCTTCTGGTAAATAACCATGAAATCGCTGTTTCATTAAAGGTATTCCAAAGTTAAGGTCCGGATAGTTGTAGTTAGGATCATCAACCATAATAAGCCCGTCCAGCCAATACATCCTCCCTCCCAATTCATTTAGTGATTTCCAAAACTGATTTTTATCTTGCATGCAAAGAAACTCAGTCGTATTTAAAACCATTTTCCATCCTTGTACTTCTTGTTCTATCCTCATCACTTCATGATCTGTCGCATATGCATCAAACTCTGGATTTACAGAATCTCGCACTTCCCAATGCGGTGCAAATTTTTTACAAATCTCAACGGAACGATCTGTTGAACCTTTATTAATTAAAATACCATGATCAAAAAGTTTCGTATGATGCATAAGCCACCATGGCAATAAATACTCTTCATTGTAAAAATGTGAAATAACGGTTGTAGTTATAATAATCTCCTCCTCTTTCTCTATTAATCTACTTTTTATCCTACAACCAATATACTCATAAGCAAAAATATGTTTCCTAATTATTGATCAAATATTATTATTAATATTTTTGTAAGTTTTCCTTTGGTACCCAGCCCTTCTCACCATCTCTTCCTTCGCACCAAACCCATCCATTCAATTCTTCTAATCCGATCACTCTTTCTCCAATACTCCATTTAATTCTTTCGCAGTATATTGTTTTATAATAATTCCTGTTCCATTCATATCTTTTCTTATAATTTGCTCCGGAACCCATCCTTTCCGGTCATATTTCTCTTCGTGACAAAACATCCAGTTTTCCCAATTTTCAGGACCAGCGTAACTCTCTATCATTTTCACTACATCCCCCTCTTCTAAGCGAATTGGATTAGGATAATTGCTAACATGTGATTTTATAACGATATATTTCATAACACCCCCCAATAATCAGAAAATTAAGTTATACTATCACTATAACTTAAAAAGGAGGAATACACATGTACTACAACACTTCATTCGAAAACGATCAACCTGTAGGCCGTCTATAAACTAAGGCGGGCATTCATTTAGCACATACACTATGCCTCGTCTTAGGGAACTCATATTACCCTAAAATAGACGGAGGTACTTCAAATGAAACAAAACATTTTAGGAGCTATATGCTTATCACTAGCAGCAAGTATATGGGGCGGTATGTATGTTGTTAGCAAATACGTACTCGATTTTATCCCACCACTAACACTCGTTTGGCTACGCTTTATTATCGCTTTTGTTGTTTTGTATTTCATTTTGAAAATAGCTGAGAAAAAGCAAAAGAAAAAAGTAACCATTCGCAAAAAAGATTGGCTCCTATTCGCTTGGATTGGATTTATCGGCTATTTCATTTCGATCACATGCCAATTTATCGGAACAAAATTATCCGACGCTCATACAGGCTCGTTAGTTACATCAGCTACACCTGCATTTATGGTTATATTTGCAGCGCTCATTTTGAAAGAAAAACTAACTGCTCGTAGACTTTTATCTACTATAATAGCGACAATCGGTGTCATTATCGTAATCGGATGGGATATTGAAATTGGCTCCTATTTTATCGGAACAATCATTTTAGTTGGAGCCGCTATTACGTGGGCTTTACTATCTATTTATGTAAAAATCGCTTCAATCCAATTTTCATCCTTAGTTATTACAACGTATGCCATATTCTTTTCACTCTTTTTTATTACACCTTTTATGATATGGGAACTACAAGCAGCCTCTATCGGAACAGTAAATACGTACGTAATATTAGGCGTATTATACTTAGGTATTGTCTCAACAGCAGGTGCCTTTTTCCTTTGGAATAAAGGATTAGAATTAATGGATGCAAGCATCGGTTCCTTATTTTTCTTCTTCCAACCTATCGTTGGATCGTTGCTCGGTTGGCTCTTATTAAATGAAACATTAAATAGTAACTTTTTCATTGGTGGTATTCTCATTATATGTAGCGTTTTCATTACTACTTTTGAAAAGAAATAAAAAGCAGGCAGAGATTCTTAATCTCTGCCTGTTCGCATAATTGGATCTTGGTCGTGAAAACCAATACAAATCGGTATATTACTTTGCACTTCACTACGTATACTTATAAAACTACACAGCGTTTTAGCAATTAAATATAAAGTTATACCGATTGCTTTTTCACTTGTGTCAAAGCCATTTTCATTATACATATCCGCTAATTCTACAGACCCCGGACCCTCAATATTATATGTCCATTCAGAAGCCCAATCGTCATACTCTTCTTCCATTGGAAAATACTCCTCACAAATATAGAACTGACTATCCCATTCGTTATCAAGGTCATACTCAAAATAAATCGCTTTTGCTTCTTCATTAGTAGCCATTTCTACAGCTGCATCCAAACCTACTCGAATACTTTCCTTATATGACTCTAAATCAATTGCTTTAATTCGTTCTGCACATTCTGTAGACGCCAACATGCAACAAATATCATAATACTTCGCTTCTATTTGCTCTACTGCTAACGAAAAGACATCCTCTTGCATCTCTTCTAAATACTGAAATATATCCACACTAAATACTCCTCACTCTTTACTCACTCCAATGCGATGGACGAGACAACAATTTCGGTAATTTCGTATGTTTATCCCCTCTGGCCGCATTAACTTGAACTTGCGTCAGGAAAATACTATTTGTAAAATCAGTCCCGCGAATATCTGCATCTCGTAAATCTGCTCCGATGAGATCTGCCCCTCGTAAGTCTGCTCCATTTAAGTTTGCCGCAATTAAATATGCTCCTCTTAAATTTGCTCCTTGTAAATCTTTCTTTTTCAGATTTGCTCCCATAAGGTCTGCGCCGCGGTGTATGATTCGTTTCTTACGCGCAGTATTCATTTCCTTCCATACTAATTCGCTCGTTTCTAAAAGAAGAATGTTCACCTCTGCCCTATGCATTGGAACATTTATTTTCATTAACTCATCTGGATTTAAATTCGAAAGTCGCTCTGTCTCCTCAATTGCGGTTTCCAGCTCTTTATGGATTGGCTGTGTTGCCTTTAAAAGAATCGCCTCATTCAAATACCAAAGCATTTCATGAAGTTGATGCATAACCGGAAAAGCATCGTACATTTTTTTCGCATGCTTTGCATCTTTCCGCCAATCAATCCCTTTAAACGTACCCTGAGAAATCTTCTGCCCAGCACCGAAACACTCAAATACTGTACAACCTTTATAACCTTTTCCTCTAAGATTTTTATGTATACTACATTTAAAATCTGATTGTAAGTTGGAACATGGTTTACCACCATCTTTATTCACTGCAAAATCTACCGATGCTGCGAACGGTAATGCAACGCAACATAGACCGAAGCATTTTTCGCAGTTTGCTTTTAAATGATCGTTATGATTAGTCAAAATCTATACCCCCTGTTGTCTTTTGACTATTTCATAATATTCCAACTGTAATAAATAATCAATTTTAAAATAAACCAGCATCTTTCGTTTCAATTCATAACTTTATCATTCGATTTCCTTTCAATTGAAAAGGACTATTTCTATTCAATGAATTATAATTAAATTATAAATTTTCTAACTAAAAGGAGACTTATTATGGCACTAGAAATGAAAACAAACTGTCAAATTTGCGATCAATCGCTCGAACCAAATTCTGAAGCTTACATTTGTGTATATGAATGTACATTTTGCGCACCATGTACAGAAAAAAGACAAAACGTTTGTCCAAACTGCGGCGGCGAATTAGTACGTAGACCGAAAAAGAAACAATAAAAAGCAAAGCGATATCGCTTTGCTTTTTATTGTTTTCTGAGTATATGAAATTATATGGAACACAACTTAAACATTTAAAAACTTCACACAAACAGGCTCTGGCACAACAACATCAGATTGTAAAAGTGTTAACTTTCCTGTAGATTCATCTCTTGAAAATAGCACAAGATTATGTGACTTTTCATTTGTAGCAACAAGAAACTTTTCAGTAGGATCTAATACAAAGTCCCTCGGCCAATTTCCTTCTGTAGATGTATGTTCAATAAATGTAAGCTGACCTGAATTTTGATCTACGCTATAAACAGCGATACTATTATGACCACGATTACCTGCATATACAAAACGACCGTCAGAAGAAATATGGATAGCACTTCCTTGACTATTTTCATCAAACTCTGCTGGAAGAGTAGAAATATACTGTACTTCTGTAAAGGATCCTTCTTCCGAGTTATATGTTAGCGCAATAACCTCTGAACTAAGCTCCGTCATTACATAAGCGTATTTTCCATTTGGATGAAAAGTAATGTGTCTTGGACCACTCCCTGGATTTACAGATAAACTATTCACTTCTGTTAATGTACTATCTTTTATTTCATACGTAATTAACTTATCAATTCCTAAATCAACACCTATCACATATTTTTCATCAGGAGTATATCCCGCGTAATGTGCATGTGGTTTTTCTTGTCTTTCTTTATTTGGACCTGAACCTTCATGCGCCATAATAGATGAAGCAGGATTTACAGTTCCATTTTCTTCATTTATTTCAAAAGACTCAATCGTTCCTTTATGGTAATTCGCTGTAACTACTGTATGATTTCCACTATCAACACTAATATGACAAGGAGAAGCACCTTCTACTACTTGTCTATTTTTCGCTTTTAGTTCTCCAGTATGACTATCAATGGAATACGCAGCTAAACCACCAGATTCGCCTTCCTTAACAACAGAATAGAGATATTCATTATTTCGGTTAATCGTTACATATGTAGGGTTATCCAGCTTAGCGGCAAGTGTTACATTACTAATTTTTTTTGCTTCTGTGTCTAAAGTAAACTTATATATTCCTTCACTATTTTCTTTCGTGTAAGTTCCAACATATCCAATAAACTCTTTGTTATCCTTCATTTTTATAACCCTCTCTCCCTATATTTTTCGTTCATCATACTTCTTAAAATATTTTATGTTGAAAGAGTATCCTAAAAAATCGGAGTACCTCTTTATACGTTACCATATTTTCTTGATAAATAGCTTTTAAACCCACTTTTTTTGGTACGCTGCTATACTTTCATATTCTTCTTCCAATTGACGGGACAGACGAATATAGATTGGCGTTAAATCTTTATATTTTTCCACACTTTCCATGTTTGGCTCATGATGAAAATCTGCACCTACCATTTCAGAAACTACGGATAATGTATCTATTTCACCTAAACTATATAAACCGAGGATTGCAGCTCCTAAGCAAGAGCTTTCGAAACTTTCAGGAACATATACGTCTTGATGGAAAATATCTGCCATCATCTGTCTCCAAAGTTCCGACCTTGCAAAACCGCCTGTCGCTTGAATTTTTTTCGGTTCACCAATTAACTCTTTTAAAGCGAGAAGAACCGTATATAAATTATAAATTACTCCTTCTAAAACAGCACGGATAAGATGTTCTTTCTTATGATGCAATCCGAGTCCAAAGAAAGATCCCCGTGCATTTGCATTCCATAAAGGAGCTCTTTCCCCTGCTAAATACGGGTGAAATAATAAACCGTCAGATCCAGGATTCACATTTGCTGCTATTTCAGTAAGTACTTCATATGGATCTTTTCCTAAACGCTTCGCAAGTTCAATCTCTGAAGTGCCCAATTGGTCACGAGCCCACCTGAAAATCATACCACCATTATTAACTGGTCCACCGATTACCCAATGGTCTTCAGTTAAAGCATAACAAAAAATTCTACCTTTTGGATCTGTTACAGGACGATTTGTTACAGCACGTATCGCACCGCTTGTACCAATTGTAACAGCCACAACGCCAGGATCTATTGCATTTACACCTAAATTAGATAGTACTCCATCACTCGCTCCTACTACAAAAGGCGTAGAAACAAGTACATTCATTTCTTTGGCAAGCTCTTCATCTAATCCTGTTAAACTGTGCGTTGTTGGAACAAGTTTAGAAAGCTTGTCATCTGTAATTCCCGCAACATGTAAAGCCTCTTCATCCCATTTTAAAGATTTCAAATTGAGCATTCCTGTTGCTGATGCTATAGAATAATCAATCACATATTCTTTATATAACTTGTAGAAAACATATTCTTTAATAGAAATGAATTTATAACTTCTTGCGAACAATTCTACCCGCTCATTCTGTAGCCAAACTAATTTCGAAAGTGGTGACATCGGATGAATTGGTGTCCCAGTACGTAAATAAATTTCATGACCATTCATATCATTCTTTATTTTCTCCGCCCAGCTTGCACTTCTATTATCTGCCCACGTGATACATCTCGTTAACGGATTTCCATCTTCGTCTACAGCGATAACGCTATGCATTGCCGAACTGAAAGAAACACAGAGAATATCAACCGCTTGTATATTACTTGATTGCACAACTTCTTTAATCGTATGTATCACCGCTTGAAAGATTTCTTCTGGATCTTGTTCTGCTGTTTCAGGCGTAGGAGAATATAAAGGATATTCAATTCCATGACTTGCAATAACAGATCCATCAATTGAAAACAAAATCGATTTTGTACTAGTTGTCCCAATATCTACACCGATCATATATTTCGATCTCACTATGTAACCCCTTTCAGAATATCCCATTAACAAAAGAACACTCTCAATTCTTTACTGATTATGTATACATACTTGGGAGCACCATGGTTTATACGAAAAAAGACTCTCCCTTATGAGAATTACGTGCTAACTAACTTTACTCTCATAAGGGGGCCTTTTCATATCTATTGTACTAATTTGAAAATGAATCGTTTCTTTATGATATTGCTGTTTTCACGTAATAAGATGCCAAAATCGAGATTAAGTTTATAGGATGAAGTTACATAGAGATTGACCCTCTCGTAAAAAAGTAATTAGTGAACATTTCACTTCATTATAATTTAGGCGCTTTCGCCCAATCCGCAGCAAATTTCTCAATACCTTGGTCTGTTAATGGGTGCATAGCAAGTTGCTCAATTACTTTATAAGGAATTGTTGCAATGTGAGCACCTGCCATCGCTACACGAGTGACATGATCTGGATGTCTAACAGAAGCCGCAATGATTTGTGTATCTAATTGATGAACATCGAATAATTCAGCAATTTTAGCAACTAATAGTACTCCATCTTCAGAAATATCATCTAAACGTCCTAAAAATGGAGAAACGTACGTTGCACCTGCTCGAGCAGCTAAAAGTGCTTGGTTCACAGTGAAAATAAGTGTAACGTTCGTTTTCACACCTTTTTCAGTAAGATAGCGACAAGCTTCTAATCCTGCTAGCGTCATTGGAAGTTTTATCGTGACATTTTTATCGCCACCGTTAATTTTAATTAATTCTTCTGCTTGAGCAATCATTTCTTCTGCCGTAACAGCATCCGGAGTTACCTCTGCCGATACAGACTCAACTTTAGGTACTGCCTGACAAATTTCTGCGATACGGTCTTCAAACTTAATGCCCTCTTTTGCTACTAAAGAAGGATTCGTTGTAACACCAGCTAAAACTCCAAGTTTATATGCTTTTTTTATGTCCTCAAGATTTGCAGTATCAATAAAAAATTTCATGATCAATTCCCTCCAGTTTTTAAACGTTGATGAGTTACATGTTTAATATGATTATCCCGTAAAAGCCCGATTGGTGTGGGATGAAGCCCCCACTGATTAAAGTTTCACTTTATTTCTTTTCTACTGCATGTCCGCCAAATTCATTTCGCAGAGCTGCTACAACTTTTCCTGTAAATGTATCATTGTCTAATGAGCGGTAGCGCATTAATAGAGACATCGCAATAACAGGAGTTGCTGTTTGAAGGTCTAATGCTGTTTCTACTGTCCATTTCCCTTCACCAGAAGAATGCATAACGCCTTTAATTTCATCCAGTTTTGCATCTTTAGAAAATGCATTTTCAGTTAATTCCATTAACCAAGAGCGGATTACTGAACCGTTGTTCCATACTCTTGATACTTTTTCATAATCGTAGTCAAATTCACTTTTTTCTAAAACCTCAAATCCTTCACCAATAGCAGCCATCATACCGTATTCAATTCCGTTGTGAATCATTTTTAAGAAGTGACCACTACCAGCTTTTCCAGCATATAAGTACCCATTTTCTACAGCTGTATCGCGGAAGATAGGTTCAACGATGTCCCAAGCTTCTTGATCTCCTCCAATCATGTAACAAGCACCATTACGAGCGCCTTCCATTCCGCCAGAAGTTCCTGCATCCATAAAGTGAATGCCATCTTTCTTTAATTGCTCATATCTGCGGATAGACTCTTTATAATGTGAATTACCCGCTTCAATTAAAATATCTCCTTTTGAAAGCAATGGTGTAACCTCATCAATAACAGAATCAACAACAGCGTGTGGTACCATTACCCAAAGAATTCTTGGTGATTGTAATGACTGAACAAGTTCACTTAAACTAGATGTACCTGTAGCCCCATACTCTTTCATTTCTTCTACTGCGCTCGTATTTAAATCAAATGCTGCTACTTCATGTTTATGATCAATTAAATTTTTCCCTAAATTTAATCCCATTTTACCTAAACCAATTAATCCTACTTGCATAATATAATTCCTCCTCAGATTATCTTTTATTAAAAATCCATATCACTACGATTGTGAATACCTTTCAGTATTGATAAATCCAGAACGGTATTCACAGTCATAGCTTAAGAATTCAGTACACTTTTTGTAATTTGAACAACATTTTCTGTCGTAAATCCAAATAGATTCATGACTTCAGCTCCAGTTCCTGAAGCTCCAAATGTTTCAATTGATAGCACTTTTCCTTCTTGTCCTACATAACGCTCCCAGCCGAGAGAGACACCCATCTCAAGAGATACTCGTTTCTTTACAGAAGACGGAAGAACCGATTCTTTATATTCTTTCGATTGGTGATCGAATAGCTCCCAGCTTGGCATTGCAACGATGCGAACAGAAACATGATTTTCTTCTAATTTTGCTTTCGCACTAGCAGCTAAAGAAACTTCAGAACCTGTCGCAATTAAAATTACATCCGGATTTTCATTTGTTTGCGTTAATACATAAGCTCCTTTAGAAAGATTCTCTATGTTCGCTTTCGTTTCATTAAACACCGGTAAATTTTGACGACTAAGTACTAAAACGACTGGACCATCCGTTTGCTGTAAAGCATATGCCCAAGCACTCGCTGTTTCATTTGCATCTGACGGGCGGATAACTGTTAAACCAGGAATTGCCCGAAGAGCTACCAATTGTTCAATTGGTTCATGCGTTGGACCATCTTCTCCTACAGCAATCGAATCATGTGTAAATACGTAAGTAACAGGTAACTTTTGCAATGCAGCAAGTCGAATGGATGGACGAAGATAATCATTAAATACAAAGAATGTACTTACGAAAGGTTTTACTCCTCCATGAAGTGCCAGTCCATTCGCTGCTGCGCCCATTGCATGTTCACGTACACCGAAGTATATATTTCGTCCAGCATACGATTCTACTGCATACACTGCTTCACCTTTCATATCTGTCATAGTAGAATGCGAAAGATCTGCACTTCCACCAAAAATAGAAGGAATCGATTTCACATAATGATTAATAGCTTCCCCGCTTGCAACACGAGTCGAAATTGTTTTATCAGTATCAAAGGATAGAATATCATTCGCTTCGATTAAAACTTCACCTGTAATTGCTTTTTCTAATTCATCTGCCAGTGTAGGATTCGCTTCTCTGTATAAGTTGAACTGCTCATTCCAGTCATTGTCTTTTTCAATACCTTTTTGTTTCAAATCATTAAAATGAGCTTTTACTTCTTCAGGTACAAAGAAATCTTCCTCATAATGCCAACCATACACTTGTTTTGTCGCTGTCGCCTCTTCTACTCCAAGTGGGTTACCGTGTGCTTTGTTTGTTCCAGCAACTTTTGGACTTCCATAACCTATAATTGTTCTAATTTCTATAATAGTAGGTTGGTCCGTATTTTCTTTCGCTAATGTAATGGCTTTTGTAATAGCATCAACATCGTTTCCATCTTCAACTCTTACATATTGCCAATGTACAGATTCTGCTCTTTTCTGAATATCTTCAGAGAAAGCAATGCCTAATTCACCATCAAGTGAAATTTCATTTGAATCATACAGTACAATTAACTTGCCAAGTTTCATATGTCCTGCCATTGACATCGCTTCATAAGCGACACCCTCCATTAAATCACCATCTCCAACTAAAGCATACGTATTGTGATCTATAATAGAGTGACCATCCTTATTAAACTTCGCTGCTAAATGAGCTTCTGCCATTGCCATTCCGACAGCATTAGCAATCCCCTGTCCTAACGGGCCTGTAGTCGCTTCAACTCCAGGAGTATGACCAAATTCAGGATGTCCTGGTGTTTTACTATTTAACTTTCTGAAGTTTTTCAAGTCATCAATTGAAACGTCATATCCAGCTAAATGAAGTAGGCTATATAATAGACTAGATCCATGTCCCGCCGATAAAACGAAACGATCACGGTTAAACCATTCTGGGTGATTAGGATTGTAATTTAAATGATTCGCCCATAATGCATAAGCCATTGGTGCTGCTCCCATTGGAAGACCTGGATGACCTGAGTTTGCCGCATTAATAGCATCAATCGATAACGTACGAAGTGTATTCACTGCTAATTGATTTATGTTTTGTGTCATAGTAATCGTCCCCCTAAATGCTTTCATTAAAGAAAGTACTTATTTTTCCGTCTCTTGATCTAACCACCATTTAAATCCACTTTCTTGCAACAGTTCATTAGACGCATCTGGACCATATGAACCAGACTCATATTCATGAAGCGGCAATAAGTTTTCCTCGAACGCTTCAAGAATTGGTTGTACCCATTCCCATGACAATTCAACTTCTCTCCAATGTGCAAAGAATGTAGCGTCTCCACTCACAGCATCATGAATGAGTCTTTCATACGCTTCAGGTACTCCCACATCCGCTTGCTCACAAGTAAAGTTAATACGCATCGGTTCAATTTCTCCATTTTTCAATGGATTTTTACTGTTTAACTGTAATGAAACGTTCTCACCTGGACTAATTTCAATTATTAACAAGTTAGGTGCTGCATTTGGATTACTATCTTGATATTGCTGTTTTAACGTATTTTTAAATTCAATTACAATACGAGTAGACTTTTCTTTCATTCGTTTGCCTGTTCGTATATAGAAGGGAACGCCAGTCCAAAATGGATTATCGATCCACAGGCGAGCAGCAACAAATGTGTCTATGTTAGAAGAAGGATTTACTCCTGACTCCTCTTTATACGCTACAACTTGTCCGCCTTTTATTTCTCCTGAAGCGTATTGACCGCGAACGATATGGTTTTGAACGTCTTCTTTTTTCACTTTACGAAGCGTCTCCATTACCTTTCGCTTTTCCTCTCGAATTTCACATGCATTAACCTTTTCCGGCAGATTCATAGCAGTCATCATTAATATTTGTAACATATGATTTTGAACCATATCACGAATGGCTCCTGCGTGATCATAATATCCGGCCCTTTCTTCAACCCCAACCGTTTCACTAGCTGTGATTTGTACATTCGCTATATGTTCTTTGTTCCAAATCGATTGAAGAACAGGATTTGCAAATTCTAGCGCTTCAAGGTTTTGAATCATCGGTTTACCTAAATAATGATCAATACGGTATATCTCGTCTTCTTCAAACGTTCGACTAAGCTTATCATTAAGCTCACGAGCAGATGTAAGGTCGTGCCCAAACGGTTTCTCAATCATCAGGCGTTTCCATCCATCCGTTTTATCGAGTCCGCTTTCCTTAATATTTAAAGCGATTGTCTCGAAAAATTCAGGAGCAACTGAAAGATAGAACATTCTATTACCTTTTATATGTAGTTCTTCTTCCCTTTCACGAACGACTTGTAATAACCTCTCATAATCTTCCGGCTTACTCACATCTAATGGACAATAGCGAAAATTATCTAAAAAACCTTCGAGTTCTGAAGTACCTTCTTCCCTCTGGCGAGAAAACGTCTCTATTGATTCTTTTATTCTTTTTTGAAAATCTATACGAGATACTTCACGTCTTCCAAGCCCGATAACAGATATTTGCTTTGGAAGCTTTTGATCTCTATATAAGTTATATAGCGCGGGGTAAATTTTGCGTTTCGCTAAGTCCCCTGTCGCTCCAAATAAAACAAAGGTCATTGATTCCAAGTTCAGTCCCCCTCGTGATGTATAGTCATTGTCACTATAGTAAAAATGCATTGTACAGAAGCTACTATCATTGTTGATTCACTCTTGCTTCTTAACTTCAAATTTTTTATATTTGTCGCTTTCTCATTGTCCCCAATATTAATAGTGGCAATTCAAAGCATTTTTACCACATACTACTTAATTACTATAACTTATATAAAATAACTTAATTATTAAAAGTAATTAAGTTATTTTATATCTATCATATTAACTACATAAATTATCATCGTCAAGAAAAGTGTCTCGAATTAAAGATTTTTCATTCCCTAATATCTTTTAGTACTCGTCTATTTATTAGGGAAAGATTAGATCTATGTTCATTACATGAAATGAATAATAAAAAGGCCAAAACGAACATATTCTTGTTCGTTTTGGCCTTTTTATTATTGCTTCAGATGATTTTTAACTGCTCTTATAACCAATTCGTGATCTTCTTCTGGTGGTAATCCCGAAACTGTTATCATTCCAATAACCCCTACGTCTTTTATTCTGATAGGAAAGCAGCCACCAAACGCAGCATATTCCGAAGTATCTAAAAGATATTTTTCATTATATGAGATTCCAGTTATTTCACTTTGTATCTGCATATAATACGAGCTATGATCATGCAGGGAAACGACTCGTTTTTTACGCTCAATCCATTTCGTATTTTCCTCATTTGTCCCTGTCATTTTGAAATGAAACAATTGCACACCGTTTTTCGTTATATCAACAGCAATCAATTTTCCCTCTTTCTTTGCTGTTTCAACGATAAATAAACCTATTTGCAGTGCATCTTCATTTGTAAAAGAGGTAAATTGAAGTGTTTCCTCCTCTATTAAAATTTGTTTACTTATTTCATTCAAATTTGAAGTACTCATATCTTTAACCTCCATAATTGTTTTATGCCACACCGACATTTTTTCGAAATTATTAGGCCATATAGTACAACCTTTCAATCAATCTGATTCTAAATAAACTACTGTAACATCTTTGGTAACTAGTACCATAAAGCTTGGTTTCTTCTTACTGGTGCTATTATGAATGATATTCAAAGTTATAAAAAGTACTATTCTACTTATCCCTATCTTACAGAGACTATTATGAAATATATTTAACATCTTAAAAATGTATGTACTAAAGAATAATATTTTTAATCACTAAATTTTTTGATCAATCATTATAATCCAATTTCATCAAAATTTTTATCAATTATTACACTATCCAACAATAGGAGGAAACAAAGATGGATGAAAATATATCCAAAAGCTGAAAAGCATTTGAATCCCTTGAGGGAATAGTTATAATTCACTACATATAGAAATAGACATACAAAAACGCCATCCTTTCCTATAATTCTAAAGAAAGAATAGCGTATTTTTTTCAAAAATGAGTTCTTTTATTGAGAAACTTTGATTCTATATCATACATAAAAGGGCAACCAGTGCTAAAACAGCTGGAAGTCCTTGTTTCACAATAATTGATTTATTAGATGTAAAACCTCCGAAAATAGCTGCTACCACCACACAAATCACGAAAAATAATTGGACCATATAACCAATTGGATTGAGTCCAAGTACAAGTCCCCAAACGAGACCAGCGGCTAAAAATCCATTATATAAACCTTGGTTTGCAAACATAATGGCTACGTTTCGATCTCCTTCTAAATGCTTCGGTAATTTGAAAGCACGTTTCGCTACTTTTGAATCAATAAAAAACATTTCGATGATCATGATAAATAAATGTTCTAATGCTACGATCCCGACTAAAATAGCTGCGATTATTTCCACACTATTCCGCCCCCCTACACTCTCTATTCTCTACATTTTTTTGCATCTGTAATAGAACATGAATAAGTATTTTGCGTTCTTCTCCACTGATATTCACGAACATTCCCTTCATAAAACGTTCCTTTTCTTTCCTTGGAAGACTCTATTTGTTCTCGTCCTTGCTCAGATAACCGAACACGTGTTATACGGTTATCCTCAGACTTCTTTCTTCTTAATACTATTCCTTTGGCTTCAAGCTGCTTAAGGTGTCTGGTGATGGCTGCGCCATCAATATCCACCCTTCTTTCTTGTCAAAATATTAATTGACGTGTCAATCATTGATCCGTCAATTAATATACATCTCTCTTTTTATTTTTGCAAGTTTTTTTGCTCAATTGGTTTTATTTTGTTCTAGCAACTTTAAGTTCATTCTTTTATTATATTTAACTAAACACATAAAAGAATTGAGTTATATCTCCATCAATTTATAAAAATAAATTTTTTCTAAAAACAGATACTTTACGTTTTTTATAGTAATAAAAATCATTGTTTTGTTTCAGAGGCAATCCATTTTGTTAGCTTGATGGGCATAGGATAGCACCCAGATGGTACTAATTTAGAGCTAATTGCTTCAAAAAAGGCATTTAGACGCGAATAATTAAAATATATTAATATTGAAAAAACCACCTTATATGAAAGGTGGCTTTTTTTCGCTAATCGCAAAAATTAACATTAAAGTTGATAGATTGAATAAAAAAGGACAAACTCTCCAATGTGAGAAGTTTGTCCAAAAGGTTTTTCGTGTTAACTATTTTTACACTAATACCAATAATAGTGAATTAGAATAGTGACTTAATACTTGCTAAAACAGTAAGTACACCTACAATAATAACAAATACGTTACTCATTTTCCCTTTGTATTTAGCTAGTACTGGTACTTTTTGAATTGCATACATCGGTAATAGACATAAGATAGCAGCAACTAAAGGACCGCTTAGAGAATCAATAAGTCCAAGAATACTTGGATTTGTATAAGCAACAAACCAGCATGATAATACAACAAAAGTAAGGATGATTGTCTTAATTGTTTTTTCTTCAATATCTTTTCCACGTGATTTACCGAACTTAATAATCATGTCACGCATTACTTCAAATGCTCCGATATAATGGCCAAGGAAAGACTTTGTAATAGCCACAAAAGCAATAATTGGAGCTGCAATCGTGATTACAGGTGAATTAAGTTCATTCGCAAGGTATGAAAGAATTGATAAGTTTTGCTCTTTTGCCATTTTTAAATCCTCTGGAGTTAAGCTCAGTGCACTACTCCAAACGAAGAACATAACTACAACGAATGTCATGATATAACAAACCTTTTGTATTTGCGCACATTTAGCATCAGTGGCTTCGATTCCATACGTAGCTCTCTGTTTCACAACAAATGATGAAATCATAGGTGAATGATTAAATGAGAATACGATGATTGGTAGAATCAACAGTATCGTTCCCAAATATCCTGTTCCTGTTGAAGCAGTAGAAACAGCTGAAAAGCTAAGCATTGACGTATTCCACTGTGGAATTAAAGATATTGCGATAAACAGTAGAGAAGCTATGAAAGGATACACTAGCATACTCATGATCTTTACAGTGATATCTTGACCAAAATTCAGTATAGCGATAAGACCAAGAACTAATACAAGTGATAAAATAGCCCTTGGAGGCTCTGGCATGTGCAATTGATGCACGATAAAACTACTTGCAGTATTTGTAAGCGCAACCGAATACATTAATACGATTGTATAAATTGAACCGAAATATACGATGTTAAAAATGATACTCGCTTTATTTCCGAAATACTCTCTAATTGTACCTGTGATCCCCTCATCAGCAGAATTAGAAGCGTATATCATTTTAGCAAGCGCCCTATGTGAGTAGTACATAACTGGATATGCAAGTAATGTAATTAGTAGTAAAGATAATAAACCACCTGAACCTGCATTAATCGGTAAAAAGAGCACCCCTGCTCCAATTGCAGTTCCAAATAGACTCAGTGCCCATGTAGTATCCTGCTTATGCCACTTTTTCGGATCTGCATATTGCTCATTTTTTAGTGCGGTATTTTCAGCTTGAACTTCTATTTTCTTTGCAGTATTCCCGTTCATATAATAACTCCCCCTTGTATCTATTTCTGCATCTCTCTTTGCTGCTAACAAATATTCCCTTTCGGAAAATGAATTCCTTACAAGTTGCCCCACATTATATGTCCTTCATCATAATGAAACCAAATTGAAACATTCGCTAGTTAGCGTCCTAATATAATTGTTAGCGTTCACAAAAAAGTTTACTCGTAATATCCGCTCTTTATATAAAGACCCCTTAAGAGAACAATATAGAATAGACTTCATAAATACGTTGCAACATTTCTAATAACAGTGTATTACTTTAATGGTTTCTCTTTTTTACTTTTAACAGTAATTTTAGCTAAACCGGCCTCTCTTAATTTGCGAGGCATTTCTTTCTCAATTCTATACATTACTTTAATAACTTCGGCAGCACTGATGATATTGCTTACACAAGCCACTGAAGCACTTTACATACATTTCGCCTCTAATCACACACCTTTCTTACTAAGAATCGCATTTTTTATATTTTCTCCAGAGATAATAAAATTTCTCTCGACGCCCTCATTATAACGTGTATATTTATAAAATTAATATTTTTATATTTTCAGAAATATTAAAGCGGAATAATTTTATATGGATAATATTTTACAGTTAGCATGTAGCCATTGTTTTTATCGCTTAAAGCTGAATTAGTTAGTAAAAAAATACAATAATACATTGTTTTTCTAGGTAACTCATGATGGAGATACTTATATCCCCTTTTATCAAAAAATTTCATTTTAAACATAAAAGATATTCTAATAAATAATTAATGTAGGTAAAAAGAAAAGATTCCCCAAATACAAAAACCAAATTTTAGGATATATATTATTAATATTGAATTCATATACACTTAAAAAAAACTACATTGAACAAAAAACAAAAAAGCTGCCCAATATGGACAGCTCATTTACATAATTATCATTATCAAGGATGCACAAACAAATCACTTCAATGTTATCTTAATTGTAGTTTGTTCGACTCTTCTTCAGGAATATCTCTATGTTTGTAATGAATCGTTTTTAGATCATTTCCTTTTATGCGAAAAGTAATTGTGTCCTCTCCATAAGGCGGATTGTGTGCACCCTCAAAAGTTTGAATTTGAACAGTTACATAAAAAATATAGTTTGTTGTATCTTTTTTTATTTCAAGTATTTTTTCAGAACCTCGATACCAAAGTTTTGGTTCCTTATAATAGTTTTCAACCTCTTTGCTTATCGGCTCCAATAAGAGATCAATTACCACTTCTTTTAAAAACTTTTTTGGTACAGGTATTCTGTTTATTTTCTTTCTTTTTACATCTATAATTCTCCAAAAATCCCCGCTCTTTTCAACGGTATAAAGAACATTCGTACCGTCCGCTTTCAAAAGATGAAAATAACCTTTATTTCCCTTAATATATAATCGTGGTTCATTAATCCACTCACCTTCTGTTTGCACTATCCCTAAAAACAACTGAGTAAGTGGCGTTATCTTATAATCTAATTGGTTAAAGTCGCCAAACGAATAAAGTTCATAACCGGTTAAATCTATGCCAAAATTTCTGTTTATATCATGTTCCTTTTTTACAATTGCTTGAGCAGAAATGCAGGGTAATAAAAAACTAAACAGACATATGATGCTAACCATTGTTAATCTTATTTTCATAACATCAATCCTCTCTTTTATTAAGATGCAACAAAAGAGAGGATATTATTGATTAGAGCATAAGCTAAAAAATTAAACTCCCCCATTAACTAGCTCGTTTATCGAGTTTAATTTTGAAGAAAGCCCGATAAACCATTCTTCGTCTCCTGTTAATAATGCGAGGTCTATAAGATAAAGAATTTGCTCCTTATTTATTGCCTTTGATTCAGGGAGTTTTTTTACGTGTTTACTTAAAAAGGACATTGTTTTATTTATTGTATCTCTGTTGTCACATTTCACAACATTAACCTTAACTACTTCCCCTGCATTATCAAATGATTCAATATAACCAAGTATTAATTCACCCTCTACCGATATCCCTCGAACCCAATCTCCTACTTTTAAAACAGGATTATACTTTGACATCATACTCTTTCACCTTCCTACAAATTATTTTTAATCACGATAAACAACATATAAAAAAATAAACTTAACTGTAATGTTTTCCGTTACATTTAAGTGTTAAAAACTCACAGCTATATAATAATTAAGCCGCTTAACGCTCATGATTGATAAGGTCAACAACTTCTTTCATTGTATAATTCTTTAAGTATTCACCTAGATGTTCTTCAGCACCTAAGAAAATAGCGAAAAGAACTTTTCGCATGTTCGAACCTACAACACACTGATTGTTTGATTCCGGACACTTCGGCTGCAAAGCACCTTCAGAGGTTATCTGATAAATATGCCAAAGATTAACTTCATCTAAATCGCGAGCGAAAATAAAACCTCCACCAGTTCCCTCTTTTGATTGTATAAACTTATGCTTTTTTAACAAACTTAGCACTTTGCGAATACGTACTGGGTGAACCCCCGCACTTTCTGAAATAGCATTACTTGTTGACATCCTGTCTGGCTGTAAAGCTAAATAAGTTAAACTGTGTATGGCCAAGGTAAAGTCGCTGTTCATGGTTTTCCTCCTACGATTAAAAATATTGTTTTTCATATATTAACATACTGTAGCCATAAATATTACAGATAGGTTAGAACGTTAAAACATATAGAATACTTCTTGCCATAAAAAATTAATTCTTTTATATTCTATCCGGTCTCACCTATATCCGATAACTTCATTTAGCTTTTTAAGTTGAAAATAAAATTAAACACTCCACTGTTTCTTCACTTGTTCTTCTGCCAGTTGTTTAATTTTTGTCCAAATCGTATCTTTACTCACAATAACATTTGTTTGATAATTTCTATCATTATAATTAACTGTAACACATACTTCAATCATCTTCTGCTTCCTCCTTTCAAAAAACTTTTTCTAAAAAATATTACTTATTAATTGGCCAATTTTTGCAGTTCAATGTTCAAAAATGTTCGAACGCTACGTGGTAAAAACTTGCGAATTTCTTCATCATTAAAACCAATCTGTAATCTTTTCTCATCCAGCATAATTGGGCGACGCAACATTAGCGGATGCTCGATTATTAATTTATAAAATTCATTAAGCGAAAGCTCCTCAATATTTATATTTAAGTCCTGAAAAGTTTTGGATCTAGTTGAAATAATTTCAGTAGCCCCCTCTTCAGTTAAACGAAGAATTGATTTAAGCTCATCAACTGTCATAGAATTTGATACGATGTTTTTTTCAATATAATCAATTTGATGCTCTTCAAGCCATGCTTTCGCTTTTCGGCATGAACTACAGCTTGCTGTTGTATATAGAATTACCATATTTAACTCACTCCTTTAATGTTTTTTATCAAACGTACATTTTACATATCGGTTATTGAAATGTATTAAAAAAAATTACAGTTTAGAATCAAATTCACGTAATGTTAGTTATTCTGCAATGTTTCGTTTATCTCTACTATTCATTTCTTTTCAAAATGCTTCTTCTATAACATTGTTGAAACTACATTTTACAGACGATGACAACTCACTTCTAAAAATCTTACTGTAATTTTAAACTTTACAGTTCTATAAATCAAATGTTAAGTCTTGGATTCATTCTATTAACGTATAAATCGGTTTCTTTTGTGTAAATATCCCCGCATTTTTACGGCTAACCAATTCCAAATATACTTTAAAGTACATTCTATTCATTTCTTGCTTACAAGTGCTATTATGGAATATATTTAACATAATAAAAAGTACGTACTTTAAAGTGTTATAGGCACTAAAAAGAAATAATTTTAGTATTACAACGTATTTAAGCTCAAAACTATAATCTAAATTCATCAAAGGAGTTTTTTTATGAAAACATACAATATTCCTGTAGAGGCGACTTTAGAAGTTATTGGCGGAAAGTGGAAAGTTGTTATCCTTTGTCATTTAAAAAAAGGGACAAAAAGAACGAGTGAATTAAAACGATTAATGCCTGGTATTACGCAAAAAATGTTAACGCAACAATTACGGGAACTAGAAGAAGATGGTGTAATCCAAAGGAAAATATATGACCAAGTACCACCGAAAGTAGAGTACTCTTTAACGGATTACGGTTCGTCTTTAGGAGCTATACTCGATTCCCTCTGTTCCTGGGGAGAAGTTCATCTTGAAAAAACCGGGAACACATCCATGCTGATTACAGCCGATGAATAATAACTGCTCCTACTATATGTGTAAATTCTATCCAAGATAAAAAAAACGGTTGAGACAATACTTGCCTCAACCGTTTTTTATGTCTCTTTATAATTTTTTGCCGTAATAACTGTTTCAAATTCAAAGGTTTCCGGTAGATGATCTGCATAAGAATATTCAAAAGTTCGTCCATCCGTTAAGTAAGCTACTTGTTCAACTCGCATTAGGAAATCCTGATTTGTTAAGTTCATAAACTGCTTTTCCCTATCATCTGGGCGAATTCCTTTAACCCTGACAACAGATGTCCCTACTTCAAGGCCCAGTTTTTTTTGAATATGTGAGTATATCGACTCCTCTAAAACAGAAGCCTCAACACCTGGGATAACCGAAATTGGCATCCATGTATGCTCCATAATCGTCGGAATGCTGTGAATGATGCGAAGGCGAATGATTTTATAGACGAAATCACCGATTGAAACTCCCAATTTCTCAGCAACTACTTCATCAGCACCAACAATCGCAAACTCGATAATTTCACTTTTTACCTCACTGCCGTAAACACCTTTCGTACCTGTTAAAGTTTGAATCATTCGTGCCTTTTCCTGCTGACGCCAATCTTGCACTACTGTTCCACTTCCGCGCCGGCGGATGATATAGCCGTCTCTAACTAATAGATCCAGCGCCTTTTTAATAGTAAGTGCTGAAACATCGAATTCTTCAGCAAGGACGGGGCTACTCGGAATTTTTTTGTTGATTTTATATTCACCGTCTAAAATTTGCTGTTTAATCTTTTGATAAATGCCGAGGTATTTTACTTGTGTTGATCCGCTTGCCATTTCCATACCTCCTTTATACTCTATCCCCTCTTCTATTCATTCAAATGTAAAGCCTCAAGTTTGTAAACTGAAGGTGATGGGGCAGCAAATCCATTTTCCAAGATTTCAATATTCGTTACCGCTTCTTCGTCTTTCACAAGTTTTGGTGCACCATTTACAATTGTGTCATACGCGGCATCATAGAAACGACCGTAATCACCAAGCGGCGTTTTAATTTGTTTTTTAATCCAGTCACCATTTGCATTACGATACTTAGCAATTCCATAATACATCGGCGAATCTTCACCAAATCCTGCACTCTCAGGCATAATACCCGCTTTCAAATCATTTTCCTGCTGATCTTCACCGTATTTAATAAATGAGCCATTTGTTCCATGAACGATAAAGCGTGGATAATCTTTTGCTACGACATGGTTCGTTTTCAGCTTAATCTTCAACTGATTTCCATAATGTAGACCAACATCGAAATAGTTATCAACCGCACCTTCCACTTCATTATTACGAATATCGTATGTCACTGTATTTGGACGGCCGAATAGTGAAATCATGCGGTCCATCGTATGAATACCTAAACTGTAAAATGAACCTTCTTCTTTTGGGGCTTCATGAGTGATTGAACCAGGACGGAAATAATCAATATGTGATTCAATCTCAATAATATCACCAAGGAATCCTTGTTCAACTACTTGCTTTACAGCTAAAAAATCACCATCAAAACGACGGTTTTGATAAGGCATAACGACTACACCTTTCTCTCGTCCTAAAGCTAATAATTCTTTCGCATGTTCTACTGTATCGCAAAATGGTTTTTCAACGATAACTGATTTTCCGGCTAGTATAACTTTTTTTGCTAATTCATAATGCGTATGTGCTGGCGTACAAATCGTCACTACTTGAATTTCTTTGTCATTCAACAATTCGTCCAAATCAGTAGTGAAGTAAACACCTTTTTCCTCATATGGAGCCGCTAATTCTTCATTTATTTGACGCACAAAAATCGTTTTTACTTTTATATTTTTACGTGTCTTCAGATAAGGTAGGTGATAACGGTTAGCTGATTTTCCAAATCCAATAAAGCCCATTGTTAATGTCATGTTTTTCAACTTCCTTGCTCATAAATTTTCGTTTCTACATTTATTATATAGTTTACTTTTTAAAAGTATATAGTTTTAGTTCTTAATTTATATATAAAATGAAAAAGTAGGGATAGAAACCATTTCGATTTTCATCCCTACTTCTTTACTATATTTGTGTAATATCAAGCATTAATTGTTTTAACTCGCACGTTCTCTTTTTGTCTTTCTTTAAATGACAAAGGATAACTACTTTCCACTTTCCACCGATAACCTCTAAAGTCGCCTCTACAGGAATATTGTATGTTTTCATATAAAAATCTCCTTTAATAATTTTATAAGACAAATAAGCTAAAATATTTAAATATTACTTTTAAGTATCTATAGCACCTTAAAGTACGTACTTTTTATTGTGTTAAACATGTTTCATAATAGCATACGTAAACAGTAGATGAGTAGTACGGTACTAAAAAGTACCTGTGTTACTTTTTAGTATCTATATCACTTTAAAGTACGTACTTTTCATTATGTAAAATACATTTCATAATAGCATTTGTAAGAGTTGAGTGAGTCATGCAGTATTAAAAATTACCTGTTAGTACCTGTACTTTAAAGTGAGTATTTTTATCATACATTTTGTCAGATGATGAAATGACATGTTTTAATTTTCACATCCATTCATAATGAGTAAATAATTTCCAAATACATTTTAGGAGGATATCTATAATGAGTAAATTACTAAAAGAAAAAATCGGGTTTGGTACAGCACCACTAGGGAATATGTACCGTAATATCCCAGAGGAAGAAGCAATCGCTACAGTGGATGCTGCTTGGGAGAATGGCGTTCGTTACTTTGATACAGCTCCACTTTATGGATCTGGATTAGCGGAAATCCGTCTTGGTGAAGCACTGTCAAAAAGAAATCGTGATGATTACTTTTTAAGTACGAAAGTAGGTCGAACTATTTCGGATGAACTAGAGGATCCAACTGCACGTGATTTAGGTGAAAAAGGCGGACTTTTCGAATTTGGTCGCAAAAATAAAATGATCAATGACTATAGCGCAGATGCAACACTTCGTTCTATCGAGCAGAGTTTGAAACGTTTAAAAACAGATCGTCTAGACTTTGTTTTCATTCATGATTTAGCACAAGACTTTTATGGTGATGAGTGGGTTTCACAATTTGAAACAGCTCGAACAGGAGCATTCCGTGCGCTTACACGTTTACGTGAAGAAGGAGTTATTAAGGGCTGGGGGCTTGGAGTAAACAAAGTAGAATCAATTGAACTTATGCTTGATCTAGAAGAAGCAAAACCAAATATATCCTTATTAGCTGGTCGCTATTCATTATTAGACCACGAACGTGCATTGCAACGAGTAATGCCTGCAGCTGTAAAGCATAATATGGATATTGTTGTTGGTGGCCCATATAGCTCAGGTATTCTTGCTGGAGGCGCTCACTTCGAATATCAAAAAGCATCGCCAGAAATTATTGCAAAAGTTGAGAAAATCAAAGCTCTTGCAGATCGTCACGATATCAGCATCAAAGCTGCTGCACTACAATTTTCACTAGCTAATCCAGCAGTTGCTGCTGTTGTTCCTGGGGCAAGTAAACCGGAACGAATTGTAGAAGACCAAAATGCCTTAAATACAGTAATTCCAGCAGCATTCTGGGAAGAAATGCGCGAACAAAAACTAGTAGCACCTAATGCACCACTACCAATCAACGTAAAATAATAATGAAAATTTAATCAGTGGGAGCATCCCCCACTGATTATTTACCCGTAAATACCGGGATGAAAAGGAGCGTAATGAATATGGCACATACTACTACATCTATGGAAATTTTTGCTTCACCTGAACAAGTATGGCAATTAATCGGAGGTTTCAACTCCCTTCCAGACTGGTTACCTTATATACCTAGCAGTAAATTAACTGAAGGCGGTCGTGTACGTCATCTAGCTAATCCAGATGGCGATACAATTATAGAACGCTTAGAAGTATTCAATGATAAAGAACGCTACTACACGTATTCAATCATGAATGCACCGTTCCCAGTCACTAATTATTTATCTACAATCCAGGTTAAAGAAGGTACTGAAAGTAACACATCGTTAGTAGAGTGGTCAGGTACTTTCACTCCTGTTGAGGTTAGTGATGAAGAGGTAATAAATCTGTTTCATGGTATTTACAGCGATGGACTGAAAGCATTGCAGCAAGCATTTCTAGATTGAGCTACTAAAAAAAATGAAAAGCAAAGCGATATCGCTTTGCTTTTTTATAAAATCCCTTTTAACTTTTCACCAATTAACTTCGCTACATACTCATAGCCTTCTGGCCCAAAGTGTAATCCATCTTTTTCATCATTTTCTACAAACCCTTTATAATTCAGTTCTTGAATCATTTCAGCATACAAATTTAGAAAATAGCTTCCTGTTTCTTTCGCCACTTCCTCTACCACGTCTGCATACTGACAGAGCACTTCATTTGTTCTATTGTGCTGCCTCTCTTCATCAACTGGTGCAGGGCTAATCAGTAGTACTTTATTTGATGAAATCTGTTTCACAATCTGCTCTAAGTTTTCTTTGTATTCCTGTAGTGACGTTTGTGAAAAAGAGACCGCATCATTCGTACCAAGAAAAACTGTTACGAAATCTGGTTTATATAATATTACATCTTCTTCAATCCTATTTAACGCATCGAACGTATTATCACCTGGAACACCTGCATTCACTACTTTCCAATCTGGAAACATTACTTGTAACCTTGGCGTTAATCTAGGTATCCCATCAAAAAATACATCATCAGCTGTAATACTATCTCCAAAACATACTAACGTTTTCATTAAGCTACTCTCCTTTTACGTATGAAACAACTTTCCTTCTATTGCTTTTATATACCTGTCAGCAGAACGTTCAACTGCCTCATTTGCATTTTCTTTTACTACTCGATGAAAAGCATTGTATAAACGATTAAACTGTAACGGCTTCACTCGGTTCACCATTTCTTCCACTTTTCTCGCTGGTAATGGAATTAAGTTTGGATAGCTATACATAAAACTTACCCACCGCTCATCCGCTACAACTTGAATAATATCACCTGTTAACAAAATCCCTTTTCCATCATTACCTTCTTCCCAATGCAATACAGAACCACCACTAAAATGTCCTCCAAGACGATGTACAGTAATCCCATCCGCTAATTGTAAAGACTCACCAGACCAATAAATAATACGACTACTTGGGCGCATCACCCATTCTTTATCATCTTCGTGTATATAAATTGGTACATCAAATGTCTCTGCCCATTCTACTTGCGTTGAATAATAATGAGGATGAGACAATGCAATTGCATCTAATCCACCAAGCTCTTTTATTTTCGCAATTGTCGTTTCATCTAAATACGTAATGCAGTCCCACAGTAAACGATATGACTCTGTTTTCACTATAAATGCCGTTTGACCGATCGCAAATCCTGGTTTTGTCGTAATACTATAAAGTCCATTTTCCTCTTTGATTATTTCATTTTTATATGTATCATCTGTTTGCAAATTTTCTAAAGTCGTCCAAGACTGCCCTTTCGGATTCACATACTGCCTTTCTTCATCACAAATATGACAACTCACCGGTTCTTCTACACTCGCTGCATACTGCACGCCACACGTTGTACAAACGAAATTTTTCATCATAATTTCCCCTATCCCTATATTTTTATTAAGCTGATTTTTGTTGATAATGATCTACTTTTTTATTTTCAATTTGATAACTTTCTTTACAAGTTTACTAAGAACACTCCATTTATGGCCTAGTTTGCAAGAAGTTGTGCCCTCAAGGAATGAGTAAACAATATAGCGATTTAAAGGTTCCTTATATAAAAGCTTTGGAAATAATTCGTCCTTTTTATAAAACTGAAGAAAATAAGCTTCTTCACGTATGACATCCGATTCATTCAACTTTATAACGTATTGTTCATCTAACAAATATATAGTACTTGTCGTTCCCCGTTTAATGCTTTTACGCTATTTGGATAATGTGAAATAACTTTTTCCTTAACTAGTTGTGCGGTGATTATTGAAATGTCCATTCTCTCACCCTTCAACTCCGAATATTTCCTTAATTCAAAAGACACCTTTACTATCATTTGACAAACATAAAGGAATTCCTCCTAAAAATCTTAATATAACAAAAAATAATTTTATTTCATTTCAACTGCTTCCTTCAATATTCCATCATATAGTTCATTCCATTTATGGTAATACGATGTGATTTCTTCACTCCAAATGATCTTCATTTAATCTAATAATTTCTATTGAATTATCTCTTTCTTTTAACTTATGAGCCAAACTTTCTACACCAAACACTTCTGTAAACGTATGACTGCCTACAATTAAATTAATTCCTTTAAATTTCGCATGTTGCACTGTATATAATGTTTTTTCACCTGTTATGTACGTGTCACATCCTTTTTCTAATGCACGTTCAATCAAATTTGTATTGTTTCCTGCACCGGTTAAGATCGCAATCCGTTTTACTGGTTTATCGTGATTTCTCCAGCTCTTCACTTTCTCTTCCATTTTTTCTTCAAGTTTTCCAACTAAGTTTGAAAAAGGAATCGCTTCTTTATATTTTCCTATTCCCGGTAGTTCTTCTTCCTCATAGGTTGAATATTCCAGTATTGTATCTATCCCAATTTCGTTAAATAACGATGTACACGTGCCAAACTTTACAAAATCTAACGGCAAATGAATCCAAAAATGATTCATTTCATATTGCTTCAATTTCTCAATACAAGCCTCTTCCATACCAAATAAAAAACTCCACGGCGCATGATGTGTAACTATCATATCGACTCCATTTCGATACGCTTCTTCAATAGTTTCTAACGTTAAATTTGTTGTGTAACCGATTTTGTGAAATTCATCTTTACTTATATAAGTAAAACCATATTCATCATCGCCATATTTATGAAGATGCTCTCCAAATAGTGATGTTATATGTTCGTTAAACTGCTTTATATTCATTTTATTTCTCCTTTCATTTACTTTTATATTTCAAAAATAAGGAAATACTAAATAAACACGTTACATACATATAGGAGGACATTATGAAACCTGAATTTTTAAAAGCTGTACATGATGCCATTGGAAATGTCGAACACATTCATATAGAAGAAAGCGGTGCTGACAGTTTAATTATTCATCACGATGATGCACAGCAATTACAACAAGTTGCTAAAACGTTGGAAAACAACAATTTCCGCTCTGCATTAAGAACAACTGGAGATGCTTCGTATATTGAAGTGTTGAACAGATAATGAAAGTCCGGATGTATTCCGGGCTTTCTTTTTTATCCCGAATTAACGGGCAGTAGGACCCCCACTGATTAAAGTTTCACTTTATATTGAAATTTCAAACTCTTTCACATACACTGCAGTTCCAGCAATATCTATTTGTAACTTCTCATTTTTTACATCTTTCGTTACATATACCTTTACACGACCATCTTTATGTATTTCTTGACCTTGCTCAACGATTAAATCCAATTCATGTTCAAAATCTTTCTCTAAATACTCCGCATAATACGCTCCCATTACACCTGAAGCTGTTCCTGTCACTGGATCTTCAATCGTCCCAGCGTAAGCTGATGAAAAATGACGGCCGTGCATTTGTGCTAGTTCATCATAAGTTTCTAGACAAATTGGGTGAATAGAAGCATTAGGTATTTCTTTTAATACTGATGGAAATGCAGCATTATTAGGTTTCATTCTCTCACACGCATCTAGATTTTTAATCGGCACAATTACAGTCCAATTCCCCGTACTTCCATATACTATCGGTAAACTTACATCTAAATCATTTACTTCCAAACCAATACTATGAGCTAATTCTTCTTTTGAACCTGCAAAATCTTTAAACTGAGGTGCTGCCTGCCTCATTTTAATAAAGGTTTCTCCCTTTTCATTCACATCTATTTGTATCGGTAAAATCCCAGCCTTCGTTTCAATCGTAAGGTTACTTTTCTCTTCTAATAAACCTTTTTCGCGCAAGGCATATATCGTCCCTACTGTCCCATGACCACATAAATCCATTTCAAAACCAGGTGTAAAATAGCGCATTCTTATATCTCCTACTTCTGAGGAAAGAACAAAAGTTGTTTCGTTATATCCAACTTTTTCAGCAATACGCTGCATCTCCTTTTCTGTTAATCCATACGCCTCTAATACAACACCTGCTGGATTTCCCTTATTTGGTTTATCCGTAAATGCGTCATAATGAAATACATTTATAGTCTTCATTTTCTTTTCTCCTAATCTACTTTAAAAATTTTATAATAAAGCTCTGTCTCCGTTTTCACCGAACAATAATTTCTCCAAAATATCCTCTGCATCTTTTCATTTGAAGTATGTGTACTTCCGATGTAATAAGTAGCCCCCATTTCCTTTAACATATGTAAAGATTGAAGATGCAGCTGGGAAGCAATTCCTTTCCCACGATAATAAGGCATTACT
This sequence comes from Bacillus sp. ok061, assembly GCF_900108285.1. Classification (NCBI taxonomy): domain Bacteria; kingdom Bacillati; phylum Bacillota; class Bacilli; order Caryophanales; family Bacillaceae; genus Bacillus; species Bacillus sp. ok061. Next base: position 258,673 of record NZ_FNUW01000002.1, on the reverse strand, counting down.
CCAAAGTAAAATAATCGTCCTTCACTTTCTGTTCCAGTTTCTATATGCGGTATGGACATACCAATTGGCTCAGTTTTATCATAAAAAACAATACATGACTTTTCCCAACCCTTACCTAACTCTGTTTGCACTGAATAAAAATGTTCATCGATAGTTAAAATTGAAGTTTGATTCCCTGAACCCGACATACATTGTTCCCAAATGTATTTAAATTCTTTTTCCAATAACGTTCCTTCTGCTATTGATCGATATGTATATTGTCTTTCAAGCTCTTCTACATTGTTCAATTCTCTACATACTTCTATCTTTGCGGCATACAAAGAAAAACCGGCATCAAGTAACTCTTTCACACTTGAGTTATAACTACTAAACCTTTTGTTTAATACAATACTTGCTCTTTTTAACTCCCAATTAAAACAAACCTCTTCAAATCTACCTATCTTTTCTTTATATGTTTGTACGTTATACAAAACATCTTCTTCTATTTCTTCAATCGTTACTGCCTTTGGTAAGCCATTTAATATTTTTTTAGACGGGCCAAATAGATTCTGAATGATTGCAAGATCGTATATCACCACTTTAATTCCCCCATACCAGGCTCAATAAACTTCCCTGAAACATCCTCATTTGAATCTATTATCCAATCATATATATTTTTTGCTCCTTCAGCCGGAGTCATATTCGCATCAAAGGCACCAATATCAGTTCTTAATTTCCCTGGGTGAATGGCAGTTACACGAATTCCTTTATTCTCAAACTCTTGTTGTAAGCAGAGTGTTAACATATTTTGTGCAGCTTTAGCAATTCGATATGAATATGAGAACTGGCCTTGCGGAAACTCTTTGTTCGCCATTTTATGTAATGATCCTAATCGAGAGGACATATTTATTATTCTCGGATGATTCGATTTAGTTAACGCCACATATGTACCTTTTACAGCCCGAATTACACCTAAGCAATGAATATTAAATAAGTCCGTTAACTCTTCTGAATTTGTATGTAAAATCTCAGTCTCCTTCCCAGTAATGCCAGCGTTATTTATAACTAGATCAACATACTCTGTATATTCCTCAAGCTGTTTCTTAATTTGCCCCATACTCTCATCAGCCGATAAGTCTGCCAACATAGGAAAACATCTACAACTAAACATTTGCTCCAATTGCGTTACCGCAGCCTCAGTTCTAACTAATGGATAAACAATATGCCCATTTTCATGAAATACTTTTACTAACTGTAACCCTAATCCACGATTTCCACCTGTAATAAATACTCTCATATATTCATCTCCTTATTTTTAAAATAAATAAGAAAATCCATCCATTTACCATTCTCTAATGAAAATGCCTCTCTCTTGCATTCAAATGAAAAACCTGCTCTTTCTGCAAGGCGCACTGATGGCTCATTATCAACACGTATATGTAATTCGATTCTATGAAAATCAAGGCTATTAAAAAATAACGGTAACGTAGCGTTTACACTTTCTACCCCATATCCATTTTTCCAATATTGATTATGAATAGAGTAGCCCATCATCGCCCATTGATAGTCCATACGTAAAATTTTTATTAGCTCTAGCTTTCCAATATTAGCCCCATCTTCTTTACGAAAAATACCTAATACATACATCTCATCTCGATGTGCTGCTTCATCAAAACCCCTTATCCATTCCGTGAACCATTCTTTTGTTGATGATGCCATAACTTGATAGCCATCGTCATATTTATACTGCGATGGCAGTCTCTTATTAAATCCATCTAACCAACTTTCGTAATCATCTTTTTGGAACGGACGGATCATAAGTTTCTCCGTCTCTACTTGTAATAGCGGCAGCTTCATTTACATCTCTTCCTCCAGTAATTGATTGAATATTCTTTGTTATCTTACACGAAATACAAAATCTAGTAACAAACCTTATGCCCATCAACTTAAGAAATCGGTAGTTCCCCAATACGAAAAAAATAAGTCGAATTCTATAATTAACTGTACAAGGGGAAATTTTTCATTTTGAGGTAATTCCAAATCCTTGGCTTGATAACGATGTGACGGTCGCCCTCCTTAGGAAAATTACTTGGATTCACTAAAGAAGAAATTGTACAAAAACGTCATTTTAAATAATCAAGTCAGATTATCTATTTCTAACTTGATTATTTAAAATATAAACCTTTGCCCACTGGCTGAACAGTTTCAAGCACAGTGTCAACCATTTCTTCATTAATCAAAGTTCTTATAATCCAAGCTGAGAGATCTTGAGCAGCAAAACAACCTGCGGCAGTCGAGATATTCCCTTCGTTTACGAAGCTTTGTTCAATAACGTCTACATCAAATTCTTTAAGTTGTTCTACTACAGATGGATATGTAGTTGCTTTTTTACCAGTTAACAATTTTTTAGCTCCTAGTAGTAGTGAACCAGAGCACATAGAGCCTATTAATTGTCTTTGAAGATCTACATGAATGCTATTAAGATATTCTTGATTTTGATATAAACCTTGGACCCCCTTGCCACTTCCAAATATTACTGCGTCAGCGGAAGGTATATCAGATATGCTTCCTGTCATGGGGATACGTAAGCCAGACATGGATATATGAGTTTTTTCCGTTCCTAATAGCTGGACAGTCCAATCAGAAATACCGCCAACTAAACGTACACGATTTAATAAATCCCATGGTAAAAAAACATCTATATCAGTAAAGTTATCGAAACAGACTATCGCAATTTTCATTCTCTAGCCCCCTAATTATTTAAATGTTAAAAACATTTTAATTATAACAATTTCAAGTGGAGGTAGCGAGGTTTAAATTACCTAATAATCGAATATCGTTCGAGCGTTACCAAGCTAAAAAATTGCATCAAAAAAACAAAAACGTTTATACTCTCCACTATCAGAAACATTAACAAAAACCCAGTCATGCTTTATACATAACTGGGTTCTCCATTATTTCATAATTTTCTATTTCACAAGAACAGCATCTCTTAATTCCCTCTTCAACACTTTTCCTAAAGCGTTTTTCGGTAACTCATCTATGAATACCACTTCTGGTATTTTGTAACTGGCTAATTTCTGTTTACAATACTGAATAATACTTTCTTCTGTTAATATTGTTTCGCTATCCTTCACAATGAAAGCTCTTGGAACCTCTCCCCAAAAGTCATCTAGAACTCCAACTACTGCAACTTCTAAAACACCATGTATTTCATGAATAACATCTTCTACTTGATCTGGATATACATTGTCACCACCGCGTATAATAACGTCTTTATATCTTCCCATAATATGCAGGAATCCATCGTCATCTATCATGCCAGCATCACCCATGTTAAACCAGTTATCTTTTACTACCTTCTTTGTCGCCTTTTCATTATTCCAATACCCTTTAAACATGTATGGACTTTTCACATGAATCTCTCCAACTTCATTTGTTGTTAGTTCATGTCCTGTTTCCGGATGAACAATTTTCACCTCTACATTTTTCAAGGTTTTTCCTACAGAAGACATCTTTTCTTTTCCCATCATTGGATGCCATGAGGTTACAACCCAACCTTCTGTACTACCATAACCTTGCACCATATATATTCCTTTTTCCATATATTTTTGAATGAGTGTTTCTGGCACTTTTGTACCACCGCTTTGTGCTACTTTAAAGGTTGAAATATTACGTTCTTTTTTATTTAATTCATCAAGCATGTAACTATAAACAGCTGGGAACGCAAGCATCGTAGTAATTTTCTCTTCTTCAATCTTATCCCAAATAAGAGTAGGATTCGAATCAGCTAAGAAAATCATCGTAACGCCATGATAAATACAATTTAAAATAGAAAGCACGCCACTCATATGGAACAATGGATGCACAGATAAAAAGCGTTCACCTGCTGGGATTTCTCTTTGTCCCGCAATTTCAGCAAAATAGTGATGTAAGTTTTTATGTCCAATTACACATGCTTTCGCCTGTCCAGTCGTTCCTGAAGTAAACAAGTAAATGGCATCGTCTTCTTCATGAACTTCTACGTTCGGTTCTGTCGTTGGCTGTTTTTGCAACTCTAATTCAAATGAACCAAAGTCTTTTTTTGTCGTTTGAATTACATAAGGAATTTCTTTAACAGCATCAACCTTTAATAACACTTCACTAAATTCTTCATCAATAACTAACACTTTTAATTTCGCTTCTTTTACAATCGTTTCTAATTCATAAACAGTCAGCTGATGATTTAGCGGAATAAATACCGCTCCAATTTTTAAACTTGCCATCATAACGCTTGGAAATGGGTGATTATTTTTGCATAGTATTCCTATACGATCTCCTCTTTGCACACCATTATGTAACAAATAATGTGCAAGCTGATTTACTCGTTCATTATATTGCTGAAACGAATATCTTTTCTTCCCCCCTACAAGCGCTTCCAAATTTGGTGATTGCATTGCTCTCTTTTGTAATAATTGTCGCATCGTTCTCAAGTAAAACTCCCCTTTATATATGTTAGGTTTTTTATTTTACCAGATTAACTATTAATTTACTAAAGATTACACTTAGTGAATATAAGGAAAATATAAAATAGCCATTTACTTCACAAGTAAATGGCTATTTTTCATTATATATTAGAATACTTCTTGTTCATCACATATTGCACATACTCAGGTGCACTTTTATCAATCTCTTCATCACTTAGTTTATATTCTGCACCATATAAATAAAAGGAAGGTATAAATTCCATACCTGTATATAAGCATGTAGCTTGGAATGGTTTCGTCAACTCATCCATTGTAATCCCACTATTTTCATAGTCTTTTTCTAATCCACCTATAGAAATAGCTACACCAAATTCTTTCCCCTTCACTTTATCTCCTTTAGATCCGTACGCAAATCCATATGTTAATACATCATCGAACCATTTTTTTAATAATGGTGGTGAGCTGTACCAGTAAAGCGGAAATTGAAATATATATCTGTCATGTTCTACTAATAACTTTTGCTCTTCTTCAATATTAAACTCCCAATTCGGTGCCACTTTATACAATTCATGCACCGTAATTTCATCCGAATATTTCTCAAGTTCTTCAATCCATCTTTTATTAATTTTTGATTTTTCAATATCAGGATGTGCTACAATTACAAGTGTTTTCATCTTTTTTCATCCCCTTTATAAATTATTCAACCCTTTACGTATTAGTATGAATGAGTCACATATAATTGAAAAGTACGTACTTTAAAGTGCTATAGGAACCTTAAAGTACCTGTGGAGGTGTTATATGAATCAAAATGATAATTGCCCAATTGCAACAACACTCGATGTAATCGGTGGAAAATGGAAAGTTCATATTTTATGTATTTTGTCGGATGGAAAAATGCGAACAAATGAAATTAAACGAGAAATCCCAAACATTACACAAAAGGTTCTTACACAACAACTTCGGCAACTTGAAGCTGATGGGATTATCTATCGTACCGTATATCAAGAAGTACCACCAAAGGTTGAGTACACCATAAGTGAATACGGAAAATCTTTAATGCAAATAATGAATGATCTGTTTGAATGGGGAAAAGATCATCAGATTAAAAGATTACATGACTAAAAAAGCACTATATACTTTGTTTAATCCTCTACGTTCATATTTTTTATTTCTATAAAGTTTATTTTCATCATTTTTTAGCTAACTTGTTTTCTTAGATTGATGGACGTGACCCCACATCCATCAATCTAAAAAGATACAATTAGAAAAATGAGATTTCTATAAAGTTTCGCATATAAACACTACTTCCGCCTCATTAAGCGCTCGCTCTACTTTTTCTAATCTCAATTGTACGTAAGCTATAAAGAAGCACCCCTAAACCGAGAATTTTTTCATTATTAGACGCATTAGAACCTAAGGTAACAGTAGGTACATTTAAACCCATAAACCTTTCACTCCATTCTATAGGCATATAAAAAGATACTCCTTAAAAATAAAAAACGCTATTCTCTCTGTAAAATCATAGAAAAGAATAGCGCTTTTTATTTTGAAATAGAAGTCATCATTTAAACTAAACATGCTAATATTGATTTTGTGCGATTGTCAGTTACCTCATAATAAATTTCTAATCCTTTCCGAGTACCTGTAACCATTTTAGCAGCTTTTAGTTTAGATAAATGTTGACTAATTGTACTTTGAGGCATTTGTAAATCCCCATACATTGTTGTTACATTAGTAGGACCTTTTGCAAGCATTATTTTTACTAAAGATAGACGAACTGGATGCGCCAATACCTTTAACACCTCAGCGATTTCTTGAAACATTTCTTTTTTTTCTTTCATCTTATTTCTCCCCTTTTATATACATATTTATGTTATCCATATATATAATTCGAAGGTATATGCGTTTTTGTGTCCGTCATTTTAAAAAATATAAAAAAACTTTAATCCGAAACTAAAGGATTAGCTTAACATAATGTCTCACTATTCATAATGAATAGGAATCTCATTATAGAAGCAGCAGTTTTTATGCTACAACTCTACATTCAACTAACTAAAACTAATGAAAAAGAGCAAATAGTCTGCTCTTTTATGATGCCTCCTTATGTTCCGTGGAATGTTTAACACTCCCCAGTCTCTTTAGTTTATTCCACCCTACCGCTACTCCTCGAAGCGATGAGAATATAGATTTAATGACAACATAGGTCATAAATTGACGATAAATAAAACGTTGTAAAATTAACCATGCCAATGGTTTTGGGTTCTCTTCCTCTAATTTAAATGCGAACAGAGAAGCGAGAAGATCCATTAAAAAGAATACAAGATAAAATCCTAAAACTTTTAGCGGATTACTACTAAATAGTCCTATAATCATTAATATATCTGCAAAAGGAGCAATGAATTGCAGAACATATTGGAATAACCACATATTAGGCAGTGCAATAAATCCTAATGTTTTATGTTTTGAATTACACAACGCTTTTCGATGTTTCCAAAGACATTGAAGTGTACCATATGACCAACGATAGCGCTGTTTAATGAAACTTTTCACATCCTCAGGTGATTCCGTAAAAGCATGCGCTTTTTCTTCATATACAATTCTATGCCCTTGACGTAAAAATGTAATAGTAAGATCCGTATCTTCTGCTAATGTATCTTCGCTTAAATATTCAGATTCAACTACATTCTTCTTGCGCCACGCCCCAATAGCTCCTGGAACGACTGTAATACAATTTAACTCATCAAAAGCTCTACGTTCTAAATTAAACCCTGTAATATACTCAACATGTTGCCAAGTAGTTAACAAATTCCGTCTATTCCCCACTTTGACATTACCTGAAACTGCAGCTACATTCTGATTTTCAAAGTGTCTAACCATTAAAGAAATAGCATCTTGCGCAATAATAGTATCCGCATCTAAAGTGACAATGATTTCTCCTCGCGATTGTTGAAACCCTAGGTTCATTGCCGATGATTTCCCGCCGTTTTCTTTCTGAATGAAACGAACTTTAGGGTGTTTATAAAATGTTTCTTTCATTACTTTTGACGTACCATCTGTCGATCCGTCATCCACAACAATAACTTCAAATTCTCTATAATTACTATCCAAAATTGAGCGAATCGTCTTAGCTATCACCTTTTCTTCATTATATGCTGCTATGACAACACTAACAAAAGGTTGATAGGACGAATTAATATAGCGAGATAACGTTTTTCTTTTCTGCTTCCATGCAAAATAAATTAAGAATAAAAATCGAAAAATCCCTAATCCAATAGCAATATAAAAAATAGTTGTTAATATATGCTTAAAGTATCCTGCCCCTGAAAAGACAGCTTTATTGTAAAGTAAATATTGCTTCCCCTCAGAAGAAACAGGAGGCATAATTTCATCTCGTTCTTTATTCATTAAATCTGAAATTGTTACAAAACTATATCCATGCTTTTTTAGATCTTTAATAATGATTGGGAGCGCCTCTACTGTATGTGTACGATTCCCTCCCGCATCATGGAGAAGAATAATATTTCCCTCTCCCTTATAAATGGGATTAAGAGCACGCTTTACTAATTCATTTGTTGATGGTGTTGCCCAGTCTTCGGGATCAACTTTTTCCGCTACCATTGTATAGTTCATATTTTGTGCACGTAAAATAGGCAATATTTCATTTGATGAATCCGGGTTAGCATCCGCTTCATATGGTGGTCTAAATAAAACCGTAGAATGTCCAGTTACTTCCTGAATTAAACGTTGCGTCGTATTAAGTTCTACTTTCGTTCGTAGTAAAGACGTATCAGCTATGTTAGGATGCTTGAAAGTATGATTGCCAATTTCATGCCCTTCATCGTATATTCTTTTTACAATACTAGTATTTAGTTGTGCGTTTTCACCAAGTACAAAAAAAGCAGCTTTTATTTTATTCTCTTTTAATATATCTAAAATTTCTGGCGTATATTTCGGGTCTGGTCCATCATCAAATGTTAATACTACTTGTTTCCCATTTGGTTTTCCATATCGTTGCACTTCATATGCAGATGGTAAGGATTGATATACTTCATCTGTAAGGTAACCATCTTTGCCTACTTTAAAATCTCTCAATCCATTTTTTCTTTCATTCTCAATCTGTAAAATTTCACCTTGTCCAGAATAATTTACTTCATCTAAACTATTGATTTTATGTAATACATTAGGATTTTTTTGTGCCTCAATCGGATTTTTTAAAACTTTCCATATTGTAGGGTCTTCTGCTCCTAGTCTCCATAACGCAAATCCCTTTGCATTATTGTCCATTGCGATTTTCACTTGATTATAAAGAGTTACACCGTCTAAGAACCAAGCAGTATGTTCTTTCCCTTCTGTTTTATACCTAAAATAAGGGTTTCCACTCATCTTATCCCATTGAATTTTCATATTTGAATCATGAGCTATTGCCATAACTTCTGAGAAAGTTAAAGACTTCGCAGCTTCTTTACTATTTACTTGCCAATCATATCCATAGTTACCGAAAGCAACTATAAGCTTATTAGACGGAATATTCAGTTCTTTTAATGTGTGTTGGAACCATTTATTTGAAGCAATTGGTCCTGGTTCCCCGGCTTCATAGTGCTCATCGTACATCATTACAATCATTCGATCTATTATTTTTGCTAACGCACTATAATCAAAAGCCTTATCATTAGCTGGAACATCTTGTGTAACGAGCAAATCATGTTCATGAAATTCCGTAGTAAGTTCTTTCATAAAATTTGTTAAGCTTTCTCTATCACTTTCAGGTACGGCCTCAAAGTCAATATTAATACCTGAAAACTGATTTTTTTTAACTTGGCTTACTAAATCATTAATAAACTTTGTCTTTACATCGTTTGAGGAACTCAGTAACTTATGAATTAGCCCACTATCAGGACCAGAAGCTTCCTCAGTATAGTTAGTAAGCAAAGGCATAATCTTCACTTGATTCTTTTCTGCCAACTTTACTATCTCAGGTTTTATCTCACTTCTAATCGTTAAATCTGCTTTTAAATGATACCACTCTGGTACTAACGTAGTTAATGAATCGATATTTTCTTTTAGAGAAGCGGTACTATTTTCATCCCAGTTTACATAAAAACCATACACTTCTTTAGGATGTTTACTATCCTTCGGCGGATTCACCAAATTTTTATTATCCTTCGTTTCGGTATTTAGGTTAAATTCTTCCTTCTTTAACTGCTGATCACTAAGTTTTTGATTAATTGGTACAAGTTTAGTATCTTGTTGTACAGCGGTATTCATATTTGGAATTTCTGGTGTTGAAAAAATACTTTGAAAGAAAAAATAAAATACAACACCTACACTAACTATTGAGATACATAGAAACCAAATAAAGGCTATGTTTCTCCTTCCTTTCGGATCATAAAAAACAGGTTTTTCTTTATCTTTCTCTTGTTGAATGTTTTTCTCCATTATATTTTTCACATACTCCTTCTTAATAGAACTATAGAATAATAAAGTGCAACTTTAATCAGCCCTCACCAATTGGGCATTTACAAGCAGCCCAACTCCCACCTAACTTCTTTGCCCCAGCCAAATTTTGAGATGGAAGTTTTACTGCCCACAATAGCGAGAGAAATCCTTTTAGCTTTGAAATGAATCTCTCAATTCCATATTCTATTGATTCTTCTTTTCATTCCCTTGCTGGTGGCCTCTATTTTCTTGTTGAGACCCCCTACCATTGTTCCCTTGCTCGTTTCCGTCATTTTCTTTCTGGGACCCTCTTCCATTGTTCCCTTGCCCATTTCCATTGTTCCTTTGCTCGTTTCCATTATTCCCCTGTTGAGATCCTCTTCCATTGTTCCCTTGCTCGTTTCCGTTATTTCCCTGTTGAGATCCTCTTCCATTGTTCCCTTGCTCGTTTCCGTTATTTCCCTGTTGAGATCCTCTTCCATTGTTCCCTTGCTCGTTTCCGTTATTTCCCTGTTGAGATCCTCTTCCGTTGTTCCCTTGCCCATTTCCATTATTTCCTTGTTGAGATCCTCTTCCATTATTCCCTTGTTGAGATCCTCTTCCGTTGTTCCCTTGCTGATTCCCATTATTTCCTTGTTGAGCTTCTCTACTGTTATTCTCCTGTTGATTCCCTCTATTTTCTTGCTGAGATCCTCTTTCATTGTTTTCTTTTATTTGCTTCGATGGCTGTTCCTCTGTTTTCTTTTGTTCTTTCTGCTCTTGCTTTTCATATTTTTTTTCTTTTACAGGAGACAAATCCAGTGATGCATCATGAGATGACTCCGGCTGTGATTGCACCTCTTCTTCGTTTTCCACCGGATTAGACGGCGTGGCAGGAGGCGTAAGCGAGTTGTTCTTCTCATTCTCTTGCTTTATATAAACACCTGTGCCAATTCCAGCTTTTCTAGCATTCTCTCGTACTTGCATTGTGCTACTTTGATATTCAACTGTAATATGTTTTAGCTCATATTCTTTCTTTAATTCTTTCATTGCCTTTTCCAACTGTGGTTCTAGTGCCTTGTCCTTTGCAACAGCTGTTAGCATAACTTGCTTATCATTCGTTAAATACTTATCCTCTTGACTTTGCTTTATAATAGTACGTATTACTTCTTGTAATTGTTTATTTTCCCATTGCTTCAATTCTTTTAAAATACGCCTTCCATCATCATTACAAGCCTGCAAATCTATAACACGAAAATCCTTTGTTACGCTCACCTCTAAACTTGGATTTATATCAACTGAGACGTAAGCAAATACTTTTTCTTCTGGTTGGTTGTAGAAAAACAGCACTGCAAATAGAAAACAAGCAACAAATATTGATGCAGGCTTTAAAAAGGAAGGAATCGAAAAATGCGATGCTTTTTGTTCTTGCTCATCAAACGAGATTTCCTCCCCGATTATGCAAGAATCCCCTTTTCTTTTACACGTAATAAACTCTCCATTTGGTGTTAAAACAACTACGCTATGCTTTTTTATATCCATCACAATTCCTTTATTCATCATGCTTTTCCCCTCTTATGTAATCCAGAATATATGTATAGTTGTTTGCAAAAATAATACACATTGCAATAATGTATTTTCTATGTCGTTCCAACGTTTTACGACTTACCCTAACACGCGGTTCAATATGTTTAAGCGGTAACTTTTTCTTTCGGAACAGCTCTTCCATCATTTCCTCTTCTTTTATAATTATTTTCACAATTTCTATTAAGTGCTCACGTGTATCACGATGCTTAGGAGATTCTTTAGCAAGCTCTGAGAATGTGATTTTAAACTCAGCTAGCACACTTTGAAAATGAAGAATTTCCTCCTTACGGTTACTATTTTCCATCTCTTTCATATACTCCGTAAGCGACACTTGCATTTCTAACATTTCCTCTTGCTCATCTTCTTTTAAAAAGACAAAGTTATGTTTAGACTCCTTACGTATATAGTCAATTACATCTCTTTTTATAAGAAGATCAGCAAACGCTAAAAAGGACTTTCCTTTTGTATATGAATACTGTTCAATTGCTTCGTTAAACGCAAACAATCCAATGCTATATTCATCATCCTGTTCTGTAATATATCGGCGGCAGACAGATGAGATTGATTTTCTAATAAAAGGCTGATACTGTACGATAAACGCTTCTTTATCTTCTTCGTTGTTTTGTATGTTACATACGATATCTTCTATTTTCGGTTTTCTTAAGATCTTCATTACTAAACTCAACACTTGTAATCTCCCAGCCTCCTTCAAATAGCAAAATGGCCACTACAAAAGTGACCATTTAACCAGATTTTCTTGGTACTTTTCTTTGGGCTTGTTTTCTTGCTGTTAGTTATATTTTTCGAGTCTAACTTTTCCCAACGTTTTCTTAATGATTTTCCTTTTCTCTCGGCACTAAAGTTAAGTTTGTATTTTTATCTACTTTCTTATTTTCTACCGTTCGTTTTGCTTATTCTTTTTCTATTTTATCTGCAATCCTTGAATAACTCTCCTCTATATCATTGGTAATTTCATCCTTTTATTTTGGATGCCCACCTAATCTAGTAATTTTATTAAAGCTTCTATATTCTTTCATAGTCATTTTTCTTCACTATACATATTCGGAGGAGTACAAAGTTTTATGGGGGTCAAAAAATATTTTTATAAAAAAATACATATTTATTTCAAAAATAAAAACCATCAAATTGATGGTTTTCTTATAATATCTATTAAATTAAGTTGGATTCTCATTATATCTAAAAAAGTACTAGCTATCCTCTGCCGCTTTTCTCCATTTTTATCTTTCTTGGTTATCATAATATGTCTTATCTGCGTATTTTCTATCATTTCCTTTTAGATAAGCTAAAATTACTTTTGGATTTTTAAGTAAAGTCCAGTCTCCATATGTATCGAATCTTCTGCATGAAGTTATCATTCCATTTTTAATAGTACCGAATTTCTTATTATTTTTCTTTCCCCATTCTTTTAACCGTTTAGCGAAATCTGCATCTTCTGCCATAAGCATGTTTTCATTAAATCCGTTAATTGCCATAAAGTCTTTTCTATAGCACCAAAAAATCCCTACAGATATAGCTCCGTACTTAAAAAGTAAGGGGATGATTATTAACATTGCGGAGAGAAATATTCCTAAAGATATTCTTTCAAACTTTCCATTTACCCCACCACCAATGTATGTACCTGAAGCTAAATATTTATCTACATTAGACAACATAGACTCTGTCATTATGGTATCAGCGTCTATAGTGACGATTATTTCTCCATTAGCTATTTTAGCCCCTGCATTTCGAATTTTAGATAAGTTTTTATCGTTATTTTTCAATGTAACACAATTATAAGATTTTGCTATTTCCTCTGTTTTATCTGTGCAACGATTTAAAACAACTATAACTTCCGTTTGCTCTTTATATGCCTCTGATGCCTTTGCAATTGAATCTAAACATTTTCTAATGTACTTTTCTTCATTGTGTGCAGGAATTATAATAGAAAACTTCACATCTTTTTTCAAATTGACTCCTGAAGATTCGTTTGTCTCAGTCATAATATGCCCCCCTTATTTTATAAGGTAAATATCTGTTATACATAACTTATATTAATATTTATTAGGTTATATTATAGAAACTGAAGGTAAAGAGGCTCTTACTGTCGACGTTCAAAAGCAAGACGTACAGCAAAGCCCCGTTAAAACACTTGCCATAAGCCAACGCTGTACTCGTAGCCACGTCGGGCGTGTGCCAAACCATTTTGCAATTTTACTTGCTGTACATACAATTACAAGGTTAACTATAAAGCTAACAGTGATTTGCGTAAGCCCCAAAAGTGCACCTTGAAAAAGCAACGATCCCTTCTCTGGATCTTCAAATTGAGGTAGAAGTGATACATACAAAATAGCAATCTTTGGATTCAGAAGATTCGTCATGAGTCCCATCAGAAATAATTTCCTTGGTGGCTCATTAGAAATCATACGCGGTTCCATAATAGATGTAGCAACAGGTTTTATCGAATTCCAGGCGAGCCAGAGCAAGTAAGCAGCACCTGCCTCGTAGACAGCGGGTACTGCAAGGAATAAAACTGTAAGTCCGAACATTGTTGCGATTATATGAATTACAAATCCAAGCATGATGCTCAATAAAAAAAATAAATCCTGCCATACGCCCCTGCGTAATGGGACGAGAAATAAGATAAATTAAATTAGGCCCAGGTGAACAAACCATACTAAGTGAAACAAGCGCAAAAGCTAGCAAAGTACTCAAGCTGACCATAAACCTTCCTTCTTTATCTTACATAAAATTTCCTATTGTACATTTTATCCTGATTGGGGAGAGAAAAGATTAATATAAACCGATGCAGCTAAGTAATATAATCGGATTCAATGTATTGTAATTACATACTTCTCATTCTCTTAAGTAAGGATTTAAAAGTAACCTATCCATAGTGATACTACAGCAACTACTAACAAAGCAAAACAAATTGTGATATTTCGAACCCACTTTTGTATATCATCAAAATACCGTTCTATAAATACAGCGTAAATATAAACCATAAGAAATAGAACAACGAAAGTAAAGGAACCCAATTTATCGTTAAATTTTTCATTGGTATATGTGCTTACATGAAGGAATAGAAAAACAAACACTACTATGAATAGCTCAAATATCCTTTTTTTATTCAAATCGCCACCACCTTACATTAATTTCCTTTTATTCCATTTTATCAGAACATAATGTGTAGTAGCATATGAATAATTTATTTATGTCAAAAAGGCCAACAATTCAATATTGTTAGCCTCTACTTTCCATATTCGTACCTTTTATCACTTTACTTCCTAACAACTGGAATCCACATTTCACCAAATACTAAGCCGTTTCTTTGCCCCATCTCAACCGTTGTATTTGGCCCACCAACATAAGCAAAATCCGTTGCTTCTCTTAAAGCTTGACCGAAGGCGATGCCAGTCAGCTTATTACTTAGCTCTTCAGCCGTTTTGTCTTCCCCTTTCACTACTAAGTATTCTCCCTTTGGAAACTGGATCACTCTAGATTCTTCTTCTATTTGTGCTTCTGTCATGACACCAGCATAATACATCATCTTGTTATTCACCGCTTCGCTCACAGAAAAAATGTATTCATTTGTCGCTAAAGCTTTTAAAGTGTCCAGCCTTCCATCTTCTTTAACAGCCGACCAAAAGTCGTCCTTTTCTTTATTTATTCCAGCAAAGTCTGTGTATTCACTCTTAATTTCAGTTCCAATACCTAACACAATAAAGCTATCTTTTTCTTCTATAGAATAATTTTTCATATGCAAAACCTGCCTCTTTTTTTATTAATCAAACGATTTATCTTTTCATCTGATACGTTTATAATATCTTTAAACCATGTCAAAAAATGATACTGTTTAGGAGACCAAAATGAAAAAAGTTGAACGGATTAATACAATTATGCGGTATATCAACAACCGCTCCCACTTTACAATTTCTGAAATCATACGAGAATTTAACATATCACGGTCGACAGCTATTAGAGACATTAGAGAAATTGAAGCTATGGGAATGCCACTTGTCGCTGAAGTTGGGAGAACGGGTGGATATTTTGTTATGCATAATTCTATCCTGCCCGTTGTTCGCTTTACTGATAATGAAGTGAAAGCTCTTTTTATTGCCTTTATGGCTACGAGGAATCAACAACTTCCCTACCTAAAGAGTCGTCAATCTTTAGCCGAAAAACTACTAGGACTCATCTCAGAAACCCAGCAGGATGACCTCGTTCTTTTAAATCAACTCTTGCTGTTCCAAGGAACTAATCCTCATAATCCCGATCTACTTGAGCTTTCTGATCTCCCCCATCCTATGTTAGAAAAACTCATTCAAATCCTTCTTTTGGATAACCATTTATTGATTACCATTAAAGAAGATGAAGAAATTAAGTCTTATCCAATTTATCTATTACACCTTTATCAAGAAAAAAGCCATTGGATCATTGAAGGATTTGACTTAAAAGAAGAAAAGAAGTTAATGTTTCCTGTCGATGCTCTCATCAATATCGAACCATACACGACGAATAAAAGGCTCAATAAGAAAAAGATTTTAGAAAAACTAAGTAAGAAGGCTGAAGCAATTAACCTTGTACTTGAACTTGGTCCGACAGCAATTGCCCAGTTCAAAAAATACCATCCTTTAAAAATTTCAATATCTTATACTAATCCTTACCAATCCACAGCCATTTTAAAAACTTTTATCAATGTTAACAATCCCGATGAAGTGACGGAAATAATAAATTGGCTGCTTTTTCTAGGGAAGGATATTAAAATCAAAGAAATACCCGATGAAGTATTAGCAGATTTACAAAAACGAGTGTGCTTATACATTCCATAAGCAGTGAGCCTCAAATATTAAGCTTTATCACTGGATAATTATCCTATTTTTAAATACCATTTCATTTACTACAATGAGAGCATGATAAATAATAAAAGCACGGAAAATCTCCCGTGCTTTTCTAAATATATATTATTCCTGAAGGTTTCGTTTATCACGTTTCTTACCCTAACTGACGTTTAAATGCTTTACTGGCGAAAAAGTAAGAGATGACCATTATACCTACGCACCAAGCAAGCGCAATCCAAATATCGTTTCCAACAGTTCCTTCATATAAAAGAGCACGAATCGCATTCACGATTGAAGTTACAGGCTGATTCTCTGCAAACGCACGAACAATTTTTGGCATCGTTTCGGTAGGCACAAAGGCCGAACTAATAAATGGAAGAAAAACTAGCGGGTACGAGTAAGCAGTCGCACCTTCCATAGACCTCGCTTTCAATCCTGGAATGATAGCTAGCCATGTTAGCGCCAGCGTAAACATCCCAAGTATCCCAGCTACCGCGAGCCAATCTAGAATATTAGCACTGGAACGGAAACCCATTAAGAGTGCAACAAGAATAACCACCACGATAGTAAGTACATTAGCAACAAAAGAGGTTAGAACGTGAGCCCACAATATCGATGAGCGCTTAATAGGCATCGTAATGAAACGTGCCATCAGCCCACTCTTTACATCCGTAAAGAGTCGCACGGAAGTGTAAGCTACACCGGATGCGATAGCCATTAGCAAAATTCCCGGCAATAAATAATTAACGTAGTTTTCCGTTCCAGTTTTTATTGCGCCGCCAAACACGTAGACAAATAATAGCATCATCATAATCGGTGTAATCGCTACTGTAATAATTGTATCCGGACTGCGCATAATGTTACGCATTAAACGACCTAGTAATACACCTGTTTTACTTTTCATTTACATCTCCTCCTTTTTGCCAATAATCGCAAGGAATATTTCTTCCAATGTCGGTTGCTTTTCGATATACTCCACTTTTGCCGGTGGGAACATCTCTTTCAGTTCAGCAAGAGTACCTGTCGTAATAATTTTTCCGCCATGCAAAATAGCGATACGGTCTGCCAGTTGTTCTGCTTCCTCCAAGTACTGAGTCGTAAGCAAAATAGTTGTACCGCTACCGGCAAGTTCCTTTACTGTATCCCACACTTCGATCCGCGCTTCTGGATCAAGTCCGGTCGTTGGTTCGTCGAGAAAAATAACTGCTGGCGCCCCAATCAAACTCATTGCGATATCAAGCCGGCGCTTCATCCCTCCTGAATACTGATCTGCCCTCTGGTTGGCCGCATCAGTCAGACTAAATCTTGCAAGTAGATTATCAGCAACTTGTGCGGGATTGGAAACACCACGTAACTTAGCGATCATTATCAAGTTTTCCCTTCCAGTAAGCATGCCGTCTAAAGCTGCGAACTGTCCTGTCAAACTGATGCTTTGACGAACATAATCTGGTTGTCGCTGGACGTCAAAACCGCAAATACTCACCTCACCATCATCTTGCTTCATTAGCGTCGAAAGGATATTGACCGTTGTCGTCTTTCCCGCTCCATTTGAGCCTAGCAACGCGAAAATTTCTCCACGCTGCACCTCAAAATCTACCCCTTTTAAAACTCCCTTGTCTTTAAAGGATTTTTTCAAGCTTTTTACAGAAATCGCTGCATTACTCATACTTTTTTCCTCCCTATAAAATGTTTTGCGAAGATAATTTATTTACCTCTACCTATTTAGTATCACTGATATTCTGTATTACTTAGTACCGAGTTAAAAATATAACTGAATAGCTATGATGCAATTCATATGTGTAACCAGCTAATCAGTCGTTATTACTTATTCCATTTATTTTTTTCTCAATTTCTTCATAATACTTTCATTCAAATCTTCACGATACTTGGAGACGTAAGTTTTAGCGTTTGCCACTAGTTCGTCAGCAAAGGAAGCCACGTCATCCCCAGTAATGTCAAGCACTTGTCTTCCTTCCGCTGCACCCGCTTCGAACAAATCGATTAATTCATACTGTATGTGTAACATATCCATCCCGTTACCCGCTGAGAAATTCCACATGTAGTTTTGAATTTTCTTAAATACAAACTGGTAGTCCTCTGGCAGAGCCTCAACTCGTGCCATCATCATTTTGTACTCTTTTTTATCACCAATTAACTTTTTAAACATTTCTAACATCTTATTTTCCTCCTTTTTTATAAAACCGAACAAGAAATTCCCAAAATATCGGCCGGAACATTTTATCTTATGAACCTATTTTGACTTCAAGACGTTAATTTTTGACGATACAAAATCCCATTTTTTCCAAAACAATTCAAGCTCTTGGCGGCCCTCTTCATTTAATGAATAAAACTTACGAGGCGGTCCCATATCTGATGGTTTCTTTTCAATATTCACAAGCTTTTTCTTCTCTAATCGTACAAGGATGGTATACACCGTACCTTCCACAACTTCGGTAAACCCAAGATCATTCAGATGGCGGGTAATCTCATAGCCATACGTTTCACGGCGACTAATGATTTCCAGTACACACCCTTCCAGTGAACCTTTCAGCATTTCAGTTAAATTTTCCATGTCCTGATCCTCCTTTACCCCCTATTCTGTCTGACTTATATTCAGTATTACAGAGTACTAAGGCGAATTTTTACCGAATAGCTTTTGAGTAAAGCTACACTATTCAGTATTACTTATTACAACTACATTGTATGACTAAGTAGTTGTGGATGTCAACTTTATTTTCAAAAAAATTAAAAATCCGCTTTACCCTAACCGGATACAGTCTCCTTTTTTTGTTGTAAGGGCCATCAAACTAGTAAAACAGCGCTGATTCAAAGTGTAATTTAAATCAGCACTGCTTTATTGTTTTCATACCGATATATCTTGTTTTTTCACGATACAAATTGTTTCTCACTACCATTCCCATTGCATATAAAGCATAAAGGCAAGTACGGTCAGAGAAAATTCCCAGAGATTATCCGTACATGATACGAGCCCCTAAAATACAATTCTGTTAGAAATTTGTTCTCTATATTCTCTTTTATTTTATTTCTGATAGTTGATTAACAACACTATCTAAAAATTTTTCTACCTTTTCTTTTGATGTATCCGGCGCATGATAACCAATCGTAAATGTAAGTCTTCCATTATAAGAGCTTACTCCCATTGAAAAGAATGGTGCATACATAATAGGTGATGCCATATACCCATCCTCAGCTTGAATTTGACCAAACTGAATAGGTTCCTCAGCGATTACTCCCAAATTTGTCAGTAATGGCAACGCCATCCCCATCTGTACAGCCTGTTCATATTGCTGATTATACATTTCCTTCACTGTAGATAGCTTCATTTCTGCCAGTAGCTCCATTCCTGCTGCTGAAGAAAGACCTGGATTTTGAGACTTTATTTTATCCATTGATTGTTTAACTCGAACAAGAGTCTGCTTAAATGTTTCATCGTCTTCCATTTTAATCACTGGCATTTCCATACCGGATAAGTTGCAAATAGCACCAGTTGTATTATTAGGCAGATATCGACGTAAATCAATTGTCAAGCCAATCATTTTTTCTGCAGTGCGAGGTTCTGCATACACAGTGAAATGTGATAAAACTCGGAAGTATGCAGTCATGATTACATCATTCAAGGTAGCCTGTTGTGCTTTTGTCCATTGGGTTAAACGTAGAGTTTGCTCATGGCTCAATCGCCGTACGGACATTTGGGGAAATTTATTTTTGTTAGGTTGAGATGGAAAAGACCATAACGATGCCTGTTGTTCTTGGTTAGGACGATACGCACTTTTTATGTCCGATATTCCAGCGTATTTGAATACATGTGATTGATCTCGACAACTCTCATTTCCCTCATCAAATTCCTTTATAATTTGCTTCTTAGACCGTCCCAATGAAAGGTGCGTATATATTGTTCCAAGCAATTTAATATATTCCTTGACTCCTGCACCATCTGAACATAGATGAGATAATTTCACAACTAACATATCTGTTGTAGTGCCCCGTAATAATTTCGTTTGAACCATAGGCCCCTGTATACGATCACCAGGTTCTTTAATAAAATCTATTGCCATTATTTCAAGTTCTTGATTATTTCCTTCTGCAAAAAAGCAAATAGATGAGTTAGTGTCAGATGAATGTTCCTCCCAGTAAGGAATATCATTTTCTACAAACTGGCTGTTCAAAACTGGTTGCAATTGCAACGTTATCCTTACTGATTCTTCAAGTATTTCCTTGGATATACCTACAGGAAAATAAAGAACTGCATTAATTTGTTGATCTGCAGAATAAAGACCTAATACATAATTCATTCGATCTTGTGGTGTTACTGAATACTTTCTTTTCTCCATAATTCCGTCCCCCTTTAGGACTTTTTGTATAACCCTATTTTCCATATGCTTGTAATTTTTCTAGTCATTTTTCTTCAAGAGCTAATAATGCTTATTTTTCGAATTTTTAACGAAATCATCTTCTCCGTATTGGTTTCATTCTTTTTGCAGGTGATATATCCATTATTTTATTGTTATTAACACTGCCTAACCTCCCAATAAAACCAAACAAAAATAAATTAAGTTTGCATATACATAAACATTTTATTATAACGTCTATAAATTATCAATACAGCAAATGAATCATTTTTATGTCTGTCAATAAAAAACAATATATTCAAGGGCTACTTCATAATAAAAGATTGATGGGCATGTATATGTACCCATATCACTATCAAAATAAGAATGAGAATTTTTTCAACAAAAATAAGCTGCAGATATTGATTTTACAGTAAAAAAAGCCCCTCCATTTTGAAAATGAGTAGGGCTATTTCCAATTTAAATTTTATAAAAGAATGATTATCATAAATAATATTTTACTTTTTAGTCTACCTTATTATTTTCAATCCATTTTCCTAATAAATGAATGGATTTTATTCATATAATTTGAGGTGGTATCGTTGGTTTTTAAAAATAGAAAGCTTATTTTCAAATCAAATGAAAAAGAGATAAAATTATAGATATTCATGTAGAAATTTCGTTTTGGGGATACTTAAAATCTTAAGGTGATGGGCATGTGGTGTTACACTTTAAAAGCTTTATAAAATTATAAAATTTATAGATATAGCAGATTTTCTTTATTAATAATCATTTGTATGTACGTTTACTCACACACATACAAATGATTTATAAAACTACAATTAAGTGAAAACATCTTTTCCGTTACGATAACATCATAGCCATGTCTTCTGCTGCATTTGTAATTAGTTTTAAACCAAATATTTCTTGTAATACATCAAGCACGCCAGGTGAAATAAATTCAGGAGCCTTTGGACCGATGCGAATATCTTGAATTCCAAGACTAAATAGCCCGAGCAAAATGGCAACTGCTTTTTGTTCAAACCATGATAGGACAATACTTACTGGCAATTCGTTCACTTCACATTGAAAAGCATCTGCTAAAGCAGCCGCTATTTTCACTGTAGAAATGGAGTTGTTACATTGTCCTAAGTCAATGTAACGCGGAATTTCCGTGCCAGGTACAACACCGTAATCCACATCATTAAAGCGGAATTTCCCGCAAGAAGTTGTTAAAATAACCGTTTCTGGCGGAAGTGACGTTGCTAATTCACGATAATATTCTCCGCCTTTTCCCGGTGCATCACAACCGGCGATAACAAAGAAACGCTTTATTTTCCCTTCTTTTACTGCATCAATAATTTCTGGAGCTAATGATAATACTGTATTATGATGAAACCCTGTAACTAACTGTTCATCCGACTCCATATGTACTTCTGGAAGTTCTAGCGTTTTTTGAATTAATGGTGTAAAATCATCATTTTCAATTTTTTGTACACCTTCTAAACCTGCAATGTCATATGAAAAGAATCGATCAGAGTACGAGCCTTTAATTGGCATAACACAGTTCGTTGTAGCTAATATGGCACCCGTAAATTTTTCAAAAAGGCGTCTTTGATCATACCATGCCTTACCGATGTTTCCTTTTAAATGTTTATATTTTTTCAGCTGCGGGTATCCGTGTGCTGGTAGCATTTCAGAATGCGTATAAATATTAATGTCTTTTCCTTCTGTTTGCTTTAATAGTTCTTCTAATGCAAATAAATTATGACCCGTAACTACAATTGCTTTACCTTCTACACGATTTTGTGTAATTTGTACAGGCTCTGGCACACCAAAATGATTCGTATGTGCCTCATCCAATAACTCCATCACCCGTAAAGCTGATTTCCCAACTTTCATAGCCATATCAATATGCTCTTGTTCGTTAAAATTAGAATTTGTTAATGTCATATATAAAGCTTCTTGTGTTGTAGCATCTACAAATGCATCCGTATACCCTAGCTGAGCAGCATGTGTGCGATAAGCTGCAATTCCTTTTAGCCCAAACACAATCGTATCTTGTAAACTCGCAATCGTTTCATTCTTACCACAAACACCCATTACTTTACATCCGCCTGTTGGCGTTTGTTCACATTGATAACAAAACATATCATCCCACCCTCTCCCAATCATTCATTACACCTTAAGCATAATACCCATTGAAAAAAAGTGATGTGATATCAATCACAATAATATATAAAGATTTGTGACAGTTCATATTGTTGACATAATATTTTTATTGACACTAAAAAATATACATTAGTGTGCACACATCTTTCGATACTTTTAAATAGCTAAATAATTAATTTGGAGAAATATATACAACGAAAATTTTTTGAATCCTTATACAAATAGTTGCAATTCATCACATATGAAAATAGACATACAAAAACGCCATCCTTTTCTATCATTCAATAGAAAGAATAGCGTATTTTTTATTTTAAGGAACTATCATTTTTTATTAAAGCCTTTATTGTAAAGCCTTTTATTTACAATACATTTACACTATCTTAACATCACTTACATTATTTATATGATATATTTATATAGAAACTACTTAAGAAATTTCATATACATTTTATCTTTATGATCTCTTATCTAATCAATAAAAAGATCATGTTATATTTTTATAACAGGGGTGAATTAGAATGACTGAAACTTTAAAAACACTTATAATGCTTGATGCTACTTATGTTGTTATAGCAATTATGACAGTTCTAGTATTTGTATACTTGGAATTAAAATCTCAGTAATACATGCTGGCGTAATCGACAGATTCAGCATTTAAATATAGTTAGAAGAAAGAAAGGAGAAAATTATTTCTCCTCTCTTTTGTATTTCTACAATTTCTTATTTTAATAAATCCAATGTATGTAAAAGTAATCCTCTGTCTCCTACTTCTCCATGACCAGGTACTACCGAATTTATATTTCCATATCGCTTCAGCACATTCTCAATCGATGTAGACCATTCATTTACGTATGCATCCGCAACATTTCCTAAATCTTTTGCTTCCGCAGATTTCACTAAACAGCCTCCAGCTAAAATTTTATATTGTGGCAACCAAACAACAATATTATCTTCTGTATGTCCTTTCCCTGGATGGAGCGTTTCTACTTTTGTATTGCCAAACTTCAAACTCGTAATTGTTTGTAAATCTCCAAGCGGCTCTTCATATCCACTTTTCTTTGCTAGTTCTGCAGTTAATGCTGTACTATGCGCTTTAATGCCTCTTTCTTTCAACGTTTTTATTCCGCCAATTCGATCAGCGTGCGCATGTGTAATAATGACATCCGTTACGCGCTTCTGAAATTTCTTTTCTACCATTTCTATTAGTTCCTTCGTTAATTTGTCATCCCAAGAAGAATCAACAAGTACTAACCCTTTAGAAGTATTAAGAACTAGACCGTTCGAAGGAACTGCTTCTCCATTAAAATAACCTAACTCCGTATGAACCCATACCTTTTTGTTTAACTGAGATATTGAAATGGTTCCCTTCTCATTTTTTATTACTTTTTGCTCTACCTTTTGTGATGCTTGTACAGAAGAAATTGTGCTAACAAATTGAGTTGTTCCTAGTAAACTTACACATAATCCTACTTTTAACAACGTATTCTTTTTCATGTTATCAACCCTTTCTTTCAAGCTAAATAGTTATTACCTATATTAGACAATTCATCTCAAATGTTTGTTCCATCTTCATTTGCATATTTTTATGTAATTAACAAAAAAAGTGTACAAAATTTTGTACACTTTAAAACTTAATCTTCCATTCCATAATTCTCAAACTCTTCCTCATTCCCATAAAACACATTTAAATCAATATACTTTTCTTTTCCATTATAACCGCTTAATTTCCCGCGGTTCGTGTATTGCCAAAATGTCCAGTTTCTCTCATCAGATAAACTTGGTTTTGTAAGAACACTACGAATCCATATATCACATTTTAGATACGCACCCTTTATATATAAATCATACGCTTCTTGTGTTGCATACAATATTACTTTCTTACCATAATGTTTTTCTAGCATTTCAATCATGACCGACAACTCTTTCGTAACATCTTCACGCTTAGGCGGATTATCTTTTTTGTTAGCGTAAAACTCAACATCAATTACGGGGGACAGTGCTTGTTTATATTTTGGAACAGTTCGTATAAATTGCTCTGCTTGTGTTTCACCCTTACTATCGAAACTAAAAAAATGATACGCTCCGATGCGCATACCTGTCTTATTTGCACTCGTCCAATTTTTTGAAAAGTACTCATCCACAAACGAGCTTCCTTCAGTAGCCTTTATAAACGCAAACTTCATATTTTGCTTTTCCAACTCTCTCCAATCTATATCCCCTTGATACGATGCGACATCTACACCTTTTATTTCATACTTATCAGCACTTATTTGATTCGGAATGAATATGCCTTGAAAAACTAAGTAAGCGATAACACTTATTACACTAATTAAGGTAAAGATTCCTCCTATAAAAAGCTTCTTTTTCATTCATATCACCCATTTTTACAAATTAAAATTCTACTTACCATTCACGATTTTTATTAATTTTCATTTTTTCTTCAAACGCCTTCTCTAAATCAATATTTAATTTATTTGCTAAATCACATACATTCCAAATTACATCAAATATTTCTAACCCAATTTCTTTTTTTGCATCTTGCATTTTATCACGCTTTAATATGACTTCCGCTAGTTCACCTAATTCCGTCATTGCATACATTATACGCTCTTCAATTGTTGTATCTTGAAATCCTTTTTCTTTACTGAAATTTGATACATATCTCTGGAATTCCACAATATTCATACTTAATCTCCCTTCATCACAAATACTTCATTTTTCTATTACATTTAAAATCAAAATTGTATTTTGTTAAATTATAACATTCATACTATAATTTATTTATAGCCCATTAACGGAGGTGTTTACAATGACTCTCTTCGCTTCACCATCATTATTCATAGTAGCAATCATTTCATTTGCACTAGCTTATTTCATCGGAGTAAAACAATACACTTGGCTCTTATCAGGATTTAACGAACGCCGTGTGCCTGATAAAATAAAATTATCAAAAATAGTAGGTCTTTATAATTTAATTGCTGGTGTCATTGCGACAATCGGTAGTGTCTTCACTACTCCTAATGCCAAAATCTTATTTCCTATCATTATAATTGGACACGTTATAATCGCGGCTTATGTAAATACACGCATGGTGCATTGAAAAAAGATCACCCAAATGGATGATCTTTTTTATAATTTATCAACATATTGCTTCGCTTCTAGTAAAGAAAACCCAAAAGCCTCTCTTACTCTCTTAACTGCTGTAACTGTTTTTCCTTCTTCCATAAGCTGGCGTAACTCTTTATTAATTTCAGGTTCTCTATCTATAATTCCCATTTCTTTCGTAATTAGCTGTAATCTATCTTCCATCCTCTTTAAACGTGCATCCGTTTTCTTTTCGATTTTATTTAATTTCTCAACAATATAAATAAACCCAAAGACCGCTATCGGTATGATCATCCAAAATCCCATGACTATCCCCCCTATTAGCTTTCATTTGTTTTATTTCACTATCTTATGTAAATTTTACCATGAAACACATTTAATGTATAATAGTAATTATACAACACTGTTGATAAAACTTTTTATTTTAAGGGGACACTTTATGAAAAGATTTTTAAATACGTTACTACAATTTGTAGTTCTTTCAATTGCACTACATTTATTATTTGATATCGTTGGCTGGCTTGTTTTCAATGCGCCAATTAAAAACAAAGTAAGCATTATTTCCTTACTAACAGCCTCATGGTTAATGTACATGTACCGAGACAAATTTTTTAAAGCATTCACTTCGAATTAACTAAAAGAACTTCATCGATAAAAGATGAAGTTTTTTCTTTTTCTCTCATTCTCTCTATTTATTACTGTACAATAGAACTAACATTCTGTCTTTTTAAAGAAAGGAGTCACTATGAACTTAAAAAGTAACAATATATACGAGAAAATGAACCAATATTCCGTTGCAGGTTTAAGCCTTGCCGTTATACGTGATGGTACACTAGACAAAGTCGCTGCTTTTGGAACACTTGAATCTGGAACAACTAGAACTATCACTACGAATTCTATATTCAACTCTTGTTCAATTAGTAAATTCATCACTACAATGCTCGTACTAACGTTATCAGATCAAGAAATCATACATTTAGATGAAGACGTAAATGATAGACTTACATCTTGGAACATACCTACCAATCTATTTACCTCACAGACAAAAGTTACATTACGAAATTTATTAAGTCACCAATCTGGAATTATTGATCCTCCTAATAGTTTTGAGCATTATACACTTGCACAAGGGCGACCAAGCATGTCCGAAATCCTTGCTGGTAAAACATCATATTGTTCAGTACCGATAGAAATAACTTATAAATCAGAAAATGAATTTCACTACTCTGATGCAAACTTTTGTATTATCGAATTACTACTTGAAGATATAACTGGAAAACCATTTAACCTTTTACTTGAAGAATATATCTTTCAGCCACTGCAACTGAAAAATAGTATGCTATTCCCTCCTGAAGATATAAATAAAATGGAGGCCTTTGCTTGTAGGCATAATAAGGATGGGATTGTCACAGATGAAAAATATCCATTTTATCCATTCGCAGCCGCTTCAGGTATTTGGACAACACCAACAGACTTATCAGCTTTAGTTATCGAAATCATTCATTCCTTACAAGGAAAGGGCAAACTAAAACTTGCTCAAAAATTAGTACAAGATATGCTTTCTCCTCAAGGTTGTTCAAAATGGACTGGATTAGGTATCTTTCTAGATGATTCTAACGAAGACTTACAAATGCATTCACTTGGATGGGGCGTGGGATTTCAATGTATGATGATATGCTATCCATACCGAGGTAATGGTGCTGTTATAATGACTAACACTGACTTAGGTGTTCATCAAATGGAAGGGATTATTGGTGAAGTGTTAAAAACGTTATCCTTATAATGAAAAGAAAGAAGCTGTTCCTTCCAGCTTCTTTACTTATATTATATTTTTCGCAACAATTTTTATATGTTCTGGTGCGATAATCTCCGTTATACTTTCTTGGAAATCTTCCTGCAACATTTCTTCAATATGTTCTAGCTGCACTTCAACATGTGTGCATTCTAAATTATGTATATTTAAAAGTGCATAATGATCTTTTTTCTTAATTACTAAATATTGATTCTCCTCTGTTACAAGTATAGAACCTAATCGTACTCCTAGTAGGCGTTGATCATCAAACTTCACAACAATCCCCCCTTCCTAAATATGTAACAAAATAACATTTTATGTAATCTATTCTTAATAAACTATATCATAATTTATTAAAATATAAATATCATATTTCCTTTTACTAAAAACCCCTATTCTTTTATATATTTCGATACAAAAAACTTTCTCAACATAAAATTAGAATTTTCAGTTTTTATTCTTATAAAAATCTATTATAATAAAGTTAATAAATGTTTGACCTCTCCTAATTCATGTACATATGGATGATCAGTAGTCGCTGCTACTGATCTATTTTTTTGCTCCATATTTCCACGAGTAGTTCATTATTTTATTCGCCAAGCCATTAACTCACCAGGTCAATCTAATAAAGGCTTAGTAGTGCTAATCCTAGACCCTCTCCTCATAAAATATAATTCTATTAAAAAACGGATCAATCACAGTTAATTCCATTGTATCCCACGGTGTGCTCTCTATATCAGGTTTTGCATAGGCATAATCTTTACTTGATAAACTAGTATAATAACTTTTTAACCCCTCTATTTTCACGCGAATCGCACCGCCTGGCGAAGCATCCCCATGATGTTCTGATAAATGTATTACAGCATCATGTAACGAAATTTGTATATATAATGGCATATGTTCCTCATACCGATGTTCCCAATCCATTTTAAACCCTAAAAAATCTAAGTAAAATAGCTTTGCTTTTTCAACATCAAAAATTCTAAATATAGGTGTAATCATTTATTATCTCCTCCTATTTATAAACATCTGCCGCCAATTCCCTCAAAACATCAACATTCACTACTTCAAAGCAACCATTGTTCTTTTTTATAATCTCTTTATCACAAAAAACATTTAATGTACGTAATAGGTGTCGATAACTCGTTCCTAACAATTCAGCTGTCTCTGTTAAATTCCCACTAAATACAATTCGATTTCCGTGCTGCACCGCTCGTTCCCCTGCTGCTAACATGTAACTCGCAAGTCTATTTTCAAGTGGATATAGTAAATTAATTGTACTATTTTTTGAAAGTCGATTTAACTTATGTGCTAACGATCCACAAATACATCGTAAAAATTTCGCATCATGAAATAGTTGATTTCTCACTTTTCCTAAAGGTAAACCAACACAATATGAATCTGCCATTACTTGTACGTTTGAAGCAGTCTTTTGAGAATGAATTAACTCCACATCTCCTAACAGCTGCAAACTATCATAAAAACATAGCAATACAGATTTCCCGTTACTTAATGTATTAAACGCTTTCGCTTTTCCTTCAACGAAGAAAAATAAACAATCTATCTCTTCATTTTCTCTACAAATAAACTCATTCTTTTTAAAAAATATGAGTTCCATATACGGTTTCATATCATGACTAAAAAATGAATCAATATTATTTTGTTTCATATAATTTGCTAATTTAATTGAATTACATACTTTCTTCATAGTTCCCCCGCCTTTACAACTACTCCCCATTGTAATCAAAATTTTCTCCTTCCACTATGACATATGTCATAGTAATACACAATTTCAACGTGATACAGTCATTACAAATATGAAATACAAAGGGGATATTACATTGTATAACTTTCTTTCTGTCTTTATTGGTGTGCTCATCGCCGTTATGCTTCCATTGAATGGGATTTTATCTGAGTTAATTGGCAAGTACACAGCGAGCGTTGTCATCCACCTTGTCGGTTTAATTGCAGTTATCTTCATTTTAATCATTAACAAAAATAAAATTTATTTTGATAAAAGCATTCCACTTTTTTTATATAGCGCTGGTGCGATTGGAGTATTCACTGTTCTTTTTAATAATATAAGTTTCTCCGTCCTTGGTGCCTCTATTACGATCGCATTAAGTTTACTCGGTCAATCTATCGCTTCCATCGTTATTGACCATTTCGGCTTATTAGGAATGAAAGTTGCAAAGTTTGAAAAGAAAAAACTAATTGGATTATGTTTCATCTCTTCCGGAATTATAATCATGACAATTTATTAATGGAGGCAAGAAAATGTTATATATTACTATCGCTATTTTAGCTGGTGTTTCTATCGTTGTTGCTAGAATTATTAACGCGAATTTAGCAGCGAAGATTGGAAATTGGGAAGGCACGTTTTTTAATTATATTACTGGATTATTTTTCTCTATGTTATTTTTAATTTTCAGTTCAGATTCATTTTATATTCCTAGCCATACGTTGCAATCTATTCCTATCGCTGTTTACTTAGGCGGATTAGTAGGCGTTATCGTCATCTCGTTATCGAACTATATTACGCCTAAAATATCAGCATTTTATTTAACGTTACTCATCTTTATCGGACAATTATTTGCGGGGACTATCATTGATTTCATCTTGTCACACGAACTATCAATGGGAAAAGTTGTCGGTGGCATTTTCGTACTAATTGGGCTAACTTACAATTTACTCGTAGATCGCCCTGTTAAAACTGTGCAGAATAACCAAGTTCAACTATAATACTTTACGCTTACCTATCATATATTAATAGAAAAGCTCTTTATACGAAGTAATAGAGAGGAGAATATTCTATTAAGAAAATCATTTTACTGCTCGGTAGCGTATTGATTATTTTTGGTATCGTATGGTTTTTCAACTTTGGGAAATCTATTCAAGACTTCTATACAGCAAATAAGCCAAAGAAGAAGGCTACTATCATTTCAACTCAAAGAGACCCAAATGAGCCCCCTGTCTTTTTAGGAAAGCAGGAAATAAAAGATATACATGTCGAGTCAATTAAAACAAAAAAAGATATCTTTCTCACAAAAACAGATGAATTAAAAACATTCATTAACAGTATGGATACCGCCAAAAAAGGAAAATTAACATTAGATGAAGAAGGATCAGATTTAATAGATTGTGATATGTGGATTACTTTCGAGGATGGAACTTATAAAAAATATTTCATTTGGGTAGTTGATCATCACAGTAGTGAAGTAATGATCGCTCAGCAAGATACTCTTGATGATGTAAACCTTACGTACTATCAATTAAATGAAGACAGTTCCAAAAAAGTTTATAACTTATTTAAAAAAATTATCTAAACGAAAAAGTCATGAGCAAGTGAGCTCATGACTTTTTGCACTATATATATTCAGGGAACACTTTACATCCCTTTTCCTGCTCTATATCATGCCCAAAGAAAACAATTGGCTTCTCTTTTATCACAACTTCTTTTAAACGTTTAATTGAAGATAAAGCTAATTCTGGATCAAATCCCGCAAATGGCACTTCATCTTCAAAATTTTCTTTTGTATACGATGCATCGATTGTTAATAACACTGGACCAGAGTTCTCTGTCTCAATGAATAGCGACTGATGCCCCGGAGTATGTCCTGGTGTATACAATAATTGAACTCCTGGTACGACTTCATAATCCCCCTCAATGATTTTGTAGTTTAAATTGGGCAATTTACATTCTTTCATATATTCTTCACTATGTTGTGCCGCCTCATATTCAGCACGCTGTACAATGATTGGTGTATTTATAAAAGCGCCATTTCCTCCTGCATGATCAAAATGCAAGTGAGAACTAATAATATAAAGAAGGTCTTCCGGCTCATAACCAACGCGCTTTAAAATATTCACGATTCTATCTTCTTCAGTCATTTTTGGTAAAACCTGTCCTTCGACAAATGTACCGTTAAACAAACCTTCATTATTAACTGCACTTTCTGGCATACCTGTATCTACTAAAATAGGTCCTTCTTCAGTCTCCAAAAGATAACACCAAACCGGTAAGTCTAATAATTTCCCTGGTGTTAATGTACTGTTAACAGAAGAGTGATCTAACATACAACGACCTGCTGGGACGAAATAAAGCTTCTTTACTGTCATTATGTATCCACCTTTACATTTAGTTTGCGATAAAGTAACACAGTAAATGATTCTGCTTTTTAGAAACAAACTCCTTCTACACTTTCATTGCAATATAAATAAAAAAGAGTGTACTTTTTTACATAATGGCATTTCAACATCTATAATAAAAGAAGTAAATGATTCTTACTTTAATGGAGGGATTAGAGATGAAAGCAATTGGTTTACATGAATACTTACCTATTGAAGAGGAAAACAGTTTAATTGATATTGAAGTTGAAAGACCTGTTGCTACAGGAAGAGATATACTCGTTAAAATTAACGCAATTTCCGTTAATCCAGTTGATACAAAAGTTCGCTCTCCGAAAGATAAAAAAGAAGATGTGGCGAAAATACTTGGCTGGGATGCTAGTGGTGTTGTCGTGCAAACTGGCGAAGGTTGTACGTTATTTAAAGAAGGCGACGAAGTGTTTTACGCTGGAAGCATTACGAGGCAAGGTACATATAGTGAATATCATTTAGTTGATGAAAGAATCGTTGGTAAAAAACCAAAAACGTTAAGTAATGCGGAATCTGCAGCAATTCCTTTAACAGCTATTACGGCGTGGGAAGGTTTATTCGAACGTTTGGGCATTGATTATAATAAAAAAGATGAGAATACATTCAAAAACATTTTAATTATTGGCGGAGCTGGTGGTGTTGGCTCGATTGCAATTCAACTTGCGAAATGGGCTGGATTAAATGTAATCACAACTGCATCCCGCACTGAAACGATACACTGGGTTGAAAAATTCGGTGCCGATTATATCATTAACCATCACCAACCTTTACAAGATCAAATATTAGAGTTTGGGCTAAAAGATGTAGATTATATTTTCTGCTTAAACAATACAGATCAACATTGGCAAGCAATATGTGAGCTCATTAAACCACAAGGAAAAATTTGCTCTATCGTAGAAAATGAACATCCTCTTGAGATGAGTATTTTAAAAAGTAAAAGTGCTACACTCGTTTGGGAGTTTATGTTCACAAAAGCGATGTATGAAACTGGCGATATGATTACGCAGCACGAACTATTAAATAAAGTAAGCGAACTATTAGATGAAGGCATTTTAAAGACTACTCTAAACGAAACATTAACACCAATTAAAGCTGAAAACGTAAAGAAAGCACATGCACTGCTTGAAAGCGGAAGTACTATTGGGAAAATCGTTTTAGAAAAGTTTTAATAACAAAAAGTCCGATTTCCAAATCAGAAATCGGACTTTTTACTATCTTTATTTACTTGAAATCTCTTGATTATTTTGAACGTCTAACGGAGCTCGTTTCCCTATTCCGAAAGCATAGAAACTAATTGTAACGATAGCTAAGAAAATAATGCCTACAACTAGTGAAATACGAGTATCATCGTTAAACCACATTCCGATTAACACCATAATTAAAAAGGCAATTGTTAAATAGTTTGTCACAGGAGCAAACGGCATTTTGAACGGATGATCTTTCATCTCTGCTCCCTTTTCTTTTCTAAAATTAATTTGACTAATTAATATGACGAACCATGGTACCATACCAGGAAGTACACTCGCACTATATACATATACGAATAAGTTTTTCGGTGCAATATAGCTTAATACAACACCAACCGCTAAACCGATAATTACACCAACCGTACCAAATAAAGGTACACCATTTCCAGAAAGTTTTGTGAAATATTTCGGTGCTTGTCCATTTACACCTAACGTATACAGCATACGTCCTGCACTATAAATACCACTATTACAACCAGACATTGCCGCTGTAATAACAACGAAGTTAATAAGTCCAGCTGCTGCCGTAATACCAACTTTCGCAAAAGTCGCTACGAACGGGCTACCAATTGTACTTAATTGATCCCACGGATACACAGTTACAATAACGAAAATAGCACCAATATAGAATATTAAAATACGCCAAATTGTACTTTGAATCGCTCTTGTAAGTGTCTTCTTCGGATTTTTCGCTTCACCAGCAGTAATCCCGATTAATTCCACACCTTGATACGCTCCAACTACAAGTGATAATGCAAAGAAGAATCCTGAAAAACCACCTGTAAAGAAACCGCCATTTGACCAAAGGTTAGATATGCCAATCGCTTCTCCTCCGTTACCAATTCCGAAGAAGATAAGGCCAAATCCTGCAATAATCATTAATAGAATCGTAACGATTTTAATCATCGCGAACCAAAATTCAAATTCACCAAATGACTTAACTGAAATTAAGTTAGCTGCACCAAGAATAACCATTGCAATTATACCTGGTATCCAAGCTGGTAAATCCGGGAACCAATATTGCATATACGCTCCAACCGCGATAATTTCTGACATCCCAACGATAACCCACTGGAACCAGTTACTCCAAGCTGTCATATAGCCAGCTAACGGGTGAATATACTTATGACCAAATGTCGCAAATGAGCCTGTACTTGGCTCCATATATAACATTTCTCCCATGGCACGCATGATGAAGAAGATGAAAATACCTGCAATTGCATAAGCAAGCATTACTGACGGACCTGTCCATTTAATTGTGCTGGCTGACCCCATAAACAAACCAACACCAATTGTTCCGCCTAAAGCAATCATTTGAATATGACGTGCTTCTAAACCTCTTTTCAACTCTTTGTTTGCCACTTCACTTCCCCCTCTTAGATGATTCATATCCGCATTTTAAAACAAGATGCTTTCCCCTAATTCCTTTCGGCCCTGAAAATGATGAAGCAAACGTCATTTTACACTAGCTTTAAAGCTATCCTAAAATCGTTTTGTGCTCCTAATAAAATTCTCAAAACCTTTCATCTTCCAATATTCTATAAATCTTAAAATTACTTACCTTATATTAATTCATTAATCTGAAAAATTCAATTATTTTTTCAATAAATTATTATACATAAGTCTGCTTAATTTTTAACTAAATTAACAATAAAATACATCTATTCAATATGATTCCGGTATGAATATTATTACAATATACATAACCGAGGATGGCATTTCTTCCTCGGTTTCACATCTCATGTACTTCAATCTTCATAGTTGATAACTTGATTTCCCAAACGTTAGATTCATATACCAATCAGAAATTTAATATATTAATAAATTACTAACTTCTTTAGTCCAGTCCAATTTTGAGGCATAAAATATAAAAGGGTCTCATTTTTAATGAGACCCTTTTACCATTTCATATTTAAATTGCTTTTGAAGTTTGTTTACCTAAAATAAACACTTTAGTAAACACCATCATAATAACTACAATAACCAGAAAATAAAGTGGCATCACCAGTAACGAGCCCGTATGCAGCTGACTCATTCCCAAAATTGTCACCGTTACAATTATATAGTACCCTAAGCTAAACAATGCACCAGCTGTACCAATAACATCTTGAAAATCTACTAATGCTAAACTTAAACAATTAGGTAACGCTACTCCAATTCCTAATAGCAATATAAACATCGCTACTAAAAATCCAATCATATATATTATATTTGGATTTGATCCAACTGAAGTAATAATAGATAAAACGACTGCTCCACCTGTCATTACAAGACAACCGATATATATAATTTTCTCTGGCTTATAAGTAACCAGTAAACATTTTGAAACTTTCGCTCCAACAATAGAAGCAGACGCAACAACAATTCCT
Source organism: Bacillus sp. ok061 (assembly GCF_900108285.1). Lineage (NCBI taxonomy): Bacteria > Bacillati > Bacillota > Bacilli > Caryophanales > Bacillaceae > Bacillus > Bacillus sp. ok061. The sequence continues at coordinate 223,196 of NZ_FNUW01000002.1, read as the reverse complement.
AAAAATCCATACGTACTGGGTGATAACTGAAAGTATTCAATAAAGATAAACGGTGCTTCTGCATAATAGCTAAATAAAACACCATTTGCTCCTCCAATTAATAGCCCATATGTTACTACCTTCGGATTTGTAATTAATCTTTTCAATACTGAAAAGACATTTATTTTATTTGTCACTGAGTCTGTTTTTGTTTCTGGAAGAGAAACAAACGTATACAGAAAAATCCCGACACTCATAACAACTAAACTTAAAAATACTATTTTAAATCCAAACATTTGATCAAGAAAGCCCCCAACTAGCGGGCCTATCGCTGGTGTAAAAGCAATGACTGCCGAAATTTGAGCAAACATAACATGGCGTTTATGCCCATCTACACTTTCCCGAAGAATCGTTTGTGTAACCACGGATCCTGCACTTGCTCCAAACGCTTGAATAAAACGACTTAGCAATAAAACTTCAATGGAATTTGCAATAAAGCATAAGAAACTCCCAGCGCCATATACGACAATTCCAAGTAACATCGCCCGGCGACGACCGATTATATCTGATAACCACCCAATAAAAAATACACCTAAAGCAAATCCAGCAAAATACACACTAAGTGTTAACTGCACCTCATTATTACTTACATGTAACACCTTTGAAATGTCTGGTAAAGACGGTGTGTAAATTGTTTCACTAATTTGCGGAAATGCGACAAGAACAATCATTAACAAAAGTGATGGTACTGAGACTTTTTTCATTTTTCATACCCTCCTATAACTTTGAAAATCTCAGAAGTAAAAAGACTTTCCTAAGCTACGGAACAGGAGGGGCCATTATAGAAATCCGGTCATAAAACAACAAAGAAAACACCTCAATTACGTATGTTAATACTTATAGGAGGGTAATATTAACATTAATTTTAAAACATACTTTTTCAATTATATTACATATTACTTTTACTTTTCTAGTATTAACGTTCGAAGGTTCTTTTTATATTAGTGAACAACTAATACACCCATAGAAGATAACAACTTGATATAAACACCTTATTATGGAATAATTAGAAATAGTTTGAATGTATAAACCTAATTATAAAACGACATCCTATATATTCCCAATGTCATAAAGCTGAACAAGTAGGAGGACTTTCGTAATGATTGAAATTTTAAGAACAGTATTAAACTTTCTAATTTCTCTATTCTCAGGAGAATTACCAATTGTATATTATGTATGGATTATTAGCCTATTCCTAATTCAAATAACCCAATCTACTCTAAACTATAAACTCTTTAACAAGAAAGACAATTTCAGCACTTATATATCAGAAGGATTACTCGCTTTTATTATTTTATTGTTTGGAGGAATATTAGTATCTAAGTTACTTGCTTACATAATAGACGACCCTACTATTAGTATGACGAATTTAACACATTATTTTGTTTCTCTTATCATATTAACTATATTTGTCGTAATAACCTGTGTTAAAGACTTTATAGAAACATCTATAAAGAATAAAAATATATCTCTTTTTAGCTTTTTAGTAATTTCCTTAATAACAAGTATACTTTCATTCAAGTTTTTATCACCTTTAATTGACAGTTCTTTTTCTCTTTCTAAATCTTTTATAAGCACTTTAATCATTCTAGTAACTGTATCCATTCCTCTATTAATCTCTTTAGAGGAAAAATATGCAGATGAAAAGGAAACGGAAAATTTATAGCTTCTCATTTACACAAAAGAAAGAGGGAGCTCCCCTCTTTCTTTTATATCGTCCTATCTTACAAGACTAAATCATTCCTTTTAATATCAATCCTAAAACTGACATTACTATCGCACTAATAATAATTCGCAAAATCCAAGTTGTGTTTGTACTTATTTTTTCTAATTGCTTATTGATTGTTGCTATGTCTTTCTCATTAATAGTGGTACGCGTTTCTAAATTTCGAATGTCTCTCATAATTTCTTTTTGCTCCGCCTTGAGACTGTCAATTTTAGCGTAAACATCTTCCATTTATTCACACCCTCTGTTCATCTTAATAGAAAAATCTATATATATTATGAGACAACCCTCTTACCTGTGAATACATTCCGTATATCCGCGTACCAAATTATTTGTACAATCTAATTGAATTACTCACATGTTTCCATTCTTCTATTTATAAATTAGCGCTGAGATACATTAAAATTAGAAAAGGTATCCCTTGTTTATTTAATAACAAACAAGGTGCAATCCAACATTCGGGAGCACCTACGATAATTTCTATTGTTTTCATATTTACAACTCAATATAATCAGTATGATTTTCTGAAGAATCCACTTTTTGAACTGCTTAAAGTATACTAATATGAATACGAAATAGCTGTATTGATAAACTCTCTAGAACAATAAATATACTGGCTGAAACGGATCTAAATCCGATATTTTTTCCAATAACATTAATGGTTATTTCTAATAAATACGTTTGTATATCATTGTTTTCAAAAATTTCATCCTCAACCTTTACAATATCTGCTTCACAATCTACTTCTTTAAAAGTTTTCAATAATTTTGTTTCCAATAAACTACAATCAAAGTTCTCATCTTTTATTACGGCAAATTTAACCTTCATATCGATTTCCCCATTTTTAAAAAACTAAAATCATTAAATCAATATAAATATATATTATTCTATTAAATAATTCAAAATATACGCTTCTTATATACATTATTAAAAATCAGTTCTAAAGAATTAAATGCAAAAAGAAATCTAGTATTAGGCGTTCCACTGATCTTTGGTATAATTCGTCTCTTAATTATCTCGCTCATTGCGCTTTTTTATTTCCCTCCCTATTTCAACTGAACTTTGTGTAATAATGCATATTTCAAATACATTATTTCCTTTCACTCATACTTTTATCATCGAGTTTTTATTCACAAATTCGTAACACATATATATGAGTTATTATGCTAAAATTAGTTTATTCACAAGAAGAAGTTATTCTTAATAAATCAATAATTTTTAATACCCTGTTTAAAGCCTTGCCCCCCTGCAAGGCTTTTTCCTATTTAACTAGCATAGTATTTTTCGTTATGCATCTCTCCCCTTTCTTCTTTACCCTACAAATAATACTGAATGTTTATTTTAATTTTTCAGCATCTGCACTCGCTCTTTTCGAGAGCTCTTTACCAAATATTCAATCTAATGATAAAATTGACCAAATTAATATTTTCGTCCATCACTGTATCAAAAAGTACAATAAAGTAAAACTTTAATCAGTGGGGGTTTTGTTCATCCCTCACTGATTATCAGCCCTCACCAATCGGGCTTTTACGATTAAGTAAACGCGGGCTTTTTCTTCTATCTACTTACTATTTAAGATTGATAGTTTAATAACAAGATTTAAAAATTCGACTTAAATTCATTGATGAATGGAGAGGTTTATATGAAATTAAAAGACAAAGTAGCAATCATAACTGGTGGTGCAAGTGGAATTGGCGAATCTACTGTTCGTCTTTTTATCGAAGAAGGTGCAAAAGTAGTTATTGCTGACTTTTCTGAACGTGGAAAAGAACTATCAGATGAATTGAATGCACATGGATATAATACGTTATTTATTAAAACTGATGTAACAAAAGAGGAAGATATTAAACAGCTAATTCATGAGACAGTAAGTACATACGGTAAATTAGATATTATGTATGCCAATGCCGGCGTTGCTGATGATGCACCGGCAAACGAATTATCCTATGAAAAGTGGAAAAAAACTATTGATATTAATTTGTCTGGGGTATTCCTTTCTGATAAATATTCGATTGAACAATTCCTTAAACAAGGTACAGGTGGTGTCATCGTTAACGCTGGTTCGATTCATAGTTTTGTTTCATTACCTACCCCAACAGCATACTCCTCTGCAAAAGGTGGTGTGAAACTATTAACTCAAAATTTATGTACTGCCTACGCTAAATATGGAATACGTATTAATGCGGTGTGCCCCGGTTATATTGACACCCCTTTACTTGGTAGTGTTAATCCTCAACAGAAAGAATATTTAGCTTCACTTCATCCACAAGGCAGACTTGGAACACCAGAAGAAGTCGCTAAAGCTGTCTTATTTTTAGCAAGTGATGATGCTAGTTTTGTTAACGGTACAACACTTCTTGTTGATGGAGGCTATACTGCACGTTAATTTAAAAATTTTGAAGCACCCTAAGAAATATATAGTCGTCAACAAGAAAAAGCGCCATCACAAGTGACGGCGCTTTTTCTATGTAAGAGCAACTAGAAGATATCCTTCTAGCCTACTCCCATTTATAAGTCCAAAATTGTTCAAGTTGCAGCCATTTTAATGTTGCTGCATCTTTATTTTTTATTTTTGCATGCGTGTCTTCAAGCATTGCTTCTGTTTGTGAACGGTGGGCACCTAGTGCAGTTAATTTATGATCAAATACTTCACTAATGTTATTTACAACATCCGGTTCTCCTAATACTGCCTCACGATTTTTCGTAATCGCAACAGCATGAATAACTGGGCGCTCTTCTTTTGGCATACGTGATACAGCGCGAACGACAGCGCGGCCAAATGCATTATGATCTGGATGTACACCGTGCTCTGGATAAAATGTAATAATTCGAGATGGATTTACTTCTTGAATTATTGCTTCAATTTTGTCAGCAACAAAATCAACATCTTCAAACTCTAACGTTTTATCATGGAAGCCAAGCATTCTTAAATCTTTAATGCCCATCGCTTCACAAGCATCTTTCAATTCTTTCTCACGGATATTTGGAATCGTTTCACGGTTAGCGAATACATTCTTACCCATGTTACGTCCCATTTGTCCTAGAGTACCACATGCATATGTTACAGGTACTCCTTGATCTGTTAATAAGCGAATTGTTCCTCCCGCAGCATATGCTTCATCATCTGGATGCGGAAATACAACAAGTACATGTCTCTCCATAAGTTTCCCTCCTTCTTACTTAAATGGCGTTAAGCTTAACTCAAGTGCAACTGCTAGACGACCTAAATTATCATGTCCACCTAGTAATAAACGCTCTTGATTGTCTACTTCCCAGTGCGTAATACCTTCAGCATATACCCAACCATGCTCCATTTTCAGACCAACGCGGTATGGGTTCGTTCCAGTTATCTTCCCGCGTTCAAAGCGAATAATTGCATTTCGAATGAAAGCACCAACTGTCATCATCTTTTCATTTATGTGTGATGCATACGCTCCGTTTGTCGTTTCTAAATGAATATATACATCTTTATTTACAAAACGTTCAATTTCATTTTGAATAAGAGAACTATCTTTTACTATTTCCATCGGAATTCACCTCTTTAAACCATTTTACGCAAAAATAATGTAAATTGCTATCTCTATATTAGAGGACAACGCTCACTTTTCCTAATAATTTGCACTGTGTTTTTTATATTTTTTATATGATATGTAAAAAATACATTTTTTCCTTCACTTCGTTAAATAGTTTTCTTTCTTTTTTGAATTTGCTACAATATATTTTATCCCGCATTATTGCAGCGAGATACATTTCTACAATTGAATACATACTTTAAAGAAGGTGACATGATTGGAACAATCAGCACATGAAGTTGCAAATTGGCAATATTATTTTGCAATTGCCGTATTTTTAATCACGTACGGATTTATTATTTCTGAGAAATTGAATCGTGCTGTAATCGCACTATTCGGTGCTGCTATTATGATTATTTTTGGAGTTGTAGATTTACATACTGCTTTCACATCACATATTCAATGGGAAACGATTACCCTTTTAATTGGGATGATGATTCTCGTACATATTACGAGTCAATCAGGCGTCTTTGAATTTGTGGCCATTAAAGCGGCAAAAGCAGCTGGCGGAAAACCGATTCGCATTTTATTATTACTATCCCTATTAACCGCTGTCGGATCAGCATTTTTGGACAACGTAACAACCGTTTTATTAATCGTTCCTGTTACATTATCCATTACACGTATTTTAAAAGTAAATCCTGTGCCTTATTTGATTTCAGAAGTACTATTTTCAAATATAGGCGGAACAGCAACATTAATCGGTGATCCACCTAATATTATGATTGGATCAGCAAACAAACATTTAGACTTTAACGCCTTTTTACTTAACTTAGCTCCAATCGTAATTATTATTTCTATTGTGACACTTGGCATTATTTACTTCATGTATCGTAACAAACTAAAAACAACACCTGAACAAATCGAAAAACTAATGGCATTAAACGAAAAAGATTACATTAAAGATCAAAGCCTCCTTTTAAAATCCATTTCGATTTTAGGACTAACTATTTTAGGCTTCGTACTTCATTCGATTATTCATGTAGACGCTGCTGTTATCGCGATGACAGGCGCTACACTTCTTATGTTAATCGGCGTGAAAGAACATGATATTGAAGATGTATTTGCCCACGTTGAATGGGTAACCATTTTCTTCTTCGCCGGACTATTCGTTCTCGTTGGCGGGTTAATTGATATCGGACTTATCTCTTCACTTGCAAAAGAAGTAATCGACGTAACAAACGGTGACATCGGATTCGCAGCTATACTTATTTTATGGGTATCTGGCATCGCATCTGCGACAATCGACAACATCCCATTTGTCGCAACGATGATCCCGCTTATTCAAGACTTAGCTACAGGACTCGGACTATCTGTCGACTCTCCGCAAATCGAAGTACTATGGTGGGCGTTATCACTTGGAGCTTGCTTAGGAGGAAATGGAACGCTAATCGGAGCATCTGCAAACGTAGTCGTTGCTGGTATTGCAAAACGTGAAGGACATGGATTCTCGTATATGGACTTCTTAAAAATTGGTTTACCGTTAACTATTGTTGCACTCTTGTTATCACATGCTTATATATATTTACGTTATTTAATGTAAAAGTTGTATTGCATGAAATTATATCGTCAAATAAAAAAGGTTTGCAGCATCGTGCTGCAAACCTTTTTTCATCACCAAAATATACCGATAATTGCTAAACCACCTAAAATCATACCACCAATTTGTCCGACAATTGTTGGTGATAATTGAACACCTTTTCTCACTTCAACAACTGGTCTTTCGTGCCTTAGTTGCTGCACTTCACTTTGAAGTTGGTGCACACTTCCGTGTAACTCTTTAATTAGTTCTTTTAATTCGGCGACCTCTTCATTTACTGGTTTTGCTTTTTCTAAGTTCATCTCACATGACTCCTTATAAGTTCAATCAATACACTGTAAATTTTCGCCAATTACCATTATATCTCCTGCATACTACATATATAATTTTGAATGTACTTTCTAACCTTGCAGCTCTATCCATTCATCCCGCAATATCCCCATAATCATACGGTCAAAACACTTCCCATCTCTTTGAACCGCTTCTCTCATACAGCCTTCCATCTGAAAACCCATCTTTTTATACAATGCAATGGCAAGTTTATTATACGAAATAACATCAAGACCGATGCGGTGTAAATTCAATTCATAGAAAGCATACTTTAGAATAAGATGTATTGCTTCTTTCCCATATCCCTTTCCTCTATCATTCGCATCTCCTATACCAATGGCTAATAAACCTGTTCCGTTATTCCACTCTATACCATGAATCGCCACAAAACCAATTAAGCGATCTTCTTGAACTGTCCTTACCATGAAAGAAACACTATTCGATCTCCGTCCTTTTAATAGCCCATCACTTGCTATTTCATTTAAAGATTGCGGGAATGCTACATCTGTATCTACATTTCTTAAATACTCACTATCCTCTTGCCACATAGCCATTACTTTAGCATCAGCTTCTCTAATAGCTGATAATTTAATCGTTTTATTTCGAAAAAGATTCATTGTCATTTCAAACTCCCCTTTTTTTTAATAGCGGGGATACTTATTTTAGCCTATTTATCCCCTTGTTCCATAAACTGCTTTATAAACGGGACACTTACAATAAGCGCTGACATTGGCACATCTCCTCTACATTAAATTAAATTCATTGTATAATTTTTCATTTATTCTAACAATAAAAAAGATCCTCAAAATTCAGAGGATCTTCCTAACGACGAATCGATATTATTTCGTAAACATTTTCTCCGCTTCATCCATTGCCATTTTGTTACCTAAAGCAGAATAGTCAAGCCATGGTTGGTCATTAATAATATATACGTGCTTACCTTTAACAGCTTTTAAATCTTTCCAAATTGGTGTTTCTTGTAGTTGTTTAAATGCAGCTTTCGCTTTATCATCTCTGTTAACGACAACGAAAATAGCATCTGCATCAAAGTCAGGTAATACTTCTTGTGAAATGACTTCGAAAGGACGGTTTCCATCAATTTTCTCTACACCATTTGCAGGTTGTAATCCTAAGTCTTGGAATAAAATTAGTCCCATCGGTCTTTTCGTACTAAATACTCGTAATTCTTTTGCAGTAACGCGAATTGCCATTACTTTTTCGTTATTACCTAACTCTTTATCTATTAAACTTTTTACTCGTTTTGATTGCTCTTCGTAATCTTGAATATATTTATCCGCTTCTTTCTCACGGTTTACAAGTTTACCAACTTGTTTTAAATGATCTCTCCACGTACCTTCATCTAAATTGAAAGAATGTGTTTTTGCAATTTTCTCGTATTTCGCTACATCTTTGCCAGCATATTTTTCATCAACATAAATGTCCGTTGGCTTTAATTGAAGTAACACTTCCATATTCGGATCTGTTACAACACCAAGCTTCTTCGTATCTTTCAACTTCTCTTTAGCATGCGGTAAGAAATCTTTTAAATCTCCACCAATAACAGAACCTACTGGTGTAATTCCTAATGCAAGTAAATTATTTGTTAAATGAATAGACATTGAAGCAATTTTTGGGTCATTACTTTTTTCCTTTTTTTTCGTTGCCTCTTCATTAGCTTTCGTTTGACCGCATGCTGCTAATACTAAAATACACATCACGCTAAATAAAATAGTAAGTTTCTTTTTCATATGTTCTCCTCTTTGAAGTATTTATTTTGTTTTTGTAAGTAAATAAAGAAAATACGGTGCTCCTAAAGCTGCCACTACTACACCAGCCGGAATAGAATTTGGTTCAAATATAGAACGACCTATCGTATCTGCTAGTACTAAAATAATCATTCCGATAATGCCAGCTAAAGGAAGAAAGTGTTGATATGTAGTACCTACTAACTTCCTTGCGATATGCGGAGCAACTAAACCGATAAAACCAATCCCCCCTGCCATCGATACACTTGCGCAAGATAATCCAACCGCTGTAGCTAAAAGTAATAACCGTTCTTTTTGAACAGAAACACCAAGTCCTGCTGCTACACTATCACCTAGTGACAATGCATTTAACGTTTTAGATTTTAGCCACGCATAAGGGGTTAGTATGAAAATCCAAGGTAATAATGCAAGGACATGAATCCAATCCCTTCCCCACACGTTACCAACTAGCCATCTAGAAGCAAATGTATAAGTCTCATCATTTAACTTGAGAGAGAAAAATAACGAAATTGCACTAAAACCAGCTGAAACTGCAATACCAACGAGAATAAGTCTAATGGGAAGTAAACCTTTTGACCGATCACTCGCAAGTAAAATAATAAGAAATGCAGCTAATACTCCTCCGCCAAATGTAAATAACGGTATTAAAATGGATGCACTTTCATTAATAGAATGAAAGAATGTAACGAATATAATTAGCCCGAAAGATGCACCTGAATGCAGTCCAAGAATACCAGGGTCTGCAAGTGCATTACGTGATAATCCTTGCAAAATCGCACCGGAAATCCCAAGGCCAATACCGGCTAACATTGTGATTATAATTCTTGGCATACGATAATCATATAGCACGGTTGCACTCTCAAAATCACCATAACCAAAAAGTGTTTCAATTACTTTAAGTGGCGCTATACTCAGTGTCCCTGTATTTAAACTAATTAAAATTACAGCGATACTTATACATCCGAAGATTGTAGTTACAGCAATAGCTCTCTTTTTATCCGTGTTAAAAAGATCCTTCACTTATAACTCCCTCCCAACTTTACATGCTATATAGAGGAAGAACGGAACTCCAACAAGAGCTACCATAATCCCTATCGCAAGTTCCTTAGGAGGATTTACTGTTCTTGCCCCTAAATCAGCTACAACTAATAACATAGCTCCTAATAATGCTGACATAGGAATAATGAGTCTATAATTAACACCAACTAATTTTCTAGCAATGTGCGGGATAACTAGTCCTACAAATCCAATAGAACCAACAGTCGAAACAGAAACACCTGCCAGAATAACTACTATAATCATCCCTAGTATTCTCGTTCGGTTCGTTTTCACTCCTAAATTTGTAGCAACATCATCCCCCATTGATATGAGTGAAATAGATCGCCCTAACACTATTGCAAAAACAATCGTTATAAGAATAATAGGAACTAAAAATTTCAATTGTTCCCACTTAACGCCTGCAACACCACCAGCGTACCAAAACGCTAAATCTTGGCTTAAATCATAATAAATCGCAACACCTGAACTTAATGAATGTAAAAGCGCTGCCATAACCGCTCCAGCAATCGTTAACCTCATTGGTGTTAATCCGCCTGATGTTGCTGATCCAATAACAAAAATAAGTACTGTACTTAAGACAGCTCCAATAAAGGAAACAATCATTAAATAGGAATACGGCATATGCGGAAAAAAAGCAAAACTAAGTGCTACTACAAACATCGCACCTGCATTTATTCCGAGTACACCTGCATCAGCTAAAGGATTTCGTGTTACTCCTTGCATAACAGCACCAGCAACTGCAAAAGCTGCTCCTACAACTGCTGCTCCAATCACTCTCGGGAGCCTTAATTCATAAATAATTTGATGCTGCGTTAATTTCGGATTGTAATCCAAAACCGCTGCCCACACCGTTTGTAAATGAATATCCTTTGCACCAAATGAAATGGCTAAAAATATAGATCCAATTAAACATAAAATTGTTAAGCTCATGAAACATATGAACTTAATATGTATCCAGCGGTTACTACCAGCATGTACAGTAGACTTATGTAACATGTTTCATTTCATCCTTTATATTCAGTTGTTTTTTATAATTATTTTTTATTTGTAATTATTATTGATAATAATTATCATTTTCATTTAGATATTATATCCCCACTTTTTTTAAATAGCAAACTATTTTTTTACTTTGCTACAATATTAAAATACTCATTACAATTCCCTTCTAAAACTTACAAATACATGCAAAATAGACTACTGGATTATTTTTAAAATTGTAGTATACTTATTAATTATTTTGATTTTTCCAACAAAAACATCGAAGGTGACACAATGTTCTATATAAAACAACTACTACATTTCACTTACGAGCAAGCATTATCTTGCTTATTCCCAGTCGTTATTTTCTTAACACTAGCCCTTTCAAAAATTGTTTCAATCCCAGGGTTATATCGTTATGATTTCATACTCATCGTATGCCTTCTTATGCAGTGGATTATGTACAAGACTGGACTTGAGACAAAAGACGAATTAAAAGTAATTACTGTCTTTCACCTCATCGGACTCTTTCTAGAAATATATAAAGTTCATTTCGGTTCATGGAGTTATCCTGAAGAGGCATATTCAAAGATTTTTGGGGTCCCGCTTTACAGCGGTTTTATGTATGCTAGTGTCGCAAGTTACATTTGCCAAGCGTGGAGAAGGTTGCATTTACAAATGCATCATTGGCCGAAAGCTATTTTTGCCGTGCCGTTAGGAGCTATGATTTACTTCAATTTTTTCACACACCACTTTACATACGACTTTAGATGGCTATTAACTTTACTACTATTCATTGTTTTCTCTCGCACATTTGTACAATTTTCATTACAAGGCGTTACATATAAAATGCCACTCGTTCTCTCCTTTTTCCTTATCGGTTTCTTCATTTGGATTGCAGAGAATATCGCAACATTTTTCGGAGCATGGCAATATCCAAATCAACGGGAAGCATGGAATCTCGTTCACTTAAGCAAAATTAGTTCATGGTTTTTACTCGTTGTTATTAGCATTATGATTGTTACGCAACTCAAACATTTAAAGGAATCAAAAAGATAATGCTGATTATGTAAAAACAGTTAGCCCATCACTCATTAGAGAGTGATGGGCTTTTTTTAAAAATATTTTTTAAACCGTCCTAATCAAAGGAGTTATAATTTACAAGAGCATAAGCAGTTGCACATTATGAACCACTACTAGCAGAAGATGTTGCTGCAGATGAAGCGGCAATGGTTGCCATCATGGCTGCCTGTTGTGCTTGTATGAGGACTTCTATCATTGTTTGTAAACCTGTGTTGGTAGCTTTACTTTCCTCACCTTTCTGACTTACGAACAGTTGAATAGCAATAAGAATATTTGTATCTGTATGCCAACGGAATAATTTATCCCCCTGCAATTTTTCGATAAATGCTCGAATAGAATGAATCTCTTTTTCTCCGTCCTCGAGTAACGCTAGTAGCCCGATAGCTGGGTAATGCATCTGTTTTACTTTTACCTTTTCTTGCTTTAACAAATTCCATATATTTGTGCATTTTGCAGCTAATAGATCTTCCCTGACATCCTTCTTTAGTGAGAGAATATGACTTAAAAATTGAAGATCATTCCCTTTACGCAAGCCAGCTGTCGCTAGTTTCTGATAAAGGCGTTCCACTCGGTCCATAAGTGTTTCTACATCCTCTGATTGTCCTGCTAATAAAACCGCGAGCGGATAATCATTTGTACTTGTAAGAAAGAGGTGATCCTTTTTCATGCGTTTATATACTTGCATCGAACGCTGAATGTGCGCGCCATGCTGTTCATCTTCTTCTGTTAAAAGCACAGCTGCTGCGAGATAAGTAAATATACTTCGGCTAAAGCCACCAGTGACCAATTTTTCATATAAATCTAAAAACTTCCTAAAAGCTTTCTTGTAATCTGTAAAGTGAATATCTAATGTTGCGGCCACTACAAAACGATGATAAGACTTTAAGTATGAAAACATCCCTACCTGATTCTTAATATAACTACTAATTTCTAAAAAACGTCCGAGATCAAACAATTTATCACTACCTGCATACATAGCAGCAATCATCATTCCTGTTCGAGAATCACTCGTTTTCCATTTTAGTTCTCCCTTTAACTGTCCATATGTATGTGTATATTGTTCCAACTTCTGTTCTAATGTAATCATAGTATTCACCCCTATTTCTAGTTCTTCTCTATTATTATACGTATATTCCATATTTAGGAATACTATAATTAATAATTACACCATAAAAATTATAAAATTCTCTTATCTCTATATATTGTTTTTTATCTTTCTTCATCAGCATCACGATGATAATCCCTAATCCTTCAAGAAGTTATACAAAAAAGGTAGATAATAATTTATCTACCTTTTTTGTATATATTATTTAACATTACATCTGTATTGCTTGTTATATGCAATTAAGACTAAAGAGCTTTAATAATGCGTTCCATCGCTTTCATTTGACCAATATGATCTGCTTCATGATAAAGCATCATACCGTATAGCTCTCCTACTGTTTCCAATCCTAGGAATGGCTCTGGCAGTTTATTTTCAAATGCTTCTGCTGGAATTTCATTAATACGTTTTGCTTGTTCTTTTAATTGAGCCGTTAACACTTCTAACGATGGTCCTTCTGTTTTCCATTTAGATGGTCGTGATCCATACCCAAACATACCTGGATATTCAGTTGGTAATTGTTTAAATTCTTTTCCAAACATGAAAACTTCTGCTGCTGTTAACACGTGACCGATATGCCAACGAATTGTATTGTTAAAACCCTCTGGCTGCGTATCCGCAGTTTTATCATCTAACGTTTCCATAAATTTAAGTAACGCCCCGCGCGTTATTTCAAATTGTTTTAAACCCACTAGTCTATTCATTTTCTCGTTCCCCTTCTTGATGTACAATTTATTATGAACTAATAATGTTCAACTTATTAAAGTTTCACCTTGTTTAATCTATCAGAAACAAATAAGAAATACATCTAATATGCTTATTAAGAATAATAAAAAGGTTCACTCCTCGTAAATATAGAATTACTTACTATGTAAATAAAAGAGGAGTGTACTTGCATGTTACATATTTTAAAACAGCAATATAATCTTATTAGCTCTACAAGAGAAACTCTATTCACATTTTTAGAAGAAATCCCATTAGAAAAATTACATAGCACTGTTCCGAATTTCGGGAGCGGTAGCATTATAAAGACACATATTCATGTAGCCGATTGCTATCGATACTGGCTTGGGTCATTCGCATTCAAGCAAAAAAGAGCAGATTTTTCATTTGCTAGCGATTACGAAATTGAGCATGCAGATGTCGCGAAAGTCCGTGCTAGATTTAAATTAGTAGATGAGACTGTACAACGTTTTTTAGATGAATACAATGATCGTTGGCTTGAAAACATAGCAAATGAAGTGAAATGGCAAAAAGAACCTTGGAGCACAACACCGCTATGGCTTTTAACTCATACGGAGACTCATGAGTTTCATCATAAAGGACAAATTGTATCAATAGCTCGTCATCTTGGATATACTCCTCCTGATACAGACCTTAGTTAATTCAATGGTCCATAATTACTAAAAAAATTAGAATGAATACAAATCGAGCATGTTTTGAAATCCAATCAAAACATGCTCTTAAAATATTCTATCTTACAATCTCCATATCCTCATCAATACCAAATAGTCTCCGCATAATTATATGCATCACTATTCGGAATGGCATGTTTCCCCTGCGCTTGTGCCTTTCTTGGATCTAAATCATATACCATTGGCGTAAAACATGATGTTTGCCCTTTATTCACAACACCATTTCCTCCAGCACTTCCGCAAGTGTATGCCTTTCCATCTGTTTTTCTTACAATTCTTGCATCAGCTTCGTTATTATATACTGCTGCACGAGTTACTGTAACTTTTGCCCATGCTGTCTTACACGTTGTGCTAAATTTTAATTCCACATAAGAATTGGAATCAATCCACTTCTTTTCTTTCGTTACTGCTGATTGATCACAGCTATTGTAATACGGACTTTTCCCATCATACGAATGATCTTCTGCATACGCTTTATCATTACCAGTCGTACTAAACATACTAGTTAAAACGAGCAACGACAGACAAAAACATGCACTTAGCTTTTTCAAAAGTTTCAAAGTATTCCACTCCTTCTTAATAGCGTCCTGTTTTTCCATAACCGTTATTAAACGTAACCGCTTCAGCATCAGCTGTATATCCGAAATCAGCAGTTAAATCAAATACCATTCCTGTATACGTACTCGTTTGCCCTGTTTTAATTGCTCCATTACCACTATTAGAGTCTACTGATTTTTGAAATACACCGTTTTTATATTTATTAATAACAGCGTAAGCATATATCCCTCCAGAAACGGAAGGTGCTGGTTGATCTAAAACAAGCTTAGACCATGCTGCGTGACATTTATTACTGTAACGTAAATACACTGTCCCTACTTTTTTACTACCCTCATACACCGCTGTAGATTTGGCATTAAATCCATCTGCATCACACGTCGTACTTCCCCCGTATACTTTTGTTGTAGCCGGATTTTTCCCGTCATAATAACTACTTAAATCAGTAGCCGCAAATGTACTTCCTTGGAAACTAAATAATACCCCTACACTGGCCACGCTTAATACACATACTTTCATTAACTTTTTAAACATTTTCAATCTCCTCCCTCAAAATAAGTACGTTTAATAAAGACAATCCCCCCTATGTACGCCCCTCCTTTCATACTTCCTAGAGGCATCTTACAGAAATGAATAAACGTTGTAAATTTCCTTATGATTATTGGAATATACGAAGAATTTTACTTATCCTTGTAAGAAAAAAAGTTGAGAAATACACATTTTATATCATTCTTTATTTAAAATATAAAAGAACCGATACTTGTTACATGCAAGCATCGGTTCTTTATACAAAAGTGCCATTTTTTCTTTTATATAAATAAATATTTCTCCACTTAATCTGTTATAAAAAACTCCCTCGTCACATCAATAAATTGCTGTAACGGTGCTGTCATCCACTTATCTTTATGCCAAGCAATTTGCGTAAAAATTGGATTGATAGTATTTTCTAGATGTAACTCTTTTATCGTTCCCTCTCGTATATCTTTTTCTACTACTATTGCTGGCAACACGGCTATACCTAAATCTGCAATAACACATTGTTTAATTGCCTCTACACTAACAAACTCAATTTTATTTGCTGGATACACATCTTCTGTACGAAATAGCTCTTCAAATAAAGTTCGGTACGAGCACCCTAGCTCTGTTAGCAACAGCGTCTCACTTTCTAAATCTTTTGTAGAAACAGAAGTTTGCTCGAGTAAATGATGCCCTGGAGCAGCTACTACTTTTAATTCTTCTTTCATAAGGGGCTCCACATGTAAAACATCTTCTGTTTTACATTCGTCCAAAATAAAGGCAAGATCGACTTTTCCCTCCATCAATTGTTCCTTCGCATCTTTATTGGAATGCGCTGGTTTAAATATAAGCTTTATTTGAGGAAATTGTGCTTTAAACCTCTTTAATATAGAAGGAAGTCTATATGTACATTGGCTTTCTTGCGCACCGATTATTAACGTACCTGCTATTTCTTCATCATCTTTCACAGCCATTTTCGCTTCGTTACTGAGTGCAATCATCTTGTCGGCATATAATTGAAACTTTCTGCCCGCTTCAGTTAAGAAAAGGCGTTTTCCTAATCTTTCAAATAACGGCGTACCTAGCTCAGCTTCTAACGTTTTAATTTGTGCTGTTACGCTCGATTGAGCAAAGTTTAATTTCTTCGCAGTTTGCGTAAAATTCAAAATGTCCGCGGCTATTTTAAATGTAATTAATTGTTTTATCTCCATTTATCGTCCCTCTTTTCAATCGATATTTCCGATTGATTTCATCGAAATAATCTTCTTTGTCTATCGATATTTGTATTGTATGATAAAGAGCATCGACAAACAATAAAATGGAGGTATTCCATATGAAAGCACTTTGTTTCGAACAGTTCGGAAATCCGGATGTACTACAATATAAAGAACTCAATAATCCAATCATAAATCCAAATGAAATTCTTGTCCGCACGAAAGCAATCGGTTTAAATTTCGCCGACATTTATAGACGCCGCGGTGAATATCATCTCGCTGGTAACCCTCCTTATATATTAGGTTATGAAGGTGCTGGTATTGTTGAAAAAGTAGGAGCTAACGTTACTACTATCAATCCCGGAGACCGTATTGCATTTGCTGACGTTCCATTCTCAAATGCAGAATTAGTTGCCGTTCCATCTGAAAAAGCAATTACACTTCCAAATTTTATTTCTTTTGAAACAGCCGCTTCTGTCTTATTACAAGGATTAACAGCACATTATTTAACGAAAGATAGCTATGAAATAAAACAAGGTGATATAGCTTTAGTACATGCCGCAGCTGGTGGTGTTGGGCAACTTCTTATTCAAATCATTAAACTACTAGGCGGAAAAGTAATCGGCCTAACGTCATCAAAAGAAAAAGCACAGATAGCCACGTTAGCTGGTGCTGATCACGTATTTTTATATACTGAAGCATGGCCTGCGAAAGTACTTGAAACAACAAACGGTGATGGAGTAAATGTTGTATATGAATCAGTAGGTTCTACATTAGAGGCAAGTTTTAGCGCAACTAAAACTGGTGGTACTGTCGTATTTTACGGAATGGCTGGTGGTAATCCTGCGCCCGTTGATCCGCGTATGCTTATGGATACTTCGAAAACTTTAACTGGCGGAGACCTTTGGAATGTGCTTACTACTTTTGAAGAACGTAAGCAGCGCTCTACTCAATTATTTGATTGGATCGCTACTGGAAAATTAAACATTGCGAATCCTACTACATTCGCCTTACAAGATGGTGCTCTTGCACATAAATTATTAGAGAGCAGAAAAAGCACAGGGAAGATTTTATTAATCCCGTAATTCACAAAATGAAAAGGAAGCTAGATTTCTCTACCTTCCTTTTCTTATTTTTATATTTCCACACTTTCTTTCCCTTTTGCAACGTAACTCATATCTCCAACAGACTCGACTGTGTATGTTCCATCTTGATATACAATCTTCGTCACACTAGCATTTTCTACTCCAAGTTTTGTTTTGCTACTGTCTAACATTTCGATTAAGGTAGTAATCAAGAGCCCATGAACGACAACTAAAACATTACCGCCACCATTTGCAGCAGCTTCTTCACTAATCTTATCAATCTCTGCTTTTATACGAGTAGAAAATAATTCCCAATCTTCCGCCTGTTTCGTAGGGTCTGCTGCTCTAATAAGATTAATCACTTCTTGAATAGAAAACTTCATAAGTTCTTCTGGCGATGCAACGCCCGCAGCTTTTCCAACCACATCCCACATATTTTCAAGTTTTTCACCTTCAAAAATACCAAAATTTAATTCTCGTAATTTTTTTCTTTTCTCAAGTTTTAACTTTGATTGCTCACTATATTTTAATACTAAATTAGCAGTTTCAATCGCTCGGCCGCTATCACTACTATACGCATTCGTAAAATGAACATCTTTTAATCCTGTTCCTAAATTAGAGGCAACTTCAACACCTTTTTCCACTAACGGAGAGTCTGCCCAGCCTTGCGCGCGATGATTCGTATTTAATATTGTTTTTCCGTGTCTTGTAACATATAACGTAACTACATTCTCATTGCTATCTGTTTCTCTATTCTTCATCCTTTTCTCTCCTTTTACATTTCTATATCAATTTTACCATCTTAATTATTCATTGAGCAAAATATACGTAAGTGAATTTGCTTAATAAAAAAAGCTATCTTTCTGTATATCTCTACAAAAAGATAGCATCTTTTATGATTATTCCTTAACCGATACTCCTACTCAGCAAATGCACTCGAATACTGAACAACTCCTTCTACACCTTCAAGAGCATTCTCCCTTAATTCCATCACCATAAACACCTCTTCAGGCACTTCAAATGGTGCTTTTATATTCCACTTACTCGCTTTCTTAAAACCAAATTTCGGATAGTACTCTGGATGTCCTAACACTACAACTGATCCGTATCCAAGTTCTTTCGCTTTTTCTAAAGCAGCCGTGATTAGTTTTCCACCAATTCCTTTCTTCTGATGGCCCCTAGCAACTGAAACTGGCGCAAGTGCCAATGACTCCACAGAAGTTCCACCTTGTTCTATTGTAATTTTCGATAACATAACGTGACCAACTATATCTTCATCTACCGCAACAATTGATAACTCCGGAACAAACGCATCACATTCTCTAATACGTTTTACAAGTTCATGTTCTGTTTCATCACTAAATTCTTCCTTTAAAAATGCTTCTTTTACGACTTCTTCTGTTTTTCTATAATCGTTTTTTTGTTCTTGTCTAATCGTTACCATTTTAACTTATCCTCTATTCTTTCTTATTTCTTTTTGAATTTTACGAAGTGCTTTTTTCGATCCGCGCTCAATATCGTGTTGCATTTTTCTTTCTTTATAATCAACAAATAGTGTATTTAAATCGTATCCTTCTGGATATAACTCCTTCGCTGCTACCTCTAAAGTAATACGTTTTACATTCACTTCAACGAATTCACCGTTGTAATATACAACAACGTTATAAAAATTATCTTTTTCCTTATAGATGATACCAAAATCATCATAATCCAATAAATTCACACGATCGCCGATTTTGTACTCATAATGATATTCTCTTTTTTCTTGTACGAATTTCGGTTTTCTAATTTTACTTTCATTCACTTTTTCTAAAGCGTACTCTTTATTTCCCATGTACTCTTTCGCCCTTTTCAGTACATGTTCTTTTACGCTCATTTTATTCGCAATCCAAAGTGCATTACTTTCTCCTGATTTTCCGATAACTAATTTATAAAGCGGCTCTAACGTTTCACTATTAAATTGCATCGCTGCATTCATAAAGTCATCGTGCATTTCTGAGAATCGTTTAATTTCTCCGTAATGCGTACTCGCAACGGTAATACATCCCGCAAGGTACAACTCTTCTAAAATAGATATTGCAAGTGCTGCACCTTCATTCGGTTCTGTACCGCTCCCTATTTCATCAAATAATAGTAACGTATTATTATTTGACATTCTCATAATTTCAGAAAGGTTTTTCATATGAGACGAAAATGTACTTAATGCATTTTCAATACTTTGATTATCACCAATATCTACGAATACATTTTCGAAAATAGCGATTTCTGTACCTCTATCTCCTGCAATATGAAGGCCTGACATTGTAGCTAATGTTAACAATCCAATCGTTTTTAACACAATTGTCTTTCCGCCCGCATTCGGCCCTGTAATAATTAAACTACGATACTCTTGACCAATTTTAAAATGTAACGGTACAACTTGCCCTGTTAAAAGCGGATGCTTACAATTCACTAAATGAATGTAGCCATGATCGTTTAACTTCGGCTCTATTCCATCAATCGATTTACTAAACTTCGCCTTCGCAAATACCATATCATACTGACTAATTAGCTCCATGTTAATCTTTATACTATAAATGTTTTCTAACACCATTCCTGATAAAGTCGCTAAAATCTGATACTCTTCAACAGCTTCTTCTGCTTTCAAACCTGCTAATTCTGCATTCAATTTCGTAACCGTATGCGGTTCTATAAATACAGTAGAGCCTTTTGCCGAGGCTTCAATAATACTTCCAGCAACTTGGTTTTTATAGGAAGATTTAATTGGAATCGTATAACGGTCATCCTTTTTACTAATAAAGAATTCCTGAATAAATTTCTTATTTGCACTACTATTTAAAAACTTCGTTAAACGTTCTTTTATTTTCCCATCTACAGAATCGATATTATTTCGAATTCGTTTTAGCTCTTTACTTGCAGCTACATCAATACCATTTCCTTTAATTGAAAAGTTAATTTCCTCTTCAATACTTTTAAATTCAGTCATTGAATTTGCATAAGAAGCTAATACTGGTGCAAAAAATTCTTTATCTAACATAAACTTTTTAATCTTTCTACATCCACGTAAAAAGTCTGAAACACTTACTAATTCTTCTGGATCTAAAATCATCCCTTTTTCTAATTTTTGAATTGTACTAGCAATATTAGAAATACCGAAGAAAGGAACATGCCCTTCTGCATCTAATATAGCTCGTGCTTCTGTCGTTTCATTCAAGCGATTTCTCACTACTTTTAGACTCGTACTCGGCTCTAATTTGTTTAATAATTCCTTACCTAATCCACTTACACAATAAGATTTCACTATATCCTTTAATTCATTATATTGTAACTTTTCAAAAGTCATCGTATTCATTTTGTTTCTCCTCACTATGATTGATTTTTATCATAAATGAAGATACCTACCCATTAGATTCCAATGAGTTCTACATTATTCAATTACCATTTTTATACATTAAAAATATATACAAAAAAGCTGCGGGGATACCGCAGCTTTTACATTTATAAGGCATGTGTAATAACATATGAGGAAATAAGCCATAAAAAATAGATGGCAGTCCCTTATTACACGCTTTATAAAGTATTGTAGGTATCTTCATAGGTATCGAAATAAATCCATGACAAAGTTAGGGGTATGGTATACATAAAAATCCCCTGTTCTTATCTGACTTATTTCATTAAATTTTTCCTATTTAGTACCTACCGCACTCACAAAAAGCACCTCTCATTAATTTATATTATAGTCATTGAAATCTAATTTATTGAAATCATCATACTATATGTTACGTGAGAAGTAAAGGTGTCATACTTAAGTAGTACGTAACTATACGCTTCAATATCACTTAAACTAGACCTATATTTGCTGAGGAAAAATTATAGAAGCTGTATCGTCTAGTATATTAAATCTTACAATAAACGATTCCATTCAATTCGCAATTGAAACGCGAGTTGGTGGTGGTTCTGGGGTAAGAGCTACATCCGCCAGAACTGATTTACTATCTTTAAATCAAGGGGATGTTCTTCGAGTACGAATAAGAGAAGCCACGGGTGACATTATATATTCCAATGCCTCTCTTGTTGTAATAAAGGTCGACTAGCTCTTTTATTACAATAAAGATTCAGAAAAAATTAATATGCGCAATATAAAAGGAGAGGAAGACTTATATTTCAGTCTACCTCTTCTTTTTCATCACCAAATTACTGCTGAACATATATAGAAACTGATCCTCCACTTACTTGGAACTGCCCCCACCCATCCTTATTAATTGTTACAGTATTTGTTTGATTACCCGTAATATCGTGCCATACTTCCCCTGCGTTATTCTTTCCAACATCCATCCACTTTGTCCCTCCTGGTCCATCAGAGATTAACGTCGCTAAACCAGAATTAGCATGTACACTATCACCTTCTCTTGTCCAGCCAATCACATCTGGATGATCAAAATAATCACGCTGCGTACCATATGCAAAGTTTTTTCGTGCCGTCAAAATCGGATCAATTTTGTCCTTTAACGCTGGAATTTCATAGTTACTATTTCCTTTTGTACCATAGTAATCACCATAGAAAACAGAAGGATACCCCTCTGCACGCGTTAAAATAAATGCATATGCCAGCGGCTTGAACCAAGGGCTCACTACAGATTCCAATGACTGACCAGGCTGTGAATCATGATTTTCAACTAGAGTAACCGCAAGTGTAGGATGATTCGCAACTACCGTTCCTTTTAAAATATTTCTCATATCATAATTTCCATTTCCTGTTGAAGCATAATGAAAATTATAATGAAGTGGTGCATCGAACACAGATTGATTATAATTAACCTTCGCTAAATAATTATTTAAAGTCTGGATATCATTTTGCCAATATTCAGCTACTGTAAACATTTCTTTCCCTGTTTGCTGTCTAACGTGATTTACCCAATCGCGCAAATATTCATGATCAATATGTTTAACAGCATCTAAACGAAAACCATCTAAATTTAATTCATTCGCATACCACGTTCCCCATTTTTTCATTTCATTCGCAACATCTGGATGATCAAAATCAAGATCCGCATACATCAAATAATCATAATTCCCATTCTCGCTAGACACTTCCCAGTCCCATGCTTTACCTATGCCCCTAAATTTATAAATTCGGTTTAATTTCCTTCCTTCATCCCAATCCGTTCCGTCAAAATGATACCATTTCCATTTGAAATTAGAATAAGAATCTCCACGCCTTGGAAAGTTAAATCCCGTCCACGCACTAATTTCATAATCACCTGATACTTCAATATTCCGATTGCTCGGGTCTACCTCAACTGCTGTGACAGTTTCTGTATAATCAGCCCCACCTTTATGATTCATAACTACATCACCGTATACATCGATGTTTTTCTTATGTAAAGCGTCAATTGCAGATTTCAATTGTGCTTTCGTCCCATATTTCGTCCGCACTGTTCCCTTTTGATTGAATTCCCCCAGATCATATAAATCATATGCTCCATATCCTACGTCATTTTGCGTAGTTCCTTTATATGCAGGTGGTATCCAAACAGATGTAATTCCTTTTTCCGCTAAATTTTCAGCATCAGTACGCAAACGATTCCAATGATTCCCATCATTCGGAGCATACCACTCAAAATACTGCATTAACGTTCCATTGTTAACTGTGTCTGCATATGCTTTACTCCCCTCATATATACTAGGTAAAAACATAACAACTGACAATCCGACTATTGTTATTCTTTTAAACATCTGTACACCATCCCCTTCCAAGAAAGCGTTTGCATAGTTTATCAGAATTATTATAATATTCGTCCCACCGTTAGTAAAGTAGCAATCTCTCACTCTCTCATATTATTTTTAATCTAATTTCAAATATTCAACGTAGTTTTAATTTCACATCCTATTCAAGATTGTTTACAATTTACCTATAAAAGCTTAACGGAGGGATTTCGATGACAGACTTTCAAAAACAATTTTTCGCACGATTACATATAGAAGAAAAAGACACAGTTTCATTTGAAGATTTATCTAACATTATGTACGCAATGGCACAAACTGTTCCTTTTGAAAACTTAAATATTCTCGAAAAGAATTTTAAAGAAATATCAAAAGAAAATTTGAAAGAGAAAATTTTAGTAAATAACCGTGGCGGTCTTTGTTATGAACTCAACCCTACTATGTATTACTTCCTGAAAGATTCTGGATTCGATGTTCATCTCGTTTCAGGAACAGTTTATAACGCTGCAAACTCCATGTGGGCTGTTGATTCTGGCCATATCGCAACCGTTTTAACACATCATAATGAACTTTATTTAATTGAAGTAGGATTCGGATCATACTTACCTCTTGCCCCTGTCCCTTTCTCAGGTGAAGTCATTCACTCTATTACAGGAGATTATCGTATTCGTAAAGAAATGACCGAAAAGGGAAACTACATTTTAGAGATGCGGAAAAACAATGAGTTCTTGGATCAATCTTCTGCTGATGATTGGACGTTAGGCTATGCATTTTATATAGAAGAAGTGGATGAAGAAAAAGCAAATACAGCACAAAAAATTATCATTGAACATGAAGGATCACCCTTTAATAAAGTACCTCTTATTGTAAAACTAACTGAAGATGGGCATGCCTCTTTAACGAAAGATAGCCTTACAGTAGCAAAAAATGGTAAAAAAGCGAAAGAAACCGTTACAGACATGCAATATACAAACCTTTTACATTCAAAATTCGGAATTACACTATAAGTAAGTAAGTAAGTAAGTAAGTAAGTAAGTAAGTAAGTAAGTAAGTAAGTAAGCCTTGTTATTTTAGCAGGGCTTTTCAATTTTCAGCAGGGATTTTTTGCAATTTGTTGTATTTCATAGTTATATAGAAATATAACTACATGTTTAGAAAGGAAATGATTATGACAGAACTTAAAGATCGATTACAAGTAGCTGATATAGAAAAATGGGATTTAACAGACATTTACCATACAATTGAAGATTGGGAAAGTGATTTTCATAAAATTGAAGTATTAACGAAGGAATTACACGAGTTTAATGGAAATATTCACGATGGCAATAGTTTATTAGCTTATTTAACGAAGAGTGAAGAAGTTTCTAGCATACTATCTTTAATGTTCGCTTATGCACGATTACAATCTGACCTTGATACACGCGATACTGACGCGCAATCTCTTGTCGATAAAGTATCACAATTACACGTGAAAGTAAGTGCAGCGAAATCTTTCTTTTCCCCCTTCTTACTTAGCATAGACGAAAACACATTACATTCTTACATAGAAGAAACAGAAGGCTTACAATATTATAAAGAAGACTTATTTGAATTATACCGTTATAAAAAACACGTATTAAATAAGGACCAAGAAGAAATTTTATCACAAATGGGTGAAGCTCTTTCTTCTCCACAGCACACATTTGGTATGTTAAATAATGCAGATATATTATTTGGTGAAGTGACGACTGACGATGGAGAAAAAGTGAACTTAACACGCGGAATGTATGCAAAGTTAATAGAAGATACGAATCGTGAAAAGCGTAAAGAAGCTTATAAAGCATATTACAAACCATATGTTCAGTTAAAGAATTCCATCGCATCTACTTTATCCGCTGCTATTAAAAATAATGTTACTGTTTCGAAATTAAGAAACTATCCATCAGCGCTAGAGAAATCATTATTTGGCGATATGGTTCCGAAAGAAGTATATGAAAACCTAATTGATACAACGAAAAAAAACATTCAAACATTACATACATACAATGAAATTCGAAAAGAAAAATTAAACGTAGATGAACTAAGACAATACGACTTAGGCGTCGATTTAGTAGAAGGTGTAAAACAAGACATCCCATATAGTGAAGCATTTGACATTATGATTGCATCACTAGCTCCTTTAGGAGAAGAATATATTGAGACATTAAAAAGTTTTAAAGATAAAAGATATATAGACGTAAGAGAAACACCAGGGAAACGTTCTGGTGCTTATAACTTCGGTGTATACGGCGTTCATCCTTTCATTCTTTTAAATCATCACGATGATTTAAACAGCCTGTTCACTCTTACTCATGAATGCGGTCACGGTATGCATACGCACTATTCACATGGATACCAACCAAGAATTTCTGCACATTATTCTATCTTTGTCGCAGAAGTCGCTTCTACAGTAAATGAAGTGTTATTAATTCACTATTTATTAAAAGAAGCAAAAGATACGAACGTGCGTAACCATTTAGTTAACCATTTTATTGAGAAATTTAAAGGTACTTTCTTTACACAAATTATGTTTGCAGAATTTGAAAAAATCACACATAAAATGGCTGAACAAGGTAAACCATTACATGCACAAGTCTTCAGTGAAATTTATGAAAAGCTATTTAAAGAATATAACGGTGATTCACTTGTATTTGATGAAGAAGTAAAATACGGATGGGCTAGAATCCCTCATTTCTATCGCCCGTTTTACGTATACAAATATGCAACTGGATTCGCATCTGCCATTCAAATCGCTGATAAACTATTAAGCGGTGATCCGAATGCCCAGAAAAATTATATTGAATTCCTGAAAGGCGGAAGTTCAGACTACCCATTAAACTTATTGAAAAAAGCTGGCGTCGATTTAACAACGCCAGAACCGATTGAAAGTGCATTGAAACAATTCACTCAACTTGTTGAGGAGTTTTCAACATTATAAAAAGCATGCAGAGTATATGCTCTGCATGCTTTTTATTTGAATTACTCTATTCTATATGCTGCTGCGTCACACAATGAATCATACCACCGTATGCATACAATTCGTTAACATATATACCAACAATTCTTCTCCCTGGAAATTGACCTTCAATGATTTGAAGCCCTAATTTATCATGTTCATCACCGTATATAGGTACCAATACAACTTCATTACCAATGTAAAAATTTAAGTACGATCCTTTACAATCTGCTTCTTTTACCATTTTTCTTGTTACTGGTACTGGAATGAGCTGAAATGGCTTTCCATCTATATTTTTCGCTTGCCGTAATTCTTGATAATGCTTTTCGTACGCCTCCAAAAGGTATGGCTCTCCTTCATCGAAAGGATCATATTCATACAGTATCGTATTTTCATTTACAAACCGTGCCGCGCCATCAATATGATAATCCGTATCTTCATCATAATTATCTTCTCCGCGTATACCAGTTATCCATATAAAATTTGTTACTCCTAAATATTTCGTTAACTCCATTTCAATTTCTTTCTGACTTAGTGTGGGATTTCGATTTTCATTTATAATAGACGTTTTCGCCGCCATTAAGGTCCCGTTTCCGTTTATCTCAATTCCCCCACCCTCTAGACAGACACTAGATTCAACTTTTGGAATACGATACATTTCACTTATTTTATTCGGAATATTAGCGTCTTTTTCGTACGGATATTTATTTCCCCAACCATTAAATATCCAGTGCGTTAGGCAGCGATTCCCTTCCTTATCCGTTACAAAGATTGGTCCGTTATCTCGTATCCAAATATCATCAGTTTCTTGAATTAAGAAATCAATTTTATCCATATTTACATTAGCTTCAATTAACTTCGATTGGACATGTATTTTCTCTTCTTCATCACATACAACAATATGGACATTTTCTCCATAGTGAAGCTCCTTTGCCATCGATATCCAAATATCATCTAACTTAGCTCTGTAGCCTTCACCTCTATGTGCTTTATCATGTGGCCATTGGAGCCATGTACCTTCATGTTTCTCCCATTCCGCAGGCATATAAAACAAACTATTCTCTATATTTCTCATACGTGTTCACCCTTTATATGAATGTACGTACAGTCTATACTTTGACATCGTGTTAAGGTCAACAGGAATATCTTCATTTACTTGTAGCAACTTTATAAGGTGATTCTTTACTTCTCCTTTTTATTATGATAAATTGCTTTCATACATAGAATAAGGATTGACATAATGTTAATGTCAATCCTTATTCTCATTCTATTTTCGTAACTAGAAAACAAATTTGTGTCACATACTCTTCTGCTAAACAATCACATTCAGGTCCCTTTATATAAACCTCATATGGCGAATTAATTATTACATACCCATTTCTTTCAATCCATTCTTCTAACGCTATATAAGCGTAACCTATATAGTCGTAACTTCCATAATGCATAGTAGTAACGATATGATGTGGACTTAGTTGTTTCATTTCATACTCTTGTGCTACGTCTTCATCATTCCCCTGCATAACCGGAATTCTTAACTCAATATCACTGTTACTTGGAATATATTCTTCATCATAAAAGACTGCAGATGGAGAACCAACTATTTGAAAGTTATTTTTTTGTACCTCTTCATATAAGTCATAAAAATAATCATCCATATCATCTATATCTATTTTTACTCTTTGAGTAATTAACGTTACTTCGTTCCTCATTCCCATTAATATATCGTAACTTCTATGGCGAGCAATATTTAGACTACTATTCACCATTACCATTTCATTCATTTCTGAAATAACCTGTAAATTTTGCTTCACTTCCTGAGACAACTCGATAATTTGTGATTGTATATGTTGAACAAACGAATCTTGATCCGATGACTGCAAAACAATTTTAATTTTTGGAAGAGGAAATTTATACTCCCTTAGCTTTTTTATTTTCAGCGCTACTTCCAGTTGCTCTTGTTCATAATACCTATACCCATTAACCGGATTCACATATGCCGGTTTTAATATCTCCTCTTTGTCATAATGTCTTAACATCCGCGTACTCATTTTACAAATCCGAGAAAACTCAGCGATGGTATACATATCAATACTCCTTGAATATATTTTCTTTTCATTACTTATTTATTAAAACCAATCAAAAATCTTCTTCATTGAAAAATTTCCATTCTGATTTTTCAATCTTCTCATTTTCGAAGGTAACAAATGACTTGGACAATACCACGTTAAACAATTCATCGCGCCCCCCATTGTTGATATTTCTCCTACATGAATTTGAATAACTTGTTTCTCCGTATACTGTTGAATATATCGTAAAACTTCCTCATCTTTAGCTAGTCCAAACTTAGGAACATAAAGAGCATCACATGATTCTAACATATTTATATACAACCCTTTTGCCGATGCTATCTCTTGATCATATTGTCCTTTCTCTGTATATGATGAAGGAACAACTATAAATTCAGCTTCTGGCATTTGTTCTTTAATAATCTCTTGAACACTATATGTAAATTCATGATCCCCTAAAAAATCACTTATAAACATTGTATGTTCATCAATAAATTTAACCATTCCGTCTGCGTGTGCTAGTACATCCCCTTCTTCAGCAGGAATAATAATAACTCGGCTCACATCTAAATCCCATTCTAACTGCTCAATAATTTCCTCTTCTGTCCAATCATCGTTATCATCAAATATGCGTTCTGTTAATATTACAGTATCTTTTTTATTCCAAATAAGATTACCACCATCTAATATTAATGGGGATTTTACATATTCAAAGTCATTCTTTTTCAACCATTTATTAAATTGTTGATCTAAATATCGCCCTTGATCATCTGGCAAATAATTTGGTCGATATTTAAATTTAACTAGATGATTTGTGACAACCGGTGCAACATCTCTTAGCCAAATATCATCATACTCAAAACAGCTCGTATGAAAGTCTTGTTCTTCAACAGATAAAGATATAAGTTGATCCGCAATTGATTTCTTTTCATTTAAACATTCATTAAAGTAAATCAAGTCTTCATAAAATGGTTGATAATATTCATTCGATTCGTCTGGTATTGCAGTAAAAATAATGCCATTATGTTTTTGTTCCATATTATTTACCTCACTTTTTATATCGTAGTTACATAACTATTTCTCAATTCATGCCTTTTTTCATTACAACTCATGCAACATGTAAATTTCATGAATGGATTATAGCATGGAGAAATATTATAAAGCCGTCATTGAGCCAGAAATGGACTCTTAACAAGAATTCAACATATAAATTTTTGATGATTGTAATGGGTCCTACTACAAAATTCCCTTCCCATTTTTATCTTTTAAATTATGAAAGTATACAATTAAATACTAGAATCATAAATCCAATCATTATGAAGCTAATTAAGATAATTTCTTTCAACGCCAATACTCCCTTTTATACAGATAAAAAAAGATGTCACCTAGCCAAAATTTCGACTATGGGATATCCCTGCCGATAATTCTATTTCCACTTACTAATTCAAACTAACGGGTTGTTGTTGCGTCACACAATGAATCATACCGCCGTTTTTATACAGCTCTCTCACATCAATACCGACTACTTTACGATCTGGGTATAACTTCTGAATCGTATCGTTTGCGATTTTATCATTCGGATCATTATAATGAGGCACTAATACAACTGTATTCCCAATATAATAATTGATATACGATCCCTTATAATTGAGAGTTTTTCCATTTTCTAAAGCAACCTTTTCTTTACTAAGCGGCAAGTATTCATACTTATATTTCTGTCCTGAAGCATTTTTGGCATCTAACAATGTATCCATATCTTTATTAGATAAACCCCATTCAGCTAGGTCATCTTCTTTCATCGTTACAATGGTAGATTTATTATGGAATTTAGCAAATCCATCAATATGAAAGTCCGTAATATCTAAATTAGGTACTCCGTCTAACCAAATAAAGTTTGACACCCCAAGGTCACTTATATATTTTTCAATTTCCTTTTCTGATAAATTAGGATTTCTATTTTTATTCGTTACTGCACTTCTAGTTAATAACGCAGTCCCATTGCTATCTAATTCAATTGCGCCACCTTCAAGTACAAATTTCCCCCAATCAATTCTTTCAATTCCTGATTGTTTACTGACATTCTCTCGTATTCGAGCATCATTTTTGTAAGGCGTTTTCTTTCCCCATCCATTAAATGCCGGGTCTAATATTTTTAAATTTTTATTATTGTCATAAACAAAAATTGGTCCACTATCTCTTGCCCATACATCATCAGTAGGCGCGATAAAGAAATCAACCTTCTCCATATTTAACCCTTCATCTGTTAAAAGCTTATTGATTCTCTTCTTGTCTTCCTGGTCATATGCAACAATGTGGACTTTCTCTCCCTCAGTTAAAGCACTTGCCATCTTAACCCAAATAGGTTCAACTTCCTGCTTATACTCTTCACCATATGTGTATTCATGTGGCCATTGCAGCCATGTACCTTCATGTTTATCTTTTTCATCTGGCATCGTATATTTCCCAGCATTTTTCTGTACCTCTACTTTTTCTCCTTCTTTCCCTTTAACATTTTCATTGTTACCCTCAAAAGAGCATCCACTAATAATCGTTGTAGATAATGTAGCTATTAAACAAAACTTTATTGCTTTTTTCATTTTTTCAACCTCCTGTTCTTGTCTCCAATAATGTAAAGCTTCACATAGTGTGAAGCTCAAGCTTTTTTATCAATGTAAAAATTACCAATTATTCTTTGCATTACTTAGCATTTAACTACCTATTTTGATTTATTCAAATGCCAATCACCTTTCTTACCTATTTATCCCGCTATTTGTGGGCAGTAAGTAAAACTTTACAAAATAAAAAAATCGGTATTGATAATTACATATCAATACCGATTTTTTATAATTATTTTCCTTCTATTAAATCATTCGCCATTTTCCTAAATTCTTGATTAAATGCATCATTCATACCATTTTGGACGTTAGAAAATAATATGACAAACGTTCGTTTATCCCAGTTAAAATTATTAAAAGTGTTCCAGCCAGCTAATACACCGTGGTTATGATAATAGTCTGGGTAAATATAGAAACTAAATCCATATTTTCTTGCAGGTGATGCAGAAAACATATCTGATACACTTTGTTTAGAAAGTAGTTTACCATCCATAATAGCTTCATCTAACTTTTTCATATCTTCAACAGTCGTATACATTTCACCACAACCATACAGCCAGTTCATTTTTAAGCGAGGTGTGGCTATTAACTTATTATCTTTTTTTGTATACCCTTCTGCTAAGAAAATATCTTCTGGAAGTGTTGCGCCCATTCCAGATTCATGCATTTCAACAGGAGTCAAAATATTTTCTTTCACATATTTAGCAAGTGGTTTATTCGATATTTTTTCTACAATATATGCAAGCACCATATAATTATAATCTGTATATTTCCATCCTGTCCCTGCTGGAAATTGTAACGTTTGTGCCCCAATCCACGTTACTAATTTTAACCGTGATGCTGCGTCAACACTACCTTGTCCCTGTTCTGGTAATCCAGACGTATGTGTTAACAAATTTCGTAACGTAATGTTTTTATCTGCCGGAAACGATGGGATATATTTATTTACATTGTCTTCAATGTTCAACTTCCCTTTTTCTTTTAGTTGCATAATAGATATTGCAACAACTGTTTTCGTAATAGACCCAATGCGATATTTCGTTCTTGGAGTTGTTAATACTTGATCTTTCACATTCGCATAACCGTAGCCTTTTCGTAAAATGACATGATCTTTACTTGCTACAAGAACACTCCCATTAAATCCTTTATCTTTTAAGTACTGGTCTAGTTTTCCAGCTGCAATTTCATAACGCTTTTTTTCATTCGCATCAACTTCCTGCTTAACATCTTTTTGCTTACTATTTACATTAGAAAATGCCTTTGCATCATATTTTTTTCCTTTATTTGCATGTATCAGTGTAACAACACTTCCACAAAAAACAGCAAAAATAAAGAAAATGATTAACCATTTCTTTAACATACTAGGAACCCTCTTTTATCTAGTTTCACTTAACGTGTATCCATTCTATTTTATATCTTTTAATTATCAAGTATATTATAATATTATTTAATATTCACTCTGTTAAAACTAGATTCCTTTTTCTCATTTTCAATTTTGACTACTCTCTATTGTATTTCTTTCTTGCAAAATTTCCAACATACAATCGGATGCATTACACTATAATTTCAAATTCTTTTGTAACATTTGTTACATACTAAAAAGAATGGAGATGTTATATGAAAAACACCGATAAACGCAATCGTTTAGATGATAAGATGTTTCATTATCGGATAACAAAAAACAACATGTTATTAATTGAATATTACGGAAAATAAATTATAATATTAAAAGGAAATGATGCTGAAAAATTTTTAAATAAAATAAATCACGCAAATAACGATAAAGAAAAACAGCTAATTATGGCTAAAATTACAGGTAATTTCAAAATAGGTAATGAACGAAATTGAAAACGAATCTCATTTACATTTTGATTATACAACAAATAAAAAAAGAAATGTCGCTCATTCAACATTTCTTTAGACTTTCTTCATAAAAAATTTACATTGCTAACATTCTTTTATTTTCTATAATTCCTATATAAGCTAACCGCTGAAATAGTTAGTAATACCACTATGCATAACCACGCATACGTATATCCCTTCTTATCTACAATATAACCAAATAAAGCAGGTGCAACAATAATGGCAATTTGATTTAATGTAAGTGCAAAACTCACTGTCATCCCTACCGATTCTTCACTTGCTGATTCTGCAACTTCAGCTATAAAAAGACTAAACCATCCAATCGAAAAGAACCCTAACAATGCACTTACACCATACAATACATTCGTTATTGTATGTATGCTCATTACTAATATTAGAATGAAGAGAATAGAAATACAAACAGTTATAAATAAAGGGGTGCGCCGATTTCCCTTATAAAACAAATCACTAGTAGCTGCTAATATAACCCTACCAACCATTCCAGAAAAGAACATAACGGAAAATACTTTTCCAGCTAAAATTGGCGTGATTGATTGTTCCAATACTAAAAATTTTATAAAGTGTGCAACTAACACCATTTGCAATGAAATCATACAAATGCCAGTTATATAAATTGCATACAACTCTTTTTTACACATCACTTCTTTTAACTGCATCCAAAAAGAAAGTTTAATACGTTCTTGTTTAACTTTCTCTTGAATATATGGTTCCTTATAAAATATAAAAAATAAAAACCCTCCAATTATACAAATGCATGCAATACTATTTACCGCATAAGCCATGTTATATTTCATTGTAAGAAACGGGATCAATACTCCCACTAACGTACCACTAATCGGTATACCTGCTTGTCTAATCCCCATCGCTAACCCACGATTTTCTTTCGGGAACCACTTCATTATCACCTTACTTCCTCCTGGCTGCGAAACACTATAAAACGTTCCTACTAATAAAAGTACAAAGAGTAACCCATTAAATCCATTGACCATATTAGTCAGTAAAAACGAACCTCCTAGTAAAAATGAACTTATCGAAATTAACAACTTTTCATTGTATTGATCAAGTAGCCGCCCGACAAAAAGCATACAAAATAGCGGTCCTATATTTACAACACTTACTAACAATCCAATCTCCGTATTCGTAAGTACATATTCTTCTTTCCAAAATAAAGCAAACGCTCCAACACCATACGTTATAAGTGTCGCTGTTGTTTGAGCAACCGTCGCAAAAATTAACATAACCCACTTATAAGTACTATTCACCCTTTCTTCCATTAACACAATAATCCCTCCATCCCCTTTCATTGTATAAAAGTTCTGATATCATATAAAATAAAGATTTATCATGTAATCCATCAAAAAAAATGATATCTTTTCTGGAGGGATGATACTTGGATATAAAAGATTTAACTGTATTTTACGAAGTTGCGAAAGAAAAAAACATATCTCACGCAGCTAAAAATTTAAACTATGTACAGTCTGGCGTAACAATGCGTATGAAACAACTAGAAAACGAATTAGGTGTGCCTTTATTTTACCGAAACGGAAAAGGTGTAACTTTAACTTCTAACGGTGAGATTTTATTAATATACGCCAAACAAATTATCTACTTAATGGATCAATCTGTTAAAGC
The DNA here is from genome assembly GCF_900108285.1 of Bacillus sp. ok061. Classification (NCBI taxonomy): domain Bacteria; kingdom Bacillati; phylum Bacillota; class Bacilli; order Caryophanales; family Bacillaceae; genus Bacillus; species Bacillus sp. ok061. The sequence continues at coordinate 188,321 of NZ_FNUW01000002.1, read as the reverse complement.
AGTTCAAAGTAATGGGATCGAACCAAGAGGCACTTTAAAAATTGGATGTACAGAATCTACAACCGCTGTAAGACTTCCATCTATATTAACGGCCTATTATGAGAAATACCCAAAAGTCGAATTGATTTTAGAATCAAATACGACGGAACAATTGATTAGGCTTGTATTAGAACGAAAACTGGACGGAGCGTTTATAGCTGGCTCTACTCAGCATGCTGAACTTCATACAAATATATTTCGTGAAGAAGAATTAGTTCTCATTAGCAAAAAGCCTTTATCTTCCTTTAAAGACATAGGAGACATGAATTTACTTGCATTTAGTCACGGGTGCTATTATAGAAATTTATTAGAAGATTGGCTTCAAGAAGAAGGAATTTCACCTAAGCGTGTATTAGAGTTTGGAACAATTGAAGCGATACTCGCATGTGTAAAATCAGGTATGGGCATAGCAATTATGATGAAGTCTATTTTAAATGGTCATCAACATGACATATCATTCAACCCTTTACCAAATAGCTTCAAAAAAGTTCCTACTACTTTTATTACTAGAAAAGATATGTTTTACTCTGCTGCATTACAAAAATTTATGGAGATGACTCACAATGCGTGAAAAGAAAATACGTGGTATGAAACGAAAAACAAACACTATGATAAAGCGAATTGAGGAACATACAAAAACGTTCCCTTCTACTTTCTATAACGATGAATATTGGAATATGCTATTGCCAGTTTCGCAAGCTTTTATTGACTCTTGTAAAACACCTAGAAAAGTAAAGCGATTATGTATTCAAACCCTATTAAATCAAGCAAATCATTTAATAAATATGAAACCGAGCGATACACATACATATCGAGTTGTTGTTTTAATTTCTATAAATAATTTGTGGGATTCGCAAATCATTATATTTAAAAATGAGGACTACTTTCATAATTTCTTTAATAGAGATAGTGAATTTCAAAAATGGATTCTTCTTTCAAATGAAATTGATTTTTGGGAGACATGGGAAATTTCAGTTTGTCATTCCTTCAAAACGCTTCACTTTCAAGAAATTATTTATGATGTAGATGAATGCTATGAAAAAGAGATTACGTTTATCGGGGAGTTAGATTAAAAAGGGTATACCTAAAACACTGGTATACCCTTTTCCACTTATTTTCCCTTCAATACACTATGTAATCGATCCGGATAATTTGTAAACATTCCTGTAGCACCCCATTTGATTAACAGTCTCATATCTGGTTTCTCATTAATTGTATAAGGGTGAATTAAAAGTCCATTTTTCCTAGCCATTTTCATATATGACTCATCAATAATTAGTTCTCCGTTATCATTACGTAAGTTTGGTCCAATACCAGCTGCATACTTTTTAATTTCTTGAAAATCATCATTCGTTACACTTTTCGGCTCATGTGTAATGCCAGACCATTCAACAATTTCATTGTTTTCATTTGGATAATACCAAAGCAATTGAACTAACGGAATATTTTCATTCATACTATGAATCTTTTTCAAACTATCTTTACTAAATGATTGAATCATAACACGGCTAGAAGACATGTTTTGACCTACTAAATTATATTTTTGTAACAACGCCAACAATTTCTCTTCCATTCCTGGATACACATCTGGTGATTTTGTTTCAATATAATACTTCATACTTCTTCCATACTTTTGGAAGATTTCTTCAAGAGTTGGAACCTTTTGCCCAACATACTCTTGCTTAGCCTTTTCTGGATACGCTTTATTAAACCACGTTCCTGCATCTAAACTCTTTATTTCGCTTAACGTTTTATCACGTACTTCGCCTGTTCCATTTGTAGTGCGATCAACTGCTGTATCATGCATTGCAATTAATTGGCCATCCTTTGTTAATTGAATATCTAACTCTAAATAATCCGCTTTCATTTTTTTCACTAAATCATAAGAAGCAAAAGTATGCTCAGGTGCATGTCCACTTGCTCCGCGATGTGCAATATTTAAAAACTTATTCGTATTCCATTCATGCTTCCCTTCTGCTTTCGCATGAACAGCTCCCCCAGCAAAGATACTTCCCGTCATAAAGAAAATAACTAAAACGCTAATAATCTTTCTCATCCTTCTAACCCTTCCTACGTTGCAAATTTCAACAAGCTAATGAGATTTACACGAAATAGAAGACACACTTTCATTATTTTTATAAACCTATATTAAAATTCCAATCTTACAAATATACTTTCTCTATATTATTAATATAGAAAACTAGTATTATCCTATTTAATTTCTATAGCCCTCCTTTTCACATGTAACTCTCTATTTTGTACGGTTCATTCAATAAAAAAAGCCATAAATTATTTAGAATACACTCCTGTATCCCTAAATAAATTTATGGCTTTTCTCAAATATCTCCGGCCTCTATTAACTTGTCGAATTTAATCATATCAAACCTATTGAAATTTGTGAATATTTTTTTCAATACAGTGAAGCACATAAAACAATATTTTCGTAGTTACTTAAAAATCACATAATAAATTTCCCATTACCTCTTCCAATACTATATCTGGATTTACTACCGTTTTTTCCGAACGCCATCCTATAAAGCCATCTGGTCTAATTAATACAGCTCCTCCATTCTCTATACCATATAATTTGCTAAAAGTATCTTCTGGAGCAATAAAGTCTCCTCTTAAGCCAACACGATACCCTTTTATATTTATTCCTAATTTAGCTGAAACAGTATGTGCTGCCTCAGCCCAAAAACTATTTTCTACTCTTGTAAGTAATACAAAATTGTTACCGAATAAGTCTAATATAGAAACTTTCTTCCCTTCATACGTTCCCCCTAAATGTGGTGCTCGCGTTCCAGGTCTTCCGTTCAACTCTATGCTATCCATTCTATGCGGAGTGACTGAATCATCTATAATCGCCTCGGAACAATACTGATATCCAACTGTAACAGCTAAACCATCCATATTATTCAAACCGCCTTCCTCTCTATTCGCCGCACGAAACAGTAAACTACTTGCATAAGCTGTCGTTAATTTTGCAGTAGAGTGTCTCTCTTCATGATATGTTTTTAACAGTTTTGGTTTTGCCTTCCCTTTTATAACAGCCGCTAATTTCCAAGCTAAGTTATGTGCATCTTGTATTCCTGTATTTGAACCAAGTCCTCCTGTTGGCGGCATAATATGTGCTGAATCTCCAACTAAAAAGGTCCGATTTTCTTGAAATTTCACCGCTGTACTTTCGGCGGCTTCCCACGGTAAAACACTTAATATTTCTGATTCAACATTTGTACTTCCAATTGCTATTTGAATAATTTGTTTACAACGTTCTATAGTGAAGTCCTCTAGCCTCTCTCCTTTTAATGGATCGTAGGCTACATGATAAATCCATTTTTTTACGTTATCAACCGGGATAAGTGCACCAAGAACCTCCGGATGAAGTACCATCGAAAAACCGAATGCGTCTCCTTGTATAAACTCACTTAAATCAGCTTCAAAATAAATATTCATATAATAGCCACCAATGGTTCCACGACCCTCAGTTTTAATCCCTAACTGCTCACGTATTTTACTTTTCGCTCCATCCGCTGCAATTACATAGTCACAATGTATGACACTTTCTTTTTCTGTTTCACGATTTCGAATCTTTGCTTTTACCCCGTTTTCATTTTGTTCAAATGAAACTAATTCATGATAAAAAGATAGTTGCCCGCCTAGCGTTTTTGCTTCTTGTAACATCATCTCTTCTAAAATAATTTGATAACATGCAGTTTGTTTTGATGGACTAATCTTTTCTATTTTTTGAAGTAACTCTTCATCGTTTCTGTATTGCGTCGCTCTCATTTGTTCCAATTCTTCTTTATTCGCCTCAGCTATTGTATGAACCGCTATTCTTCCTCGGCAGTTCTCTAATGCTTTACCTGCCAATTTAATTCTTTGTTCCAAGCCTAATTCTCGAAATAACTCCATTGTACGTAAAGTAAGACCGCCTGCTTTCGGATGAATGGCAGGAGACGGATGCCTTTCAATAAGTAAGTACTCAATGTTATGTTTTGCAAGAAATAACGCAGACGCTAACCCAGATAATCCCCCTCCAACAATTAAAACTGGTACATAATTCGATTTCATATATTTACCCTCCACATCATTGTTCTGAGCTCAGTGACATAAATATAATCAAAAAAAACATTAAAATATAGACTTATATTTCATTTTGAATTATCATGTAGATAGATTACGCCCCAAAATTCCTTTTACCTTTTCATACATCTATAATCCACCTGAATTGTGTCTGTATGAAAGTGTAAAACAAAAGAACGTACTTTACGTTGAACCATGTTCTATCGTAAAAATCAAAAATAATACAAACATTATAAGCGGTCGTAACCTTATGGATTATACAAGGTTACGACCGCTTATTTTATTGTTACATCATTTTTTGTTTTTAAAACTTCATCTATTGTGTTATGTAATCCTTCCAATCCCTTTTCTATCTCCCTATAATTTTCAACAATAAAAAATTCATTCGTCTCGATTTTCTTTCTCAATATTGCACCTCGTACAACAATCATGTAGCATTACCGTATCGAAGTAATGGTTCATCATCTTAAACCTTTCGACTAATTACCTGGAGGCAAAGTGATTGAAATGAATAAACAAGAACAATTAAATATTATAAAAAAAGATTTTATTGATTCTCAAAAAGTATTATTGGCAATTGGTGATGAAACACGTCAAGCTATTTTATTAGTGCTAATGGAAACGGAATGTCAAACAGGATTACGTGTAGGAGAAATCACGAAGCAAACACACCTTTCCCGTCCAGCAGTATCACATCACCTTAAGATTTTACGAGAAGCTGGCATTATTTTAATGAGAAAAGAAGGTACAAAGAATTTTTATTATATTGATATACGTACAAAATTAGGTTTATTAAAAAATCTTGTATTAGATATTGAGAAGCTATTGCAAAACTTTTATTAAAACTTGGAGGTATAAGAAATGAAAGCAATGATAATTGATAGATATGGAAAAGTCCCAATGCGTATGGCAGAGGTACCTACTCCTGAAATTAATGAGTATGAAGTGCTCGCAGAAATTCATGCAGCTAGCATTAACCCAATTGATTTTAAAATACGCGATGGAAAAGTAAAAATGTTACTGAAATATGAAATGCCCCTAATCCTTGGGAATGACTTTGCCGGTGTCATCACGAAGGTTGGATCAAAAGTAACTCGTTTTAAAGTTGGTGATGAAATATATGCTCGTCCAAGAAAAAATAAGATTGGTACTTTCGCGGAGTATATAGCCATTCATGAAGATGATATAGCTTTAAAACCGAAAAATTTAAGTTTTGAGGAAGCTGCTTCGATTCCACTCGTTGGCTTAACATCATATCAAGCATTACATGACATCATGCAATTACAAAAAGGACAAAAGATTTTAATTCACGCTGGATCCGGTGGTGTTGGTACTTTTGCTATTCAGTTAGCAAAAATAATGGGTGCCACTGTTACAACGACTGCTAGTGAAGCTGGTGCGAATTTAGTAACGTCTCTTGGCGCAGATGAAATTATTAATTATAAAACAGAGAAATTTGAAGATATACTAAAAAATTATGATGCGGTATTTGATACAATCGGCGGTGCAACACTTGAAAAATCATTCAATATTATAAAAAGCGGAGGAAACATTGTTTCCGTTTCAGGCATGCCGAATGCTCGCTTCGGTAAAGAATTTGGTTCAGGATTCTTTAAAACTCTCTTATTTTCATTAGCCAGCAAAAAACTTACTACACTTGAAAAAAAGCATAATGCTCAATATTCATTTTTATTTATGAAGCCAAGCGGGGATCAATTACGTACTATTGCAAACTATATTGAAGCTGGACAAATCAAACCTGTAATCGATCGAGTTTTCCCTTTTGAAGATGCGCAAAAAGCAATGGAATATTCAGAGTCTGGAAGAGCAAAAGGGAAAATAATTGTAAAAATTAAATAATAATAAAACCTCCATTTTCTTAAAATGGAGGTTTTAAATTTGCTGTTAAATAGACATAGTGCAATGAAGTCCTTACAATAGATTGCAAGGGGAAATATTATATTATACTTTTAGTTAACTTTACAAAGAATACATACGTACAAATACATAATTTAAAATACAAAAAGGAGGAGATACAATGACTAAAAATAATGAAACAGGTTGGAATTTAGATAATAGTTATACGACTTTACCACAATCATTTTATACAGAAATCCCCCCTACTCCCGTAAGTTCACCGGAGTTAGTTAAACTAAACCATTCATTAGCGATATCTCTTGGCTTGACCCCTGAAGAACTGAAAAAGGAAGCTGAAATTGCTATTTTCGCTGGTAATGCACTCCCAGAAGGAGCTCATCCATTAGCTCAAGCATATGCTGGCCATCAATTCGGACATTTTAATATGTTAGGCGACGGTCGTGCTCTTTTAATTGGCGAACAAATTACTCCTTCAGGTGAGCGTTTCGATATTCAACTGAAAGGTTCTGGCCCTACTCCCTATTCACGCCGAGGAGATGGTCGTGCTGCACTCGGTCCGATGCTACGTGAATATATTATTAGCGAAGCAATGTATGCACTCGATATTCCAACTACCCGCAGTTTAGCAGTTGTCACAACCGGTGAACCAACCTATCGTGAAACAAAGTTACCTGGAGCAATTTTAACTAGAGTAGCTAGTAGCCATATTCGCGTCGGTACATTTCAATATGCTGCAGCTCGTGGCTCAATCGAGGATCTTCAATCGCTAGCTGACTATACGATAAAAAGGCATTATCCAGAAATTGAAGCTCATGAAAACCGATATACTGCATTACTACAAGAAGTCATTAAAAGACAAGCCAGTCTTATCGCAAAATGGCAACTTGTTGGATTTATTCACGGCGTAATGAACACTGACAATATAACGATCAGTGGCGAAACAATTGATTACGGTCCTTGTGCATTTATGGACAATTACGACCAAGGAACCGTATTTAGCTCTATTGACACACAAGGCCGTTATGCATATGGAAATCAACCATATATGGCCGCATGGGACCTCGCTCGACTAGCAGAATCTTTAATACCGATTCTGCACGAAGATGAAGAAGAAGCACTAAAAATCGCTCAAGATGAAATCTCGAAATTTAGCGTACAGTATGAAAAACAGTGGTTCCTTGGAATGAAAAAGAAATTAGGACTATTTAGCAACGAAGAACAAGATCAATCACTTATTGAGCAACTTTCAAAAATGATGGAGAAATATAAAGCGGATTATACAAATACATTCCGTTCATTAACTCTTGATGCTAGCGAAAATACAGCTCTATTTGAAAGTCCTGAATTTAAAGAATGGTACAAACTGTGGCAATCTCGATTAGAAAGGCAAGAACAATCGAAAGAAAACGCCTACGAGATGATGAAAAATAATAACCCATCAATCATCCCGAGGAACCACCGTGTAGAAGAAGCACTAGAAGCAGCTGTTACAAATGACGACTATAGCGTAATGGAGAAACTTCTTGAAGCTTTATCAAATCCTTATGCGTATTCTACAGATCAAGAAGAATACTGCATTCCGCCTGCACCGACGAATCGCCCTTATCGTACTTTTTGTGGGACTTGATTGTTTAATATGTAAAAAGGTGCGTTCATATAAATTGTGTGAACGCACCCTTTTTATATCCCCCCACTCAACTAAAACTTTAAAATACACATCCCCCGATGCCATTTCTTTAATCCAAAACAAATTCTACACTATTCCAATAGACTTACTCGTAAGCTTGTTAAACAAATATTGAGAAATATAAAACATCATTTCTAAATATTTTTATTTTTGATACTATATTTTATAAGAATATTCAAAAAGTGAGGGGATTTCATGAACGTTCAACTACAAGGTAATGAACAAATTACAAAATTATTTAATGACTGGTATTTGGCTATGCTAAAACAAGATGTGTCCCAAGCGACAAACTTAAAGCATGAAATTGAGGAAAAGGAACTAAACTTCGAGGAAGATGAAAATTTAGCATTATATCATTCCTTACTAGAGTTTCGACATAAAGTTTTGACAGATAGTTTAAGTATTTCAAAAGATAGCTTTGATAAAATAGATTCTTACGTAATCTCATCCAATCATCCACTGTCTTACTACTATCATTTCTTTAAAGGCATTTATGCAACTTTAACCACAGACTATAACTTAGCTAGCGAACATTATGAACAGGCTAAGTTATTATTAGTAAATAACACTGATAATCTAGAGCATGCTGAATTTTATTATCGAATGGCGATTTTCCATTATCACTTTTACCAACCAATTGAATCTATTGAATATGCAACTAAGGCTAAAGAGATTTTCGATAAACAAACTGGCTTTGAAGTTAAAGTTGGATTATGTAAAAATACATTAGGTGCCTCATTTGTATATTTAAAACAATATGAACAAGCGGAAGAGCAATATAATTCAGCAATACACCTTTTACAAAAATCTGATGAAAAAGAATTAATTTTAAGTGTACGTAATAATTTGGGTTGGTTGTATGCCAGTCAAAACCTCTCCACACTCGCAATCCGTCACCTATCAGAAGTGACCGAAAAGAAACCAACACATTTCAAGGCTCTCTTCTTGCAAGCAAGAGAACACTCTAAACTAGATGAAACAAGTATCGCTGAAGGATTAATCCAAAAAGGGTTAAAAATTTGTACGGAATTAAATAATGAAGAATATATATATCATTTTAAAATTCTAAACGAACTAAATAATAATGTTGCTTCTGAAGAATTAGAAACAATTATCCTTAAAGGAATTACGTTTTTCGACAAAGAATTATTATATAACTACACTCAAGAATACTCAGAAAAATTAGCTGTTAAATTTTATAGTGAAAATAACCACATTAAGGCAAGTGAATATTTTCATAAAGCGTTACAAGCAAAAGAAAAAACGTTTGAGAAAGGGGCATTGAAATGATTAAAAAAATTAGCTCTGTTTTTTTAGGACTATCTGTTTTCGGTATTTTGGCTACTGGCATTCATAGTTCATTTACATACCAAGCGGGTCATGCTGATCTTCCTGCACCCCAAAGACCTGACCTTGTTCAATCCGTTGACGTAAGTAAAGACTACAACTCAACAACAACTGAAAAAGCACTTTAAAAAATGAAAGACCTTCAATTAAGAAGGTCTTTTTAAATACGCTTATTTAGAATATTTCCCTTTCATGTAGGCTTTATTTTCTCATCAACTCCGCAATCCTCTTACTCTCCTCACTACCAACTTTCTCAAGTTTCTCCACAACTAAATTCTGTCTCTTTACAGAATGATTTTGACTTAACTTCGCTTTTCCTTCTATTTTATTTATCTTTATTTTGAATCCAACTATTCCCTTACTTAATCCTCCCATATAATTCGGATCTACATCATTAAGTGAGTAGGTGCTCTCTGGATCTTCATATTTACTTACTAAATCTTGAAGAGAATCTACTAATGTCTTCTCATCTTCAACAATTTCTAATTCACCATATACATGCACTGCAACGTAATTCCATGTTGGTACTGCATTGTTTGTTTCATACCATGACGGAGAGATGTAACTATGTGGTCCTTGAAATATAGCTAATACTTGCTGAGTCCCAATATCTTTCCACTGTTCATTCGGCCGTGCGAAGTGACCATGTAAAGTAAGGGGCTCCCTATTTAATAACAACGGCAAGTGCGTTGCATATGGTTCTCCGTTATGTTGAGAAAATAATGTCGCAAAGCTATTTTGTTCCATTATTTCGTACTTCATCTCTTCATCTTGTATTGCGAAATATTTTGGTATGTACATAAGCTCCCTCTTTTCCGCTCTTTTCTATTTTGTTTCCTATTATATTTAGTAACCGCATCAATCAACAGGGCCAGTTTGTATTTGTTTTATAATGGCAGCTTTCTATTTCAAAACAATAGGCAGCATGTATTCCATGCTGCTTTAGTTTATTTTTTCTAATATATTTGTAATAAATACGGTCTTACCCTCAATATAACTAGATCGATTTTTCGACTCTCTTGCTAACTCTTCCTTCAAGTTTCCATACTCATTAGCTACTTCAGTATGTTCACGAAGGTAATCTCGAAACACTATATGCCTTCTCAACTCTTCACTATTTTTATCACACACATATAAATGATGTTCCATCCAAACTGTATTTCCCTCGTTCCATGGAACGAACGTATCCTTTCTTCCAAACGCCTCTCTTCCTTTAAAGCTCCATTCTAACTGATGATAGTACCCTATCTTCTCAAGTTTTTTTAATACCTCATGAAAAATTTCGTACTCTTCTATTACAATATCAATATCTAGTATTGGTTTTGATGCAAGCCCTTTAACAGATGTACTCCCAACATGTTCAATAGATACAATGCTGTCTTCCATTACATTGTTAATAAGAGTGTATATTTTATTAAATTCACTTTCCCATTTGACATTATATTCTTCGATAGCAATTCTCTGCTTCAACGTACCCCTCTTCTCAAAACAAATTATAACCGTTGAATATGAGTATCCTTAAAATCCGTCTCATATTTCAATCCATATCCAAACATTCGATCCATTGCAATATGTGCTGTCCATATTAAGCCAATCATTATAACGATATCCATCTTAAAATAGACACCTATTAGAACAATTAATATGGATATGATATATGTGTGACATACATTATATATTTTCGCACCAACGTGATTATTAATCCCATATGCTAACATTGATAGATCCGGCGCTAAAAGGAATACAAAAAATATAATCCAACTAAACTCATATATCGAATACATATAAATCGTGGCTAAAAATACAACCATTCCTTCAAAATGTACAATACGTTTTTGCATTATTTATCATTCCTATTTTTCTATATTTATTGATACATTTTCATCGCTGAAAGTATTCTTTGTATTTTTTGACCAGATGGTTGCTAATATTGGCCCTGCAATGTTATGCCATACTGCCGCTAATACACTTGGGAGTACAGCAGCCGGTCCACAATGCAAAATACTTTCCAGCTATATTACTTATCGCTTCTAGTACTTTCATCCACTCAGCCCCTATCTTTTAATTGAAACACCTTATTCGGATTCAAAATATTTTGCGGATCAAGAGCTTTCTTTATTTTCTCCATTACAAATAATGCCGCCCCATGTTCTTCTTCTTGATACTTTCGTTTTCCGATTCCAACGCCATGTTCTCCTGTACACGTTCCTCCTCGTTTAAGAGCATACCGAACGATACTTTCATTTATTTCGTCTGCCTTCTTCACTTCCTCTTTTTCATTTGTGTCAATCATTAAGAGTACATGGAAATTCCCATCCCCAACATGACCGAGAATACCGCCAATAAGCCCTACTTTATGTAATACCTCTTTCGCATGTTGAATCGCTCCAGCTAATTCCGAAATTGGCACACATACGTCTGTACTCATTAGCTTTTTACCAGGATAACTATGCACGTAAGAGTACGCTAAGTTATGTCTTGCATCCCATAGTTTATTTCTCGCTGCTGTTTCCGTCTCAAACGCAATTTCTATACATTTATGATCAAGAACGATTTCTTTCGTAAATTCAATATCTTGCTTTAACCCCGCTTCATTGCCGTGAAACTCTAAAAACAGTGTCGGTTCTTCTCTGTAACTTGTTTCATTGTAATGATTTACTTGTGTCATAGATAATTCATCAACGAGTTCAATTCTCGCGATTGGAATACCTGCTTGTAATATGTTAATTACAGCTTCTACTGCATCATTTATAGTTGGAAACGATGCCCTCGCAGCCATAACATGTTCTGGTATACCGTATACTTTTAAAGTTAACTCCGTGAAACATCCAAGTGTTCCTTCTGATCCTACGAAAATACCATTTAAATGATAACCTGATGATGACTTCGCCGCTAAATTCCCGGTATGTATTACTCCTCCACCAGCAAGAACGACTTCTAAATCTCGAACTTGATCACGCATTACACCATACTTTACCGCTGTCGTTCCGCTCGCATTTGTAGCAGCCATTCCTCCTAACGTTGCATCAGCTCCTGGGTCTACACTAAAAAATAATCCATACTTTTTCAATTCTTTATTAAGCTGAGAGCGCGTCACTCCTGGCTGTACTCTCACAAGAAAATCCTTCTCTCTTATTTCAAGTATTTTGTTCATAAGAGAAAAGTCCATTGTAATTCCTTTTTCGCAAGGAATTACATGTCCCTCTAAACTGGACCCTACTCCAAATGGAACGACAGCTGTTCCGTGCTGACTCGCTATTTTCATTATCGCGCTAACTTCTTCAGTCGTTTTTGGAAAAACAACTACATCAGGTAAACTACTAACGTGGTAAGATTCATCTTTACTATGTAACTCTCGTACTGTCATATTTATTACTACTCGATCTTCAGGAAGTATGCCTTTTAATTCATTTACTACATGTTCAATTGTTATTTCCATAATCAACTCTCCTTTTTAAGTTTAAAATTAGTATACCATTTTTATACAAAATAATTAGAAAAATAAGATTATTAATCCTAAACATATAAAAAAGAACCTGCAGCACACGCTACAAGTTCTTTTTTACTACATTTTAAATGATTTCTTTATTAACAACATAAACCAAATTAAAGTTACTGCCATCAACGAATGAGAGAAGCCTACAATATAAGTTAACCCTTTAAAGTCAGCTCCATTTAACTGAAGAAGCCCTCTCGCTGCTAGCGAACCTAACATTAAAGTTAATGCAATATTATGTAAAACAAACCACTTATTAAAGCCTTTCACTTCATGAAACGCGAATACTTTTGCTAATCCTAAAGCAATTAAAAAGAAGAAAAAGCCAAGTACAAGTGTATGCGTATGCAAAAGATTTAACAAAGTAGATCCTAAAATCCCTTTATACTTACCATACTCCCTAGCGAAAATCCCTGATAATAAACCGATAATCAAATACGTAAACGATGCATTATATAATTTCTTCATTATGTACCTCCTTGAGTAGAATGTGTAGTGTGTCATATTTAGTAATAATGATAGTTATATAGTAAAAACTCCTAGTCACCTAGGAGTCATTGTATAAGCATCTCACTCTTTACAATCAATCTTAATTATAAAATATCCCTTTATACAAAACAAACGAACTTTATGTGAACAAGTAGGACTCTTTTAAAATATGTTGCGATTTTGTATTACGCAATCCATACTAATTATTATAAATGTTAAAGGTGGTGCATTGGATTGATAGTTCTTGAAACTGAACAACTCATTCTTCGCTGGTTTGATATAAAAGACGCTCCATTTATTCTTGAATTAGTAAACGATCCTGCATGGATTCATTTTATTGGGGATAAAAGGATTAATAACTTAGAAGATGCAAAAAAATACATCTTAAATGGACCCGTTGATATGTATAATAAAATGGGGTTTGGTCTTTACTTAGTGGAACGAAAAGAAGATTTCACTCCACTTGGTATGTGTGGCCTTATTAAAAGAGATTCATTAGAAGATGTTGATATTGGCTTTGCCTTTTTAGAAAAGTTTCGTTCAAAAGGGTATGGTTACGAGTCAGCTTCTGCTGTAATCGAATACGGTGTACAAAAGCTCGGCATGAAACGTATTGTAGCAATTACTTCTTTAGATAACATCGCCTCAGGAAAGCTTTTAGAAAAAATAGGATTACAATTTGAGAAGATTATTTCAGATTCAGGAGAAGATTTAAAATTATTTGGGTATAACGCATAGTAAAGAAGGTCGCCGTGAATGGCAACCTTCTTTACTATTTTACTGATCTCGTAATAATATTTTCCTACACATTGAGATTGCATGTTGTATACGGAAGCCCTTCTTCTTTCCATGCAAGAAATCCTCCCTTTAAATTCACTACTTCCTTTATACCAGCTCTTTGTAAAATACTAGCTGCTATAGCCGAACGCAATCCGGTTCGACATTGCAAAACTATTGGACAATCTTTCGGTATATAATCTAGCTGTTGAAATAGATTACCTAAAGTGATATGTATTGCATCATGAAGGTGTCCTTCCTCCCACTCCTTTTTACTACGCACATCGATAACCTTAACCCTTCCACCTTTTATATGCGGATATAATTCAATCGATGTTTTTTCTTTGTAGCTTTCAAGGCTAACATGTTTTTGCATTACTTTTAAGGGCGCAAAAGCAATAATATTATCTAACCCAATAGATTCAAATTCCCTAATAACTGCCTCCACTTTAACCTTTTCCTCATCTAAAATTATTAAAGTTTCTGTTTTATAATCTAATAACCATCCACACCAAGTTGTGAAAGAATTGTTATAAGGTATGTTAATTGACTTCTCAATATGACCTGTAGCAAAACTCTCTGCCTCCCTTATATCAATTATTTGGTGAACGCTACTCAAAATTTCTTGAAGTTCTTCTACTGTATTAATAGCAGTTCTCTTTCTCTTCTTACGAATTGGGGGACCATACTTATTTAAATTCTTCATTAATGAGAAATACTTTGGAGGCTCTGGCTGTCCCGTCAATAAAGTCGATACAAAATCTCTTTCTTCATTACACTGAAATGCCCAATTGAACATCTTTTCATAACCTAATGTAGAAGTTGGAATTGCTCCTAATGCTTTTCCACATGCGCTTCCCGCACCATGTGATGGCCATATTTGCAAATAATCAGGGAATATTTTTATTTTTTGTATAGAATCAAATAATTGTTTCGCTCCTATTTTTGCAGTATCTTTCATACCGACTGCAGTTTCTAATAAATCCGGTCTTCCTATATCTCCTACAAATATAAAATCACCTGTGAATATTCCTATCGGTTTATCATTCGTATAATTATTTTGACTTGTATCAGTTACTAAAAAAGAAATACTTTCAGGCGTATGCCCTGGGGTGTGAATTACATTAAATTTTATATGACCTACTTTAAACTCTGTGCCCTCTCTAACCAATTTGTATCGACCTTCGTTAAGATATTGATATTTCCAATCACAATCTCCTTCATCAGATACATATAAATTTGCATGATAAAGATTGGAAAGTTCTCTAGACCCAGAAAGAAAATCAGCATGAATATGAGTCTCAGCCGCAGCAATTACTTCCATTCCCTCTTTCTTAGCAAATTCTATATATTGTTCTATATAGCGACCTGGATCAATTACAATTGCTACGCCTTCCTTCTGACAACCGACTAAATAGGAAGCATGTGCTAATTTTTCATCATAAAAATATTTTAAAAGCATAGCTATTCCCTCCAAATAGGTATTTCAAATTGCTTTTCAATTTTTATAACCACTTTCTATCTTTCCTTATATAATCCCTTTCAACATTAAATTCCAATACATATATGGCAACATATATCTTTTAAGTAAAAACATACTATACCTTTCTTTCGCTTGATTAAATGGAAACGTTTCTTGTGGCTCATGTTCATAGTTAAATTCAGCAAGTATAAGACTTTTATATCCTGTAACAATCGGACATGATGTATATCCATCATATTTAGCCTGTAAATCTCTTCCGCTAAGTACGTCCATAATATTTTGTTTTAAGACAGGTATTTGTTTTCGAATTGCGGCTCCAGTTTTAGAGGTAGGTAAATTGGTACAATCTCCAAGTCCGAAAATATTTTTATACTTTACATGCTGCAAAGTATAAGGGTTTATATCTACCCATCCCTGATAATCACTTATTTCACTCTCTTTAATAAAATTTGGTGGCCCCATTGGTGGAACAACATGTATCATACTATATGGTATGGTTTCTCTTTTCAGCGTTTGCGTATCTTCAAAAATTGCTTCTCTCTTTTCGGCGATAATTTCTACTAAGTTTTTATTATAATTCGTTATAATTTGCTTTCTTTCTAGTACTTGTTCTAAAGTATTTGCATATCGTGGAACCTGAAATATGTCAGTGTTTGCAGAATAAAACATTACTTCACTTCTGTTTCTTACACCACTATTACAAAAATACTCCTCTGCTAAATACATAATTTTTTGTGGAGCGCCACCGCATTTAATAGGAGTATTAGGGTGGGTAAAAAGCGCATTTCCTCCTTTAAATTTTTCGATTTCTCTCCAAGTAGAATCAACATATGTATAAGAATAATTGCTACATACCCCATTAGTCCCAATAGATTCTTTTAAGCCTTTAATACCTTCCCAATTTATTTGTATACCAGCTGCTACAATAAGAATTTCATACTCAAGCAGCAGTCCGTCATCTAACAGTATCTTATTTTCATCCGGAAATAACTTAACAACACTTTTAGGGATCCACGTTGCCCCTTTTGGAATAAGCGATTCTTGATCACGCATTGTACTTTCCTTTGAAACAATTCCTCCCCCCACTAAACTCCATAGTGGCTGAAAATAATGTTTTTTTGACGGATCAATAATCGCTATACTTTCTTTCAATAGGGGGATATTTCTTAATAAATGTGCAGTAGAAGATATTCCTGCAGTCCCAGCACCAACGACAATAATTTTATAACTATCTCTGGTCTTCATTATCCTCTTCCTATCTAAAATTAATTTTTAAATTAACTAATTTGTGGCCGTATTTTCATCGTAGTAAAATTATTATACGTTAAAAACATCACATTTTTATCTTATTAAAATGAAAATTCTGTTAATTTTACCATCAACATTACTTTATGCGTAAATTCCTTATGTTACTTCTTTAATTTGTTTCAACCACTACAAACTTTATATTTTTCAATATTATACTGTATTCTAGCTACATTTAATTACATCACATGCCAATAGACATTGGATTATATGTCACTTGAAACAAACTACATAGAAACATCCAGTGTCCACATATACAATAATAGGATGGTTTTATATTAATTAATCACTTATATAATTTTTCCTTACAGTTTATCCTTGTCTCAATACTCTCTCAAAGTATCCTTTGTCACTTATAAGAACCTGAATATTCAATTTAGCAATGCGAAAAGTTTGTTTTCAAGCATTTTTGTTTATATAAATTTATAAATGAAATTATGGTTATTTAGTTTATATGTAACCAACAACCAATTTGCAAATCCATCCTGTTGAGCTATTACTCTTTTAAAAACCTCATATGTATTATTTTTATTTAATTTTGTTTACACCCTTAAAAAAAACGAGCATATGATAGTATATACTAATCCGAAAACCATATAGTCTACTTTCTAAGAGCACTGATTTGTGTTCTTTTTTTTTAATGAAGATTATGTTCAATTTTTGTTCCATTATTAAAACTTCCATTTGTTACTCTGAAAAATTCCTCACTTTATAATTCCTATTCACAGTATTTTGACCTTTGAATAGCTAATTACTATATCATAGAATATCTTTTTCATTAAACCTTCTGACCATATTGTATTTATTAAACCTTTGTATTGTAGGATTTAATAGTTATCTCATTGATCATAAAGAGATAACACCAGAAAGTGATTTCTATTAGTCCAAGCAATTCATGTTACTCCCACATACACTATAAAATGTTTGGACTTTATTACTTCAATTAAAACTTAAAGTTAGGAGGATTTATTATGGCAGATTGTACAGGTTTAGCTTGTTTTCTATTCTCTTCGTGGCCAACGGGAACAGTTGTTACAGTTACTACTAGATCAGGTCAAATTATTGGACCTGCTACTTTTTCACTGTTCTTTCCGAATATATGTGCAGTAGTATTGGAAGAAGAAGATGTGATAACCCCTTCCTCTACCAATACTACATTCATAAGTTGTGAAGATATAGAAAGTGTTACTTTAACCACTCCTTAAAATGATTCATATTGTTCTAGCTTAATCCATATTTAAGACATTCTAATGAATGTCTTTTTTCATGAAAAATCTAATCAGTATCCCCTAAGATGTAACATTCTATTGACCTATTATTTCAATAAATTGCTTTAATTTAAATTTTTTTCTCTTCTAAAGGTTACTTGTCTACACATCGTTCTACAAAATTTCATATGATATAGTATATTGTTTAAAGGAGGAATAAATTTGTTCTTATGCAATTTATTTGGTTGTTCAGGTGGAGTATGTAGTATTTTTAAAAATTTACAGCCAGGCGAAGTCGTTACTGTGACTGGTAAATCTGGGAATATTATTGGACCTGCTATTTTTACAAATTTTAACCCTAATACTTGTATCGTCACATTAGAAGAGGAAAATTCAGTTACTCCTCCTACTACAAGTATTACTAAAATTAGTTGTAAAGAAATAGAAAGTGTTACGTTTATCTCATAATATATTTTAAACCTAAAGCAGGGGTTGAAATATGAAACTCTTATACATTACTTCTGGTTACTCAAAAATTTATCAATATCTAGATCAAAGCATACAAGGAACACTTATAGATCAAAATTTCGAATGGTTAGCGATACAACCGAGTGAATTAATACAACAATTGGATTTCATTACAACAACGTTTCATCCCGATATTGTATTCACCTTATTAGGTAATCATCTACCACAAAAAGCAATTCAATATTTTAAAAAATGGAACATTAAATTAGCTGTCTGGTTAACTGAGGATCCATTTTATATAGATACTTCTCTTCTTCTATTAAATAACTTTGATTTTATATTTACTATTGATAGCGAAGCACTTAAATATTACACGGCTTTAGGATATACCAATGTATATCACTTACCATTAGCAACTAATATAGACGTATTTAAACCTAGTCTAAAAAATATAAAATATAAAAGTGAAGTATTATTCATTGGCTATCCTTATCCAAACCGAGTAAAATTAATACATTTTCTTTTAGAAAATACCCCCTATCACTATACTATTATTGGCCGACATTGGAAAAATAAGTTATTAAAAAAATGGAAAAATCACCGAAGAATTAAAATTATAGAAGAATGGATTCCACCTCAAGAAGTTGCGCTCTATTATAATAACGCTAGTCTTATTTTAAATCCTCATCGTAGTCATCTATTTCCACAAAATAAAAATAAAAATAAAGTAAAAAATAATACTATTAATAATCGTACGTTTGATATTGCCGCTTGCCAAGGCTTTCAAATTATTGAAGAAATGTCTGATCTTTTATCGTTCTTCAATAAAGATGAAATTATATCCTATGACAGCTTTGAAGACTGTTTAAATAAAGTATCTCTTTATTTGGATGACACGATTTCAAAAAGATTAATGGTTGAAAAAATTCATACAAAAGTGATAACACAGCATACTTTTCATAAGAGAATCCACTTTATAACAACTATTTTACAGTCACAGCTTTATTAAAATAGAAATCCCCTTGTGCATATAGATGCACAAGGGGATTTCTTCAAATTAATCTATAACATATTCTTAACTTTTATTTCACTTGAAACATGTATTTTTTATAATTTTTATGCACCGATAAGATAAGCCCGATCATTATCATATTTGAAAACAGTGAACTTCCTCCATATGATAAAAAAGGAAGTGCAATTCCTTTTACCGGCATTATACCAACAATCATACCGATATTTTGGAAGATTTGAAGTGTTAGAACACTAATTGCCCCCGCACATAGTAATGTACCAAACAGATTCTCTGCTGAATAAGCAATTATAGTTACTCGATATATAAGAAGTAACAAGACCAATACAACGAGAGCCGCTATTATAAATCCACCTTCTTCAGCGATGGTAGCAAAAATAAAATCAGTATGCTTTTCAGGAATATATACACGTCCTTGACCAAATCCTTTTCCATGTAATTCGCCACTTCCAACAGCTAAAAGAGATTGTTGCGTTTGATACCCTTGATCTGCATTTTCAGCTGGATTCAGCCAACCTATAATGCGTGATTGTTGGTGAGGTTTTAACCTAGTAACTAATTCTTTAAAGAAAAAATCTGGATATCTTACGTATGTAAATATTAATGTAGATAGTAGAGTTACCGGAATGAATGTACAAAATGCAATTAATTTCTTTTGAATCCCTGATATGAATAAAATAAATACAATAGATGCTGCGTATAAGAACACCATCCCTGTATCTGGCTGACTATATACCAGAGCAATAGGAGGAATTGAGACTAACATAATTTTTCCAACCAACAGGAAATCAGTTTTATATGTCCGAATCATATATTTGGCGTTATGATTCACTACTAAATTTGCGACAAATATAATTAGTGCAATTTTGAAAAACTCCGATGGTTGAATTTGACCAATAACAGGAAATTGAAACCATCTTTTTGCTCCCAATTTAACGGGAGTAAATGTTGATTCTGGTAGTATTTTTAATATAACAATTGATGCAAATCCAATAATATACATTGGACAAGATAACTTTTGCCATTGATCCCAATCAATACTTGCAACTAATATTAACAGTACAAAACCAATTAAATAGTTCCTACCTTGCTGAAATGCAAAGTTTGTGCTTCCATACTGGCCAGTTTGTTGACTACTATAAATTGCAGTGATACTAATAATACAAAACATGCATAAAATCAAAATCAGTTTTTTATCTAAACTCCTTAATAATTCTATTATTTTACTCATGAAACCCTCCTATAATACTCAACAACTTCCATACTTCATAATAATGACTAGCACCCTTTTTATACACTTTTAACTATTCAAATGAAAATTATATTATTATGTTATAATGCAAAACTTTATTTTTTTTTAACTTTCCCTTAAGGTTTTACTTTAAATAGTTAAATTAATAATAAGTAAATCTTAATTTTTTTCTAAACTAAAATAAACCAGTCCTTTTTATCCAGAATTACTTAGTTTCTAACTTCTAAAAAAATAATAAGCACTCTAAGCTCTATCTCTAGTCTACAAAGGAGTACTTTCTTTTAAAGCGGACAATCTGATACTAGAAAAACTGTAATAATTATTTTTCATATTAAATACTTAATTTTATTTCTTTTACTTCCATGCCTCATAATTCATAAATACCCCATATATCCCCTAATCCACTGTATTTTCATCAAGTAATTCAAAATTGAATGTCCTATATATTTCCCTCTAGACGCTTGAATAAAACTTAATATGTCGTCAATACTGTAGGCAAAATTTTTTATAAATCTGCCTCAAATTCTTCCCAATCTAACTCTCTTGGGCGAGAGTCGAGCATTTAGATTTTGTTAACTACTATTTTATGTTTCATCGTCACATTATGATGAAATAGTCATATATTTTCTTGAATTTTAAAAACCTAATTCACTTTTCAATATCTCATTTCTTCCTTAAAGAGGTCTTTTTATAGATGCTCTTCTTAAGTTTGTCAGCATAAAACTAAACATTCCGTCAATACTAAAGATAGGCGAAAGCCAGAGCTCATTTAAACGTCCCTGTAGTTCTTCTCTTTTCTGTATTAAGCAGCTAGCTTTCACTAGCTGCTCTTTTATTTACATATATCATAAGGATTTGAATATATTATGTTTGAAAGTACGCTGTTTTATCAAAAGGTAATCCGGTGACAATTTCTTTTTTATTTCTACAAAATAAATTTTTTACTAGATACCTTTTCGTATAATATATGCAATCTTGTTAACACTATAAATGTAACTTTAGGTTACATATCTATTACTTTCAGGGCCTAATTTTCTTTTGTGCAACAAGTGGTTAGCTAGCTTCACTGGCCAATTTGTTGTGCCGAATGAACTTTTTATTTCTCAACACCTAACATATGGTATCAATATTCCAATAATGGTAATATGAAGGTACCTTCAGTTGTTAAATATCTTGCCCTTTTTAAAGGCCCTGTTTTTAAACAGGGCCTTTAAAATTTATTCTCTACTTAAATAGTATTTTTGTTATAAATCTTTCTATAAACACTCTCATTTCCTCGATATCAAATTAAATCCCATGAAACAGGCGTCCCTTTTTCGATATCCTTACTCGCTTTTTTCCCGATAATTTTGGATATGTGTTTTGGTAATAAGCCATTCCCTGGTCTAATAGCTTTAACATTTTCATTTGTAAAGAATTCTCCCGCTTTTATGTTTTCTACTACATATAATGATCTTCTAAATTTTAAAGAATCTTTTTCTATATCAGTAGGTCCATAATATACATTCCCCAAAGATTCCCATGCTTTTTCAGTTTCGCTTACTAATAATTTAAATTCAGCTGGTTCCATTGAAAATTTAGCGTCAACTCCTCCATCCAACCTTGAGAGCGTTAAATGTTTCTCAATTACTGTGGCCCCAAAGGCAACACTCGCTACAGATACTCCTACACCCAGTGTATGATCGGATAAACCCACCTGACATTTAAATAACTCTTTCATATGAGGTATGGTAACTATATTTGTAGATTTTGGAGACGCAGGATACGTACTCGTACATTTTAATAGAATTAGTTCTTTACACCCTTCTTCTCTCGCAACCCTTACTGTTTCATCTAGTTCGGCAATTGAAGCCATACCTGTCGAAATAATTATTGGTTTTCCTGTTGCGGCTACTTTACGTATGAGGGGGATATCAGTATTTTCAAAAGATGCAATTTTATAACATGAAACATTTAATGTCTCTAGAAAGTCTACAGCTGTTTCATCAAAAGGCGTACTAAATGGTATCATCCCTAACTCTATACAGCGATCAAAAATTGGTTTATGCCACTCCCATGGTGTATATGCTTCTTTGTATAAATGATAAAGTGATTTGCCTTTCCATAAACTTTTTGTATCGTGAATTAAAAAATCACCATTTTCTATATTTAAAGTCATTGTATCTGGTGTATATGTTTGAATTTTAAAGCCTTGTGCCCCAGCCTCCGCAGCTGCCTCTACAATTTTCAACGCTCTATCTAATGATTGATTATGATTTCCTGACATTTCTGCAATAATAAATGGTGGCAAACTATTGCCAATCTCTCTACCTCCGATATATACATTACTCATTTTTTTCACCTTCAAGTTCTATTTTTATAGCTTCTTTTCTTTCCTCCCATTGTTCACGGGACAAGGTCATTGTAATGACATCTATATAATCATTGTCCCTATAAATATAATCTTCATATCTTCCATCTTCTTGGAAACCAAGTTTTTGATGAAAATTTAAACTAATACAGTTTGATTCTATTATTTCTGCACATACTTTGTGTATGTCTTTAATTTCAAAAATAAAGTTTAATGCTAATAAACCTAATACAGTTCCGGCATGTCTTACACTTTGTTTTTCACCTATATAAAATCCCCAATAACAAGTTCGATTCATTTCATCTATTTTTGTAAAATTAACAAATCCAATTGGTTTTTCTTTATATATTAATAATCTTGCAACCTTTGTTTCATCCATTACGAGTTTTTCATACCACTTTAAATGTTCGTCTATTGTTATTTGATGATCTTCATACATAACTGAACGTATTTCTTTTGCATTCCGCCAATTTAAAATAAGTTCTAAATCTTTCTTTTCTAACCTTTTCAATTGAAAATCCCCAATATCTAACATACTATCCTCCTAAAATATTTTTTGCTATTTCATTTGAATTACTGGCACACTGTATAGAAAGAGCTTTATTAGACATTTCTTTCACTATTTTAGAATCTGATAAAAGTTTGTTTAGACATTTCATAATTGCTTTATCCGAAACACTTTCAGCTGTGCCAATATTCCATGTAGCTCCAACCTTTGCTACAGCCTTGGTTACTTCAATTTGATTTTGGGCAGTTGTAATTGTTATAGAAGGTAATCCAAGAAAGCAGCGTTCCCATGTGGTTGTTCCTCCAGCTCCTATCCCTAAATCCGCTCGTACGAGAAGCTCTTCCATATTTTCTATTTGACAATAATATGAAGCGTTAGAAACACTCTTACAATAAGTTTGAATCACCTCTTTATGCGGATTTTGGCTTCCTACCACAACGTCTATTTTTAAGTTATCTTGATTTATATTTTGTAAGGCTCTTAATGTTTTTAATGTTTCATTTGTTACATCATGCCCACCAAAAAAAATAAAAATCCTCTCAATTTCTCCTGTTCTTTTTCGTAAAAATTTCTTAGCGGCATGAAACTCTGGCCGTAATATAGCGTATTTAGGCCCCAATTTTACTAATGAGTGCTCTGGTATTAAATCTTTATAGCGACCATTAGGATTATCGTATAAATTTTGGTCTAGTAACAAATCACAGTCGTGCATTCGATTTGCAAGATCATCGATTACCATAATTTTTCTTACAGTTTTTCTTAAAGCAGACTCCCACTTATTATCTAATCCATAATGATCAACGATTAACCAATCACACTTGGGAAGTTGCGACAAAATATCATTGGTCTGCTGTGCATCAACAAACCAATGATATTTTAGCCAATTTAAATAACTCCCGTGTTCTGTACTTAAGAAATTCGTATTTTCACCATCTCCATCTAATACAAACACACGAAATCCCTTATTTAAAATATATTGATGTAAATCACCTTGTAGCTTACGACAAATGAAATATACTTGAGCACCTTTATTCCGTAACTCATGGGCCAGTGTTAAACAACGCATAATATGGCCGGTACCTATTTCAATAGATGCGTCGGCGCGAAAGGCAATTTTTTTCTCAAGCAAGATACTCCCTCCTCACTAAAAGCACTACAATTTATTAATTTATAATATCGTTTCTCTATTTAACTCATCTACTAATGATTGTTGATTTGCCCATTTCAATTTTACATGACTATTAATTTCAATAATTTCAGGATTTCGAAGGATGTAATCTTTTATTTGATGAAAAAATAAAGGTTTAGATTTTACATTCAGACCTCTATAAAGTTCATTGAACATATCTAAATCTGGTTGTTCATCTAATGTTAACCTCCAAGTAGGATAACAAACTGCTGGAGGGAGTTTCACTACATTGATACGAAATAAATGTGGATTATTAATAAAATAAAACGGAAGGTATTCTGCATAGGTTAAAGGTTTTGGGGTTTGTAGTAATCGTTCGATTGCCTCTAATGTAAAAATATCACCAGCTGTTCCGACAGGTAACGTACTTAACTCTGCCTGTGTATAGTCTGCACCACTTTTCAAATGTTCATCTAGTAAAAAAGTATTTATTTCAGGTGACACAGCTGGGCAATCCCCTGTAATCCGTATGACAATATTTGCATTTTCTTGTTTTGCAGCTTGGAACATGCGATCAGCGGTATTTTCTGGATCACCTCTAAAAATCTTAACTTTCCCGTTTAAATTAAACTTTTCCAAAGGGTCATCTTGTGCAATATCTGAAGTAGCAAGTATGACCTGGTGTTTTCCTGGAATAGCTAATGTATTTATAAGACATCGTTCAATGGAAGGAACTCCGTGTATTGGCAATATTGCCTTTAAAGGTAACCTAGTAGATTTTAAGCGGCAAAGTATAATTATTACTACCTTTGGAGGTTCAATAACCTCTTTTGTTATTGGGGTACCTGCAGACAAATTATATACAGCTACCTGAGGTAATAATTCCTCTGCTTCAAGCTCGGTCAGCGCATTTTCTACAACATTTAATTCCATTGTTACTTTATTAGCTGTAATAATCTCTCCTTTTTTAATGTCACCTTTTGTAACTGCTCTTAACAATTTTTGGTTTTGCAATTTTAATAACCCCCCTTTCATTTAATTTTTAGCAACTCTATAAAACGAAAGAACTTTTCTCACAGCTTGTATTACATCCCACACATCAGCTTCTGTCATTTTAGGAAATAGAGGCAGCGTAATAATTTCCTCATATACATTTTCTGCTTGCGGACAAATACCTTTTCCATAACCTAATTTTTGATAAAACGGTTGCAAATGTACGGGTATATAGTGCACATTCACACCAATATTTTCTCTTTGTAATGCCTCGTAAACTTCTTTCCGATTACATTTTAATAATTTAGTATTTAAACGAATAATATAAAGGTGCCAGCTTGAATCGGTTTGAGGCAATTGCTTTGGTATGATGATTTCAGATAAACAACTAAATTCTTTATTATAAATGTCTACATATTTCTTTCGAATTTTAATAAAAGAGTCTAATTTATTTAACTGTGATAAGCCAAGAGCAGCTTGTATATCCGTTATTCTATAGTTGTAACCTAAGAATTGCATTTCATAATACCAAGGCCCATGATTTTCAAGAAGATTTCGAGGATTCTTTTCAATTCCGTGCGTACGGAATTGAAAAAGTTTTTCGTAAAACAGAGGATTATTTGTGGTAATTACTCCCCCCTCTCCGGTAGTAATATGTTTCACCGGATGAAAGCTAAACATTGTCATATCACCAATTGAACCAATCTTTTTATTTTTATATGTGGCTCCTAATGCGTGGGCTGCATCTTCAATGATAATCAAATTGTTTTCTTTTGCTATTTTTTGTATTTCTTCTAACTCTACAGGCTGCCCAGTAAAGTGTACGGGAATAATAGCCTTTGTTTTATTTGTAATCTTTTCCTCTATAGATTTAGGACTAATGTTATATGTTCCATTGTCAATATCGGCGAATACCGGCTTTCCTCCCTGGTATAAAATACAATTTGCACTTGCTACAAATGTCATCGGAGTTGTAATTACTTCATCTCCCTCAGTTATGCCTGCTGCATAGCAGGCAGCATGCAATGCAGCTGTACCATTTGAAAAGGAAACAGCGTATTTTGCTCCCACATATTTCGCTATTGCCTCTTCAAACTGTTGAACCATTGGTCCTGTTGTTAAAAAATCCCCTTTTAATACATCTACAACAGCCTGAATGTCATATTCATCAATTTGTTGCTGACCATATGGTAAATAAGTTTCTCTAACAGGATTTCCTCCATGCATACCGAGGATTCCCCTTACCATTACTCTTTCTCCTTAGGGTTAATTTTTAAAGATTTAATCCACTCTTCTGTTTTAATAACTCCATCTTCTAAAGAAACTTTTGGTTCCCAGTTTAATATTGTTTTTGCTTTTTCATAGTTACATAATAATTTTTGAATTTCACTTTGCGGATGGATATGAGTTACATGTTGAATACTTACTTTATTTCCCGAAATCAATTCTGCTAATTTATTAATGGATATATCTTGCCCTGTTCCAGCGTTGATAATATGACCATTTGCTTTTGGAGAGTATCCTGCTGCCACAACAAAATCTGCACAATCTTCAACGTATAAAAGGTCTCTCGTTTGTTTTCCATCCCCATATATATTCAGTGGTACATTATCTAATTTATTATTTATAAAAATGGAAACAACCCCACCTTCCCCACCTGTTTTCTGGAATGGACCATACGTATTAAATGGGCGAATAACCACTACTGGTAGCTTATAAGCATAATAGTAAGATAAAACCATGTTTTCAGCAGCAATTTTTGATCCAGCATATGGAGAGGCTGGTTTAATTGGGTCTAATTCTGATATCCCTTGTATATTAGTTGCTTTATCATATACCATACAAGTACTCATAAAGACCATTTTGACATCATACTTAAGACATTGTTCTAGCAAATTAAAAGTACCTATTGTATCATTTTCAAAAGTTGATCTAGCATCATCTATACTATCTTGAACATTGATACTCGCTGCTAAATGATAACAAAGGTCAAATGAATTATTTTCAAATAATTGAGCAACTAATTTTTTATCTTTAATATCTCCTTGAATGCATTGTTTTAAATTTAGATCGTGTGCAAACTCGGTAATATTTGCAGTAGTTGAATTTGCTAAGTTGTCTAATATCCATATTTCATGCTTATCCTGCAATAATCTCTTTACAACCCACCTACCAATAAACCCTGCACCACCAGTTACTAATATTTTCATAGTTTCTCCCCTCCTGTTAATAGCTGCTGGTTTAATATTAAATTTCTAAGCTCTTCTTTTGAAATCGCATTTTGATTATCAGAACGGTAAAACCCTGCCTTCGCCCTTTTTGCATTTTCATATTGAGTACCCTTTTTTAATGGGCTAGGAATGATAAACATATCTGGTAATTCAAAAGCCTGTAAAGATTCATCATGTGTCATAAGTTCTTCATACATTTTTTCACCCGGTTTTAAACCAATTTCTTCAATTTTAATATTCTCCTTGGGCAACCCATATAACTTTGTAACTTCTTCTATCATCACTTCACTTAAATCGTTTAATGAAATAACTGGCATTTTTAATATAAAAGTTTCACCACCCTTTGCTATTTTCATTGCTTCAATTGTTAACATAGTTGCTTGGTTCAGTGTCATCATAAATCTACTCATACTAAGATCTGTTACAGTTATTTTTTGGTTTTCTTTAATTTGATTTTCAAATAAAGGAATAACAGAGCCTCTTGATCCCATCACATTTCCGAAGCGAACACTTGTAAATGTCGTTTCACTTGAACCTTTTGAATATTCCGCTGACGTAATCAATCTTTCAGCAGTCAATTTTGTTGCACCGTAATTATTTGTTGGTGAAATCGCTTTATCAGAACTTGTAAAAACTACCTTTTTTACTTTCTGAGCAATTGCCGCTTTTATTACATTTTGTGTTCCAAAAATATTGGTCAAAACTGCTTCAAACGGATTATATTCACAAAACGAAACATGCTTCATCGCGGCCACATGAAATACATAATCAATATTTTCCATCGCACTAAATACTCGATCATAATTACGAATATCCCCAATTAAATAACGAATATTTCGATTTTTACCCCTAAATTCTTCTTGTAATAAAAATTGATTGTATTCACTTCTACTAAAAACCCTTACCACTTTTGGCTTTTCCTGTAGAACATTAGAAAGAATGCTTTTTCCAATTGTTCCTGTTCCACCAATAATTAAAACATTTTTATCTTTAAAAAACATGAAAATATATACCTCCTCATATTAAAAATTAATTTTAGCAAAAAACCTCTCTTCAACTTGTTTGTAATTCCATAGGCAATCCATTTGTTGAGAAATAAACTAGTTTGCCGGATATAGAAACATATGTTTCTATTGCAAGTTTAAAATACATATTAATCATTGAAAACTGAGAATATAATCTTTTACTTCAAATATTTATAAATAGTGATGATGTTAATCTTTTTCAATTTGAATTAAATTTATTAATCTTTTTGTGCATGCTTCTTGCGGATAGTTTTCATTAATAAATTTTCTTCTTAATTCTTTTGCTAAATTTGATTGTAAAGGATCATTTAGAACCTTTTTAATCGTGCTAGTCATATCCTCCATAGAATGATTTACAAGCCAATCTAATGTATCGTAATATTTATAATCCCTTTCCTCTAATAAAGATTTATAAACAACTACAGGTATATCTAATAACATCGCCTCTAATCCCACTGTTGAATTTGAGATAACCACAAGATTTGCATGTAAAATAACATCATACATGTTTACTTCATTTGTTATATATTTAACATTAGGATATAAGTTACTTAACTTAATATATTCTCCCACTAAATTACGCCCTTTTTCCCAAGGATGTGGCTTTATAATAACCGTAATATTTTTGTCTTCCACTAACTTTTCTGTCAATTCAGTATAAAATGAAGTTTTAAATGGCTGGGTTGCAATAAAAACCACTTTTGTAGAGGGGTCTATTTTTAATTTATTAAAAAGATTCTTTTTATCCATATATACTCTATCAAAGATCTCATCATATCTGGGGTGCCCTAGTATTTCGATTTGAGATTCACTGACCCCTTTTTGAAGGTACCAATCTTCTTCATATTTCCCATATACGACCTGTTTTGTTGCGAAAACCGGAAAGTATGCTTCTTCCCCCATTACTGCACCATGCTGCAGACAATAACTCGGTATACCCTCACTACTAGAAAGAAAAGTAAGAGCTCTACTTGTTATATCTTCCGTAGTACCGACAATCACACCAGAAATATCTTGTTCTTTAAAAATAAAATGAGCCATATTAAGTTTCTCAATCATGATAGGAAGGTCGCTTAGTAATTTTTTTTGAAAAAAGAGGTTTGAAAATAGTGGGTGCTTATTAAACTTTAAAAAGATTTCTTTAGCTTTTTCTATAAAAACATGTGCGGTATTAGCAGATTTATTTATATAATCTGGTGCACAAACTGTAGGAAGACCATAGAGTTCGGTCTTTTTTGATCTAGTTAATATCTTTGTTTGATTTGGATTAAAGTGGGTAAAGTTACTTACTGAAAAACGGAGATAATCTGAATTTAGGAGGATTGCTCCATTTTGGTTTTTTCTTTTTATTTTTGATTGAAATACAGACATTATTTTTTCAAACTCTAACTGTAACTGTGTTTCTGCTATTGGCTCAATTGACAATTTCTTGTAAAAATTATTATCTTTCATTTTATTTTTTATATCTTCATCTAAATATTGATAAAAATTACTCAGTAATGGTAAAGGAATATTATAATGCTTTAACCTTGAAAAAATATTTATATACTCTAAATTTAATAGCCAGTAATTTTTCAAATAAATGTCACTCAATTTTTCACCCTCTTTTTCTTCTTAAGTCTTCCCTTAATTCTTTGCATGTTCTTTGTGGTGGTAATAATTGCACAAATTCATTTTTTTCTTCTGCAAATAACTGCGCATGTATTGAATGGGGAGTAATATAATTGATATCTAAAATTTCATCTAAGGGATAAAAATCCCAATAGTGATTTAATCTCCAAAAGAAGCGCGCATCTCCTATCCGGTAAAACTGAGGATCTTCATCCCAATAAGAATTCCATCTTTTTTCAAGAATTGGTAAAACAGATGCTCTATGCATAATAGAACAATGATCAATTGTACATGGAGCATTATTCATAATTTTTTTTGCAGGTCTCTCAACCGTTTTAATAGGCATCTCTGTTTCATCTATATGAATCGTTTTTGATGCAGAATAAATAATTTGAACATCTTTATTCTCATCAAGATAACTAGACATCTTTTTAAGACGTTCTTCTTCATATTGATTATCATCTGTAATATAAGTTATATATTCCCCTTTAGCATGCTTAAGTGCCTCATTGATTAAAGCGGCATATCTTACTTTTTTTGTCCTTTCAGAAATATGAGCTACATTACTTTTATAAAAATGTACATTTTCATTATTTATGAATGGTTGAATCACCTTCTGGGTCATTTCATCTGAATCATCATCCATTATAAAAAGCTCGAAATCTTGAAAGGTTTGGTTTAATACACTTAATATCGATTTTTCAACAAACGCAGGCTTATTGTAACTTGTCATTATAACTGAAATTTTAGGCAAATATCTCTCTCCTCCTTATCAATAAATACAAAAACAGTTACGTTATTATATAAATAGAAAGGACAAACCGTTCCGATAATTTTAAAAAAGGTTTCTTTATCTATAAAAAATTAATAGCAGTATTTATATTCACCCATGTCTCTTTTTTCTCCACTATAGTCCATACCATATCTATGAAAAAGTCATAAATTATTTAAGTATAAAAAAGAAAGTGTCGATAAAGCTTTAATTATTAGATTTCACTAGAAAAACACATTCAATATTCTCAATAGAGGTGAAGACTTTGCAACCCAAAATATCAATTATCCTTACTAGTTATAATAAGCCGTCATTAATTAATCAAGTTATTGAAAGTGTTCTAATGCAAACTTATAAAGAATGGGAACTTTTTATTATGGATGATAACTCCTGTCCAGAAACTATAAATGTCATAAAAAATTATCTAGAGGATCCTCGAATTACTTATACGAATAGTTTTATACAAGATGATGAACGATATAAAACTACAAGATATGCAACACTTATCAATGAGGCACTACCATTAACCTGTGGGGATTATATTTGCTATTTAACAGATGATACTATATACCTTCCAAACAGATTAGCTGAAATGTTGTCTTTCTTAGAAAAACATCCTGAAATTGATGTAGTCTACTCTTCCCAATACGTAAAATATGTTGATTATAACCTACAACCTACAAATGAATTTGTGAGAGAAGCTTCGGAAATTTTATATACAGCTGCTAATGTTGTAGATCATTGTTCAATTATGCATACTAGAAGAATATTATTAAAAATCTATGAAAAGTACTGTGGATATTGGGATACAAATCCTTTATATTGGTTTGCTGGAGATGCAATGTTTTGGAAACGCCTAAATACATTTCAACCTTTTTATCCCATTAACAAAGTGCTCGATATTACTTTTAAAACACCATTCTCTTTCCAAAACCTATATGCTAACCTCCCTTCAAAAGATTTAAATGGTATTTTATTTAGTAATTCACAAGGTGAAGTATTTTTAATTGATAACTTTAAACGCAGGCTTATTTCGAAAGATATGCTTTCTTACTTCAAATATAATCAAAATGAAATTGTCTTAATTCCCGATCCATTTATCCACAAATATACAGAAGGGCCCCCCATAACCCTTACAGAGTCAATTCCAAATCTACGGGTTGTGCAAAATGAAAAAGGAGAGTTATTTTATATAGAAAATAATCAAAAACGTCCATTTATTGACATCATTGCATTTCGCAAATTTAAATTTTCAGTTCAAAAAATTATTAAAGTTTCACAACGTAGTTTAAATCAATTTTCAGATGGACCACCTATTTATCCAAATTTATCTCATCACGCGGTTTTACCAGAAGGAAAAGTATTTATCTACCATCACAATTATTTCATCATGACAGATTATATGCTTCATCCCATAGATAAAGATATATTGCAAAAACTATATCTATTAAAGAACTGTATACCGATTTCAAAGACCAATTTATCCTACTTTAAGATGGGCCCTCCTATTTCAACATACCCCTCTTACCTAGCTGAAAAATACTTAGAATAGTACCAAGAAAGAGTATTATCAATAAAACAATAGAAAAAGGTTCTGAACTAAGTACTATGCTTGCCTATAGTATTATTAAAGAATTAAACGAACTGTTAGAAAATGAACTAAATAAAAGTCCATATTGTTCTACTAGTATCTCCTAATAGGGTGATAGAATTTATTTAGATGATCAAAGATTCTTCTTAACTTGTAAAATAAATTATCATAAAAAGAGGACGCAAATAAAAATGCGTCCTCTTTTTATATCAAATCAAACTAATCCATTAAAATCCTTTTCATGAATCTGAATAAGTAATGTTTTTAAGAAAAACAAGATCTAACATCTTAGCTGTTACACTAAATAGATTCACATAATTCACAACTATGACAAGTATTACATATCGCTTAAGTTTCGTTACCTTTTTCTGTATATAATGATAAAAAATTGTGAAATTTTATCGCATTATGCAAGACATTTACTATCAAATATATTACTTTTACTATGAATTAAATGTGTTTATAGGACTTTTCTAGATAAACAAGGTGCTAAATTAATTCTTAAGAAGTCATTACTATTTCATTTATCTAAAAATTGAAAAAATATGTGTAGATAGATATCATCTTAAATACATATATAATTAACTTTAATTTTCTGACACGATTTCACATAATTCTTAAACTAATTTTTTACGTGCATTATGAAAAAAATTGCACCGTGTCAGTCTTTAAAAGATTATATATCATAACTTTAAGAGAGGAAGGAAAACTATGAAGAAGAAAAGAAAAATCATTATGACAACAGCACTTGCAGCTACGTTAGCTACAGGTGCACTACCTACTACCTCGGTGTTTGCTGCAGAAAAAGAGGCTCCTATTCAACAAAAAGAGGCACAATCGAGTATTCAACCTTTTGCACAAAATAATTTGGAAACAGCCGTTCAAGCTGCCTTAAATGGTCCAGAAGTCAAAAAAATTAAAGTATTTGAACATGAATTTAATGTAAAAGAAATAGAAGTAGTAAACCTAGGTGCAGGAAAAAAATATGTTAAGGGGCAAATTTCTCATCATTTAAGTTTTCGTCCAGATGATCAATTTTATTATGAGTTTACAGTACAAGATGGAAAGGTACTAGATAAACCTGTATTTAATATTGATAGAGGTGGTTGGACACCATTTGCCGCTCCACTTTTATCAATTCTTGCTGCGTATAATGGAATTCCAGTTAATCCAAATGATTTAAATACACTTGGTCAGCAGATTGGTAAAGTTATAGATGGAAGCTGGGAACATGCAGCCCAATCAATTGCAACTGTAGTTAGTCTAAGTTTTAATGAGTAGAATTTTTCAATTTTTATTAGCAGTGTAGAGATCCGCTTTTTGTAATCAGCCTTGTTATAAGAAATTCTAAAACAGCTATTAATAAATTTTTACCACTCAATCACATTATCTTGATTTGTTTACCACCTTATTATTCATTATATGTCACAAAATAGAAGTCTTTTTTAGGACTTCTGTTTTGTTTGTATTCAATACGATAAACAGTTTTTTTTTGGGAGGCTATACTTCGATTTTTCAAGAATCCATTTGGCTATTAGAGACAATTTATAATAACAAATTATTAAAGTCTCAAATAACTTACTCCCCCTATTGTTAATTATTTTCAAATACAAAAATTTATTATCTTAAGAATGAAAAACAATAAATATAGTAAAAAATCATCTAACAATTGTTTAAAGGTCAGGAGAGAAAAAATGAACAAAATAAAAATGAGAAATTTCTTTAAAATTAGTATCCTTACTTGTATTACACTAGCAAGTTTAAGTACACCATCTACTATTTTAGCTAATAGTCATCCAGGTTACTCCTATGAATCAAATATAGGGTATCAAAATCCATCGTGGATGGCGAAAATAGAAGATTCAACAAAAATAAGTGAAATATCTATTCCAGGGACTCACGGTACAATGGCTTTACATGGAGCAAGTTTTCTTGATGAAAATTTGACAAGAAATCAAACTATGAGTTTATCTCAACAATTAAATTCCGGAATTCGATATGTAGATATGCGTGTTAAACGTGTAAAAGATTCTTTTGCAATGTATCATGGTGTTGTAAATCAAAAAGCTGTGTTTGAAGATGTATTAAAAGAGACCATTCAATTTTTAAAAGATCATCCAACAGAAACAATATTAATGCGCTTAAAAGAAGAAACTACTCCTGAAAATGGATCTCTATCATTTGAGGAGATATTTTTAAAATATAAAAACGTTAATGCTTCATATTTTTGGGATCCTAATTCCGTACCAACTTCAGATAGAAATAACCCTACTTTAGGAGATACCCGCGGGAAAATTGTAATCTTACAAAACTTTACATCCACTCAATTGTGCGGGATTGATTACGAAGGTTTGAATATACAAGATAAATTTGAAATTGGAAGCGGACCAAACGAAATATATACAAAATGGATTGCGATAAAAAACCATCTACAAAATACAAATACTAACTTTAATAATGGAAAAATTTATCTCAACCATTTTAGTGGTACGGGGGGCGCAGCCGCATTTTTAAATAATGTATATCCTTGGTTTGTTGCAAGCGGAAAAGAAAGCAGAAATACTGACAGTAGTCCTAAATTGATTCAAACGAATTCCACTAATGCGTGGAGTGATTTCCCTCGCGATAGAAACGGACAAGTATACTACGGGGGGATGAATACACTTGGGACCGAACTCTTACAACAAGGCGCAATTAAACATTCTGGTATCATCGCAGCTGATTTTCCTGGTCCAGGTTTAATTGATAGTATCATTAAATTAAATGGTATACATTCAAATGAAAAAGAAATATTAATTTCGCAAATAGCATCTGAATCTAGTCCTTTATCAGGGCAACAAAATCGATCCAGCCAAAACTTTAAAATTGATAGTTTACCTGTAGGTACCAAAGAATTAAAATGGGTTATTGAGCCTTCTGAAAAAGATTATCCTTCTACTATTTCTTTCAATGTAATGATTGATGTTTCCCTGGGAATAGATTCCACTCGTTGGAAAAATATTTCACATGAATCTAGGACTGAAGCTTACACAAATACTAAATATTATATTGCAAGTCCAATTGGTGCCACTAGCAAATTCACAGTGAAAATTTACGCTATTACAAATTAGAAAAAAAGAATCCCAATGGAATTCCATAGGGATTCTTTTTTTAATTTCATTTCGTAAACATTAGGATAGCGATTAAATTTTATCCCGCATTAACGAGCGCCCGTAAAAGCCCGATTGGTGAGGGCTGATAATCAGTGGGGGATGAACAAAACCTCCACTGATTACAGTTTCACTTTATTAACATATCATTTAATCCATTAGATCATTATATTTGGAACAGCCCTTAATTTTTAAAGAGCAATCCAAAATTGTAAACTACCTTTTTCAGCTTATCATTTATTCAAAACTGGCTTCCAAAGCGATAAAGCAAAAATCCAATTTGAGTCGCCATTTCCTTGATGATTTTGAACCGCTTCGTACACTTTCCCCTCATGTACTACTCTATCACCTTTAGTATATGCTTTTCTTGCATCCCATTTTTCATATGCGGAATCCTCTGACTTTGTTGTTACATTCAAAACATCACTTCTACTAGATTCATTTCCAGCTAAATCAACCGCCGTCACTACATATTTATACGATGTATTAGCCTTCAAATCTTTATCCATAAAGGATGTATTAGCCGCTGTCCCAATTTTATTCATAACCCCAGCGCTTTCTCTATATACAATATAATGGTCAACACCTACATTATCTTCTGACGGACTCCACATCAAATCAACAGTTGTCGATGTTGTACCCATACTATGTAATCCTTTTGGTTGAGTTGGAGCCTCTATATCTGGGATTGTATGTGTTGTCTTAACCTTCAGTTTTTCACTTTCTTTTGATATGTTTCCAGCAGAGTCTAATGCCTTTATTGTATAAGTATATTCCGTATCTGCTTTTAATTTTTTATCAATAAAAGTTGTACCTGGTACCGTATCAATTACTTCTCCATTACGTAACACTTGATATTCTTTTACACCTATATTATCAGTGGAAGCCTTCCATGTTATTTCAACACTATTGGCAGAAACTTTAGAGGCATTTAATTCAGTTGGTTGACTTGGAGCTACTGTATCAGGAGTTTCATTATTTACTAAATTTACATCAACTACATTATAAAAAGCATTTGACGTATCTGCTACATCCCATACAGCTAAAATAACATGATAACCATTACGATCAGTTGGTACATTAATTGTATGTGTTAAATTATTTGATGCGGCCGAACCGTCATGTTTCACAGTTCCGATTGGTTCTAATTCAGCACGTGTTAATGGTTTGTTAGGATCCCATCCCTTTTTTGTAATGTAATAATGCCATTTACTTGTAGAATGTGGCGCTGTATATTTCCATGTAAATGTATTTACTCCACCTTTAATTGTGTTTTTGAACCAACGATTTGATGTTTGTTGGTCAAGAATACCTCCAAACAATCCTCCTGCCGAAGCGATTTTCCCATCAATCGGTCCACTATCTGGAAATCCTTTAGGTGCTTCTAGACTTTGAGGTTCGTACATTACATTTCCACAATTTAAATTTAATGCCCCATAATTCTGACTACATAAAGCAGCACGACTACTCGGCTTTTCAACAAACCCATGTGCATACGCACTTTGAGGAGTCATTGTGATTGCCATCATGCCTGCAGCCAATACACAAGCACCAATCCCCTTTTTACTTGTTTTTAATCTTTCCAATTTAGATGCTAATTTCAATTTCATTTTTGTCCCCCCCAATATATTGCTTTCGCTAATATAATAGCAATATAGGGATAAACGAACAAATCGTTAATTAATATATTAATATCCCTCATAAATTGGTACATTTATTATTATTTTTAATCTCCTATAAAAATAAAGTAAATACAATTACGCAATTTTGTAACATTATGTATTAAAAGAAGAATAAAAATTCCATTTAATTTCACAAAAAATTCAAATATTAAACAAAAAAATTCCTCATATAGGAAAAAAATTTTTTTATATTACAAAAAGCAAAAAAGTCTGGAAGAAACCGATTATATCCGTTTCTTCCAGACTTCCCCTACTTTTATACCACTCACAAATCCTTTAACCTTAAACATATACACTTGAGGTTAAAACACATATAATACCCCTACTAATTCAAACTAACGCTTAATTACTCATAAAATAACTTAAGGTATCTAGCTTAACTGTATTTTCTTTATTAATAACTATTTTCTATCCTGTATTTCCTTACTTTAAACAGATTATCAAGAGATTGTTAACGTTTAAGAAAAGAGAAAATATTTAAAAATCAAATTTTAATTATCACATTCTAATAATTTATTGTGTTATTTTTATCTAATAAGGCACAGAAACAAAGGATGAACTTCAGTGTGCTTGAGAAACGGTTCTTAGGGTGAAACGTTTAAAGGGTATTTTAGTACTGAGTTTTTATTAAATGTTCCTGTACCTAATACTTAAATTAACGTATGTCAAAATATTTTACAATACGAGTATTAAACGTTACATATTTTTATATAAAATGATACATTTCATCAACACGCCTCTTCTGATCTTTATGATAAATATAGAAAATTCAGCTCTTTAGGATTTAATTTTAGAATTCTCATAAAAGTATATAATAGATTAGACACATAATTGTCACAAATTAATAGTTTATCTACTTTATGATTACCTATGAAAACTTTATTACCACTTCAATATTTACTGCTAAACTAAAGCACTCTATACCTACAATTTCTTAAAACCCTTTTAAATAATCTTTCAAAAGAGTCGATAGTTTTTTATTTTTTATTTTTTTATTGTACATTTGTACATTTGATGTTAGGATTATGCCTATTAAAATTGAATCCTAACGATTCTTCTTTATAATCTCCATGTTTTAATTGTTAAATAAAAATATAGATTCTGATATATATTTAAAATCAGAACGAAAATGTCGTTATTTTACAATGATGTCGTGGAATACCTTTAGAATGGAAAGATATATGCAACAACGTGTTAAGGGGTTACAGGGGGAACAAAAATGAGAGACTTTTTTGATGATAAGTATAAAAATATTGAATTAAAAAGGAGGTTAATAAATTTAATAAGTGAAATTAGCGAATTAAAAGGAAAATTAGCTGCTTATCAGGAACAAAACCCAGACATATTTAATAGCTTAGAAAAAACTATACCACTACATTACATAAAAAATTTCACAACTATTTATGAGGATATAAAAGTTCCTAATAAAAGATTAAAAGAACTTATTTTAGATGATATCGTACCTCAAAATATTTCGGAAGATGCTATTTTTTGCTATTATCAAACACTTTCTTTTGTACATAAAAACTCCTGTACTTTATTAATCAATCCAGCAACTATACAGGAATTACATTTTCAACTAATACATTACATTACCTCTGACAGTGCCAAATGGCGTGAAAAACCTTTTATCATTCCAGGAATTCCAGAACATGGAATGCACTTGAATAGTTACCGCATTCTTCCGCATGAACTTATTCCACAGTTTATGGAGCAATTATGTGATCAATACAACTCATTAAATACTAGTAAGGGGCTACATTCACTTTTATTAATAGCTCGTTTTATATTAAATTTTTATTGCATAGTCCCTTTCAATCAAGGTAATAACAGGCTGGCATTTATGTTAATGCAATTGCTGTTAATTAAGAGTGGACATACATTTGTAAAATATGTATGTCTGGATAAATATATTAAGAAACATGAATCTGATTATTACAATTCGATTTATAAATCTTCGGTGAATTGGTACTGCGAGGAACATAATAATAGCTTTTGGTTAAAAACGTTTTTAACCATTATATTAGAGGCTTACAAAGATCTTCATAACACAGTTCTAGATTCTATATGTAAACATACTAAAGTTGAGAGAATTCAGGATTTTATACTTAAACAAAAGCAACCCTTTACTAAAGAAAATATTCGTAACACTTATCCAGACATTGCAGAGAGTACAATCAGTAAGGCTTTAAATTCCTTGCAACTGTTTGGCCATATTAAGCTAGTTACAAAAGGAAGAAACGCAAAGTGGATTAAAATTTGACCATACTTTCAAGACACCTGAGGTTCAAAAATTCAATAATAATTTTATCATTGAATTTCATTTTAATTTTAAGCTATTATTACTTTTTTAGTTATTTCTAATTCCAACAAAACAGTTTATAGGAAAAGGTCCACTTCCCTCCGCCTTTTCCTATAATAAAATTAAATATAAACATAGAATGATTGTCGAAAGAAGTCGTATTTTAATATTTTTTCTTTATTTTCTGGTTGTAAACGTTTCACTTTCATGTTACCATCTTAATCAAACAATAGATGGTAATAAAAATGAAAGTATTTCTTTCCCTTAGAAACATATAAACGTACGGTAATATCAAGAAAATAAGGCCAAAGAAATATTTGATACCTACCAAAATAATTAATAGGAATTTTGTCGCGCTGTTTTTTTCTGATAATTAAGAAAATGCATTTTGTCCCTAAACAAAATTTGTTAGTGCGC
Organism: Bacillus sp. ok061; assembly: GCF_900108285.1. Classification (NCBI taxonomy): domain Bacteria; kingdom Bacillati; phylum Bacillota; class Bacilli; order Caryophanales; family Bacillaceae; genus Bacillus; species Bacillus sp. ok061. The sequence goes on along the minus strand of NZ_FNUW01000002.1, from coordinate 148,019 downwards.
AAAATTCAAATACACTAGAACACCCAAATAAATGAAATATCCTTTTTCATTGAGTATTAAGGTATGAAAAAAGAATTCTTCCTACAAAATTTAGCTGATTAACATAAAGACATCTAAATTACTACCTTTATCGCCATCTATTGTTGACAACATATTTACCAACTAAAAAAGAACCTATCAAGGGTTCTTTTTATTATAATCATTCAAATTTCAATTCTATCTTAATACTTAAATTTCCACACAAATTACATCTGCTTTTTGCTCTCAATTATTGAATTAATAATATAGCACATCAAATTTATTAATTCTTATCTCCAATTAGTTTAAATTAGTGAATAAAATTCAATCATATAAAAATAATAAATACAACTAATCGTTATATATTAAAGAGGTGTCAATTTTGTCCTTAAATGAAGAGACCTTAGAAACTAAGACAGATAAAACCATTGAAAAGATCCAAACAAGTAACTTAAAACAACTTAAAAATACACTAGATAATATCTTTGATATTAGTGCAGATTTAATTGAACATCCTTTGCAATTAAAAACAAACACGAATATTTTACTATATTATTTTGAAGGCCTTACAGATGGTGTTGCATTAAAAACCAATGTTGTTACACCATTATTACAAGAAGTAAATGAAGACAGTCAAATATTTAATTCTAATATTATTGCTACTCATACCAAAATAGTATATACATGGAATGAAATTAAGGAAGGGTTACTTGAGGGGCAATGTGTACTGTTTATGGAGGGAGAAAAGCGGTCACTTCTAATAAATACAAAAGGCTGGGCAGAAAGAGCAATTCAAGAGCCAATTTCAGAAGTTACTATTAAAGGATCCCATGATGGATTTATTGAAAATGCCACAAAAAATATAGGTCTTATTCGTCGATATATTCCTTCTACAGAGTTAAAAATCAAAAAGCTGACGATTGGAGAACGAGCCACTTCTATAGTCTATTTAATTTACTTAGGTGATGTAGCAAACGCAGATGTAGTCCAAGAAATAGAAACTAGAATCTGTAAAATCAAAACAGATGCGGTATTAAGTATTGGAGAGCTATCTAATTATACAAAAGATCAAAATTGGACTCCTTTTCCACAGGCTTATTTAAGCGAACGCCCAGACGCCATTTCAAATCATATACTTGATGGGAAAGTAGCAGTGTTAATGGATAGATCACCTGGTGCAATGGTTGTTCCTATGAATTTGATTGGATTTTTTCAAACCCCAGATGATTATAATATTCATTGGCTCATCGCATCATTTTTTCGCTTATTACGATTCGCAGGATTTATTATAGCTATTTTTTTACCCGCATTTTATATTGCTATAGTCTCTTTTCACTTTGAAATTATTCCTATAGACTTATACACTTCTATTGCAACATCAAGAGTCAAAGTCCCTTTCTCCCCCTTATTGGAAGCTTTTATAATGGAAATTACACTAGAAATGCTACGTGAAGCTGGCATTCGCTTACCACAACCAATTGGACAAACTATTGGAATCGTTGGAGGGATTGTAATTGGACAGGCGGCTGTTCAAGCTGGTCTTGTTAGTAACGTTATGGTTATTATCGTATCTATTACAGCCATTGCTTCATTTATTGTTTCTAATTATGATTTATCGAGTTCTATACGCCTTATCCGTTTTCCAATGATGTTATTGGCTTACTTTTATGGGATTGTAGGTATTGTTAGTGGATTAATGCTCTTATTTGCTCATTTTGTTTCACTAACCTCCTATGGTTCACCATACGGAATGCCAATCGCACCATTTCGTCTCCAAGAGTTAAAAGATTCTTTTGTAAGATTTCCTATTTCGATGATTACCACCCGCTCGAGTACAGGACAGCCGAAACAAAGAAAGAAAAAAGAAGGTGGTTAATATGGGGAATCTTAAGTTCCAAAAAATAACTTTATTCGAATTTATTATTTTCATTCATTCGCTGCAACTTGCATCTGGTATGTTAATTATGCCAAGCCCACTTGCTACTAATGCCGGCACAGATGGCTGGATTTCGATCATTCTCGGATGGATAGTTACTTCTATAATCGGGGTATTTATTATATTAATGTTACAAAAAAATCCTAACAAAAATTTCTCACAAATCTTAAAAACATACTTTGGTAAATGGATAGGGACAATTCTTTTTCTTGCATATGCCTTTTATCTATTTTTTGCTGGATTTAATACTTTATTAAAGGCAACCGATATTGTAAAAGTGTGGATATTCCCTTCCACTCCTGCTTATCAAATCACCATATTATTACTATTACCTTTTATTATTTTAGCCCTGAGTGGGTTAAGGGCTCTTACTAGTTATTCTATGCTTGTTTTCTTCTTCACTACTTGGATGCCACTATTTCTTCTTTTTTCGCTAAAGACTAACTACAATCCTTTACACCTACTACCTATATTTAAAGAAGGATTATATCCTATTGTAAAGGCAACAAAAGAAACCATTACTCCTTATGCTGGCCTAGAAATTGCATATTATATATACCCATTCTTACAAAAAAAACAAAAAGCCATAAAAGGACTACTAATAGCGAATACTGGAACCATGTTTTTCTATCTATATGTTACTATTCTTTCTTATATATACTTTAGTCCAGAGGGGATAAAAGACGTAATCTGGCCAGTATTTCATCTGTTAAAAGGGGTTCGTTTTTCTTTCATAGAACGATTAGAAATTATATATATCGCTTACTATTTAATTGTCTTTTCCACTACGATATATCCGTATTTATTTTTCAGTTTTGAATCTGTGGCCATTTCACTTCAAAAAAACGCCCGCAATTGGGCGCTGCTTGCTTTTATGTTATTTATAGTTGGCCTATTTATTTTCCTAAATCCCGATGTGGATCAATATTTGTTTATATATTCTCTTATGGATATCTTAAATGTCGTTTTCTTTATTCTATTACCAATCTTATTTTTCGCTTACGGTATTCTTTTTACTTGGATTACTAGGAGGAAACAACTTTGATTCGAAAATGGATATGGATTGTAATTTGTTGTGTATATATAATTGGTTGTAGTCAGAGAATTCCTCTTGAGAAGGTTTCATTAATCCTGTTAATTGGCTTGGATAGAACCCCTAATGGAGACATAAAAGTTGGAACAAGCATACCACTCTTTCATCATAAACAGCAAAAAAGTACTATAGAACATTGGACACAAGCATCCACTGTATATACTGGATTCAGTAAGATAGATACGAAGTTAACTGGCTTTATGACAGCTTCCAAAGCTGAAATCATTTTAATTGGAAAAAAATTAGCACAAGAAGCAAATTGGTTGCAGGAGCTTGATTCTTCTTACCGTGACCCTTACGCTACCATTAATGCTAAAGTAGTACTTGTAGATGGACCTGCAGAAGAAATTTTTACAATTCATAAGCCTAGTAAACCATCACTTTCATCTTATATAAATGGTGTAATCGAATCGTCAATTCAAAATAACCAATCCGTCTCTTCTACAATTCAACAATTAATGAGAGAACAAAATGAAGAAGGAATGACGCAAACTGTTCCAATTATCAAAAAAACAAAGAATGAAATCGACACAGTAGGAATTGCATTTTTAAATCGAAAAGGGAAATATTTAACTCATATCCCTAAAAAAGATGTTAAATTTTTCAATCTTATAAATAAGCAAAAAAGTAGCGGGCGAATGATACTACACCTTGCGCTTCCTCCTAAAAAGTCCAACAAAAAAACAAACACTTCTATATTCGTACAGAACGCGACAAGGAAGGTAGTTGTTAATTTTCAAAACGGAAAGTTTGTATTTAATCTCGATATTTACGCTAATGTAGCTTTAATAGAAAAAACCAATGCGAATTCAATTAAAGGGCACTATGATAATAAAAAAAATATAAATAATTTAAAAAGTGCTATTCAAAAAGAAATTAATAACAATTTACAAAATATGTTATATGAAATACAACAGAATAAAATTGATCCAATCGGATTATCCCAATATGCTAGAGCATTTCAATATAAAGAGTGGAAAAAAGTAAAAGGAAATTGGTTGCAAGCGTTAGCAGAGGCTAAAATAAATGTAAAGACACACGTCAAAATAAAAGATACTGGGACCATTAGAAATTAGACTAGTCTATTCTTCTGCTTAAAATTATTTCTAAGTGGAATTTTCCATCCTCTATAATTATTATGTAAAAGATAATAACTCAAAGAAAAATCTACTGGTTAAATGCTAACCAATAGATTTTTCTTTTTTATCTAAGGATTCTTTTAAAGGCACAACAATTTTACTATAGTAATCAAGGACTGGTTTCTAATTTAAGTTACTGGAGAGTATAATCCCTACCAGCTTTCATCCCAATAGCAACTCAATGATATAACATTAAAGATATAATTCCTTAACTTAGGGATTTTGACTTTTCAAATTTATACCAATATCTTAGCTCTATGTACTTTGATATATATATGTCCACATCAATATGTTATTGCATCATATACTGAATAGATAATTTAAATTACTTTTAAAAAGGATGATCAGGATGAACCTAGATGATATACAAAAATCCTATGGCGTAATTGTAAGTTTAGGAGGCTTGTGTCAAGTCACTAACCAAATCAAAAGGCATCATTTAAGAACATTTTCTGGACCTTTAGATTGGTTTTATTATCCATCACTTTCAGATGTAAACAGATTACTTCAAAATCGATTTGAAAAATTTATGAAGTTGGAAAATATGGTCATAGAAGGTTCAGAAAGTTACGGTCTTATTGAATCAGAATTTGATAATCAAACTAAATGGGCAGAACGAATTACCTATTGTATAAAGGACACTTATTATAATTGTTTTTCAATGCATGACTTTCCTATTGACTCAGAAAAGGATTGGAAATCAACCTATCCTTCTTTTAAAGCTAAATTAGACACTAGAATTAATCGATTCCTTGAAAAAATAAATAGTAGTGAATCAATTTTATTCATTAGGATTTGGGGAAATCGAGATGAAGCGGTTGAATTAAAAAACGTATTATCCGAAATTACAAATAAAGATTTTAATATTCTTATTGTCAATTTTAAGGAGGATATATCTAATATCGTTGAACAAAATTGGGGAATATCGAGGGTTTGTTCAATTGAACTCCCACGTTATCAGGATAGATGGGAAGGTGATGATTCCGATTGGGATTATATTTTAAATAAAATAACATTAACTTAATACTTTTCTTCTTACTTTTAACATGATTTTGCCAGTAAATTAAAATAGGTGTAGAGAAATAAAATTCCCATCTAATTGATACACACTTAATTAATAAACCGTTCATATAATAATTCATAAGTCCTTCTTTATTGAATAAATGGTTCTTTACAAAATTGATTCCATCACTAGAGCACCTTTATACGGTGCTCTTTTTTAAATTTGTAAAATCTACAATGTAATATTTGTTCACTTTTCCTTTAAATAGTTAATTTCCTTCTTAGATTTTTCATTATAAGCTTCTTCAATTCCCTTGATTCCCCTCCCCTTCTTTTATCTTACAAACAAGCAATTTCTTTCATTAGTATTAAATAAAATAAAGCATTGATTTTAAAATAACCTAATTTACATAAGATTGAGAATAAACTACAGTGCGTATTCTTCACGTTTAATCAGCATTTGAATTATAAATCTAACATATATTTTTTAGTTGATTGTCATTATGGTACAACCGTGTATACATTTATCAAACAAACTACATAGTTTAAATTAGTAAAATATATAGAGAGGAAGGAAAGAAATTTATGAAAGTCATAATTTTGTGTGGCGGAAAAGGGCTTCGGATGCAAGGAATTTTAGAGGACATTCCCAAACCATTAGTTCGAGTTCAAGGAAAGCCTCTCCTCTTGCATATAATGAATTGGTATAGAAAATATGGACATTCTGATTTCATTTTGCCCCTAGGATATAAAGGTGAGAAAATTAAAGAATATTTTATGGACTTTAGCTGGAAAGAGAATGACTTTAGTTTGAATTTTAAAACCAATCAATATACGCTACTTCAGGAATTAGAAAATTGGAATATACACTTTATAAATACAGGAATTGATACAATGACCGGGGCAAGGCTAAAAAAACTTGAACCCTTTGTACAGGGTGAAACCTTTTTATTAACTTATGGCGATGGATTAGCAAATATAGATATTGATCAACTAATAGCATTCCATAAAGAAAAAGGAAAAATTGCTACATTAACTGGAATTAAAAAAAATAGTCAATATGGCCTATTGGCGGTCGAAAATGGAATTGCTATTGATTTTAAAGAAAAACCATTACTTGATGAAGTAATTAATGGCGGGTTTTTTGTATTTAACAAAGAAATATTCGATTATTTAGGTGATAGTGATGATTGTGTTCTAGAAGAAGATCCTCTTCACAATTTAATAAAAGACAATGAGCTCGCAGTCTATGAACACAATGACTTTTGGGCTAGTGTCGATACACCTAAAGATTTAAAAACTGTAGATGAAAGTTGGAATCCTAATAAATTTTAGTGGAGAGGACTGAATAAACATTGAACTCTAATGATAAAAAAATAAGTTTACCTCGATTGTATATCCCCTCTAATGAGAAAATAGTTAACCCGCTTTCAACAGGAATTAAAGCTTCAAATCTCTCCAAAAAAAATACTCAAAAAAGAATGAATCCCCAATTCTATAATCAACAACATGATCTAAATAATCATTTCTGTGTCATTGTAGGTAGTGAATATGTCTTGAAAATCATTGCTTTACAGCAATCATTAATGCAGTACTCAGAAAAATTCACATTGTGGATTTGTTGTATAGACCCTTTTGCATATTCACTATTAAAAGAAATGAATTTAATTAATGTAAACCTTTTACAAGTTGAAGAATTAGAAGATAGTGAACTAAAAGCAATTAAAAGAAAAAGAAAAGTAAATGAATATTGTTGGACTTTAAAATCTGTCTTGATAGAATATTTATTGGTCAATTATGATTTACCATCTATTCTATATTGTGATGGTGATTTATGCTTTTTCTCTGATCCTAATATTATTTTTGAGGAATGGGGTGAATACTCCATTTTCCTTACCCCCCAAAGAGATCGTGATTGGGTAGAAAAAATGTATGGAAAATATCAGGCTGGGCTAATTGGATTTAAGAATGATCTCTATGGACTAAAAAGTGTAAGATGGTGGAAAAATAAATGTCTAGATTGGTGCAGTGCCGAGGCTGAGGAGGGGAAATTTGGAGACCAAAAGTATTTAGATTATATCCCTATATATTTTCCAAAAGTAAAAATTTCAAATAACTTAGGTATAAATGCTGCGCCTTGGAACTGTATATATAATAACGATTATAAAATTGACAAGACTAAAAACGATGTATTTATTGAAAACGACAAACTAGTTGTTTACCATTTTGCATGTATTACTATCTTTAATGCAAATGATTTTGATCTTTGGTCTTTGGGAGCAATTTCAATACCCAATAATATATTAAACCATATTTACACTCCGTATTTAGAGAGAATTCAATTTGTTTTAAATCAATTAAAAGATAAATTCAATAAAGATACTAAACAATTTTTAAGTAAAAAAGATATAAATAAAGCTCAAACCTTATATAAAGATTCACAATTAAGAAGAAAAATGAATCAATCCAATCATTTTATGAACTTTTCCATGATTATAAGTAAAGAACGATTAATTCAAGGATTGACCTCTTATTATTCCTTAGAAAATTTCAACGCTAAATTTACTGTATGGATCTGTTGTATGGATGATTTAACTTATCAAATATTAGAGAAATTAAAATTAAAGCACGCCATACTAATTCCGGTAAAAAATATTGAAAATCATGAACTCCTCAGTATAAAAAATGATAGAAGTTTACAAGAATATTGTTGGACATTAAAAGCGCCCCTATGTCTACATGTCCTTAGTCTTTATCCGGAAGTTGATCACATTATATATTGTGATGCTGATATGTATTTCTTTACAGCACCTAATATCATTCTTGATGAATGGTGGAAATACTCTGTATTCCTTTGCCCTCAAAGAAGCTCTACTGAAATTGAAAACATACACGGTATATACCAAGCTGGTTTAGTAGGCTTCAAAAACGATCAAAATAGTAAAGAAATTTTAACATGGTGGAAAGATAAATGCCTAGAATATTGCAATAATCATTATGATGTTGAAATGAATAGATGGGGTGACCAAAAATATTTAAATCACATTCCTAACATCTTTTCTAATATTAAAATCATGACTCATAAAGGTATTGATGCAGCACCTTGGAATGTCATTTTAAATAGCAGTTCTATATCAAAAACAGATAAAAAAGTTTTTATTGATCAAGATGAATTAATAGCTTTTCATTTTGGAAGTATGCAAATTATTAATCCAAATGAGTTCGATTTATGGAAACAAGAAACTTTAGAATTACCTCCAGAAGTTTTAGATTATATATACATTCCTTATATTGAACAATTGAACAAGACATGTCATACCCTTCATAATACTTTTCAAAAATCCCCCTCCTCTTTATTTGCTGACCAAATTGATACAACGACAATAAAAAATTATTTTAAATACTCCTCCCCTCATCACAATTAAGACTGATACTCTCCTTATTTAAAAACAAATCTTAATAAAGGATAGATTTTCACTATGATTACTTCATTTAAAAATAAAACTTTCCTTATTACTGGTGGATACGGTTTTATTGGTTCTCACTTGGCACGAAGACTTTTAAATTTACAAGCACGAATTGTTCTTTTCATAAGAACACCATCAAATTTTTGGAGACTAAAGGATATTATAAAAAATATTGAAACCTATGAAATAGATATACGAGATAAAAAACAAGTACAAGATGCAATAAAGAAAGTTAATCCGGATTATATCTTTCACCTGGCAGCCTATGGTGTAAATTCTGCCCATACAGATTACATGCATGCTATAGAAACAAATATTATAGGGACATGTAACATTATTCAAGCAGCAAAATTGGTGAATTGTAAAAAAATCATCAATTTTGGGAGTAGTTCTGAATACGGTAACAAGATGGAACCTATTCATGAAAATATGTTACTAACTCCTGTGGATATCTACGGAAGTACCAAAGCTGCTGCTACTATACTCGCCCATCAAATTGCTAGCGAAAACAGCATTAATCTTATAACATTAAGACCTTTTGGCATATTCGGAGAAAGCGAGGAGCCACATAAAATTTTTAGCTATATAATCTTGCAAGTATTACGAAACAAAGATGTAAATTTAACTTTATGTAATCAATTAAGAGATTATTGTTATATAGAAAATATAATAGATGCCTGTATCCTAGCAGTAGAAAATACTACTGTACAAAATGAAATCTTTAATATTGGGAGTGGCACTATTTCCCCCTTGAAACATTATGTAGAATTATTATTCAAACATTTGAAAACCAATTCCAGACCAAATTACGGTGCAATTCCCTCTAGAACTAATGAAAGATGGGTTCCTGAAGCAGATGTGCAAAAAATAAAAAACTCTCTTTCCTGGGAACCTAGAATTAATATTGAAGAAGGAATTATAAAAACTGTTAATTGGTATAAAAATAATAAACATTTATACCTAACCCCCTAAAAATAGGGTACTAAAGGAGGTGGACTAATTGTTAAATCAAAACTTTAATAATGCTTTTTACGGAAAGACAATTTTAATTACTGGACATACTGGTTTTAAAGGTTCTTGGTTATCCCTATGGTTGAATGAATTAGGTGCTACTGTAATCGGATATTCATTGGATCCTAAAAATAAAAATGATAACTTTAACATTACTAACCTTCAAAATAATATAATTGATATTCGTGGAGACATTAGGGATTTTAATAAATTAAATAAGGTTTTTACAGATTATAAACCTGAAATTGTATTCCATTTAGCTGCCCAACCTCTAGTTAAGTATTCATATGAATATCCTAGAGAAACATACGAGGTAAACGTTGTAGGAACTATGAATGTACTAGAGGCAATTCGATTACATGAATCAGCTAAAATAGGAATTATGGTGACAAGTGACAAGTGCTATGAAAATAAAGAATGGTCTTGGGGTTATCGTGAAATTGACCCTATGGGTGGCCATGACATATATAGCTCAAGCAAAGGATGCTGCGAACTTTTAATTTCTTCCTATCGAAATTCTTACTTTTCAGAAGAAAACTTTTCTCACCACAAGAAAATAATTGCAAGCGTTCGAGCTGGTAATGTAATTGGTGGTGGTGATTGGTCAATAGATAGAATTATTCCTGATTGTATACGAGCATTAGAATCAAACAAAAAGATTATTATTAGAAACCCTACTACTATTAGACCCTGGCAACATGTACTAGAACCCTTAAGCGGGTATTTACTCCTTACAGAAAAAATTATAAATAATGGTATCCTTTATTCAGGAGCATGGAACTTCGGGCCATCCCTAAGCAATATTGTTCCAGTAGAAAATTTAGTGACAAGTTTACTAGATATTTGGGGCTGTGGGGATTGGACAGCAGAAAATATAGGGACAATAAATTTTCATGAAGCAAATTTACTAAACCTTGACATTAGCAAAGCAAAATTCAATCTTGATTGGCAACCAAAATGGTCCCTACAACAAACTTTAGAAAATACAATAGAATGGTATAAACATTATAATTCTTACACCAGTTCTGAGATGATAAATCTATGTATTAGCCAAATCAAACAATATTGCATGCTTTGAACTACTCCCACTTACTCATACTTGCTGTGAATTCCTTAAGGAGGGAGTCCTCTTAGCTAAAATAATAAAAGACACATTAATTTTTATAGTCTAAATTATAAACCTACTATACCTAAAATGATGTAATTATCCATTAACAAAGATTTTATTTCCTCAGTTATTTTAAATCAATTATTGACATTATACTGTAGAATAAAGGAATCACATATTTTTCTAGTGATTCCTTTGTTCTGAGAAAATAATGCCTTGCTTTAACGACAATACAGTATATGCGATTATTAATTTATTTGTTCTAGTTATGAAAAAATCTATTCCTGTCAAAAGAGCTTTCTTCAAAGAAAAACTTCCTATTTTCTTCTACTTATCCTACCCGAAAAGTAACTAAGATAAAAATTCTAATAATTATATCTACTATTATAGAATTATACTGAGCTTTAACAATTTTATAATTATCCCCTTCTTGTAGCTATTCCACTAAAGTTCATGCTTATGATTCTCTTATTTATTATCACCAATGTCGATGAATTCATGCATTGCTTATTCTATACACAAATTGCTTTTTGAATTATCTTTTCAGAATAAGTAAAGAAGGCTTTCTCTTTTATGCACTTCTCCCCTACCAGTCTTTAATTTGCCTTTAATCAACATTAAGAACAAATCTTCAAATATAATAGTACATCTTCTATAAAACAAAACCATAAGTAAGATAATTTCACTATTACAAATAATGAGATAGTCTGTTTCACCTTTTTACATTATCCAAAAAAGAACTTGTAGAAATTCTTACAAGTTCTTCTTTTGTTTTCTTTATTCTCTTCTTATTTACATACGCAAGATTTATACATTTGGTGGTGATACATACTATATGTATCCGATAAAATAATTTGAAAATTAATACGTAATTGATCCGTTTTAAGAAAAGAAAATTTCATAAATCTTCAATCACAGTTTCTAAGTTCACCTGATAGAACGTATAAAGACTCCTATTATCTTTTGATAATTTTTGGATGTTTTATTCTAAGTATATTCGACATAAATTGATTATTTTTTATGAATTTTCTTGAAAAATATTGTAATATCACTCCATTTTTCCTTCTATTTTGTTATGATGTTTATAATTAAATTGGATTAGGATTTTTTTAGAAAATGGGGGCGTATATTATGAGTGTTTCAGTAAAGGGAAATGAGCAATTAACCTCTCTATTGAACGACTGGTATCGAGCTATGCTATCTCAACAAGTTATAAAAGCTACTAATCTAAAAAAGAAAATTGATGAAAAAATTAATAAGTTAAGCATTGAACCGGATCAAGAACATCAGGATCAAAATTTGTTACTATACTATTCACTACTCGAATTTCGTTACAAGGTCTTAACAGATAGCCTTGGTATTCAACAAAATAGTTTTGATACTATTAGCGATTATGATATGCCTACAGATCAATTTCTACGATTCTATTATCACTTTTTCAAATCCATTCATTCCACTTTTATATCAAATTATACTGAGGCAGAGGAACATTATAAACTAGCAGAAAAAATATTGGTAGCTATACCAGATGAAATTGAACATGCTGAATTTTACTATAGAATTGCTACTTTCTATCACCATACCTATAACAATCTCGCTTCTATCGAATACGCAAATAAATCGAGAGCAATCTTTTCAAAGTATGAAGGTTATGAAGTAAAAACAGCTTTTTGTAATAGTTTGCTAGGTGGTTGCTGCATCTATTTAAAACAGTACGAACAAGCAGAAGAATATCTACATTGTGCAATTGATTTACTACAAAAAAATAGGGAAGAAGATTCCTTGTTATACGTAAAAAATACTATGGGGTGGCTGTATTCTGATCAAAGTATGTCTACTTTAGCTATTCGTCACCTTTCAGAAGTAACAGAGAAAATCCCTACACACTTCAAGGCCATCTTCCTACAAGCTAAGGAACATTATAAATTAGGAGAACAATCAACGGCCAGCCAACTCATTGATAAGGGATTACAGATTTGCAGAAAAATTCATAACGAAGAATACACACACCACTTCTCTATTTTAAAAAGATTAAACGAAAATATTCCATTGGAAGAATTAGAAAAAATCATTCAAGAAGGAATCTTATACTTTGAGGAAGAAGAATTATGGGAATATGTTGTCGAATACGCTGAATTATTTGCCACAAAATGTAGACAATTAGAGAACCACCAAAAGGTAAGTGACTATTTCCATATTTGTTATCAAGCAAGACAAAAATCAATCGCAAAAGGAGTGTTAAAATAATGAAAAAAATTAGCTTATTATTATCAGGCATTGCTTTTATTGGGGTATTAACGGTGGGAATTTTTCAGTTTTCTAAAACAGATCAGCTTGCTACTCATGGGCATTATCCTGCTCCTTCATATAGTGTTGGCGATTATGGTGGTGCACCACCACAAATTTAATGTAAATGTATTAAAAAACCCTCCAAATGGAGGGTTTTTTAATGGCTTTTCTGCCTGTTCAATACGCATAAAGAGTACATATTATACTTATTTACTATGCATTTCCACTCTGTAACAAGATTCTAGCATTCTCTCCTAGAATCTCAACTTAAATCTTAAATCCACCAATTAACTCTTGAAGTTCTTCTGCCATCTGTGCTAATTGTATTGCTGAAGAATTTATCTCTTCCATAGAAGCATGTTGTTCCTCAGATGAACCAGCTATCGTTTGCATACTTGAAGAATTCTCTTTTACAGCCATAGCTATTTGATCAATCGATGTATCGACTTTCATTGCATCAGTAGTCATAGTATTAGATAGTTCCACCATACCATGCACTTTTGACACAATATCATTTGCAGATTTTGAAATCTCATAAAAACTTTGTTTTGTATCGTTCGCAACTTTAATTCCCGACTGTACCTCTACTCCCACTTCATTCATAGCTTTTACAGTCTCATGTACGTCTGCTTGTATTTCCTTAATTAAGCTTCCAATTTCCATCGAAGATTCGGATGATTGCTCTGCTAGCTTCCTAACTTCATCCGCAACAATTGCAAACCCTCGCCCCTGTTCTCCTGCTCTAGCTGCTTCAATTGCTGCATTCAATGCTAATAAATTTGTTTGTTCCGCAATATTTTGAATCGCTTCTAATATACTTCCAATTTGTTGCGATTTCTTATCTAATAATTTTATTACATTATCGGATTGAGAAACAGAGTGATGAATAGACTGCATTTGTGCTACAGTTTGTTCTACTAATTGTTCACCTTCATTGGCTTTTTGTTTTGTGTATATGGATGAAGCCGATACTTCAGATGCATTCTCAGCTACATATTGAATATTTCGTGTTACCTCACCAATTAATTCAGCTCCAGACTCAACTTCATTATTTTGAACCTCTGCACTGTTCGAGATTTCTTCCATCTCTTTTGTAATTTGTTCTGTCGCAACACTTGCTTGCTCTACACTAGCAGTTAGTTCCTCAGAAGACGCAGCTACATGTCCTGCAGATGTGTTAATTTGAGAAATAATATTACGTAACGACTCTGCCATTGTATTGAAACTACCACCTAATTGACCAAGTTCATCCTTTGAACGAATATCTATTTTCTCGGTTAAATCTCCTTGACTAATTCTTTGAGCTGAAATGACTAATTGTCTTAGTGGAGTAATTATAGATCTGAGTATGAATAGAATTACAATTCCACCTAACAATAATGAAGCCCCTATTATAGTGAGCGTTTTATAAAAAATAGGATTAGTAGCTTCTTCAATTTCTTTCGTAGGCATTACGCCAGCTATTTTCCAACCTATTTTTTTATTTGTCTTAAAGCTTATGTTTCGATCTTCGCCATTGAGGCTATAAGTAATTACTCCATCTTCTGTCTTGTACAATTCATCCGCTAAAGTTTTCTCTAATTTCTCTCCAGGCTTTAGTGATGGATGAACAACTATAGTTTTATCTTGACTAACTATAGATACAAATCCTTGCTTTCCAATTTTTATCATTTTGGATGTTTTTACGATATCTGTAATATTCAAATCTACGCCAATGACACCACTTTTATCTGCATTTTGCTTTGCAATTGCAATTACCATATTTCCTGTAGACTTTGATTTATAGGGAGATGAAACAATAATCTCTCCATTTGCTTTTACTGCATCCTTATACCAACTACTTTCTAACGGATTAAACCCTTCTGGTATTTTGCCAACAGGTGCATGAATAAATTGATTGTTACTGGATGCCGTATAAATCGTTTCTATCTCTGGATGTAACTGTATATATTGATCAAATTTACTCTGTACATTTTGCGATTGTTCAGGATTATAATCCCCTTGTGTGAGTACCTTTGCAAAATGAGTGACATCTGTATGCTTATTTTCTAATTCATCATCAACAATCTTATCTAAAATACTTATATTATCTTTTGCTGATTGTAGAATTGTTTCATTAAGATCTGTTTTTGCTTTATTATAAGATGATACTCCTACGATAAGGCTTGGTATAATTAATATTGCTATAAATGCCATAGACAACTTCGTTTTAAGCTTTATTTGTCCCAATCTTTCTTTTATATTAAACACTAGATACTTCTCCTTTTCATTTTTACTACTTATATAGTTTATTTAAATTTTTCTCCTTTATTTTTCCACATTCATTTATGGTACCATTCGAAATGAAACCACAATTACATCCTATTATCCGAAATTTAACATTTAGTGATTTAAATTTCACAGGCAGAGTTTTATCTGTCCTCCTTTCGAATATGTTATTTTTCTAGATTCAGCAATTATTAGACTACGAATTATTCCAAATAAACTGGATGCAACATATACTTCATTTAAAAAATAATTATTGGATTTGTTTGGATAAAGATCTAGTTTAGCGCTAATCCAATCGGATGAAATTCTTACCATAATAAATTAACTAAAACATAAATTCTAAATAGCTGGATAAAATAAATTAGAGAATTACATTGTAACACGTATATATAAGTTCGTAATATTAAAATTTAAAGCTTTTCTATTTTTTATATGCAATATTACATGCGAAAAGCTCTATTTTTTTGTTATACTATGCATGTGGATTTTTCATTCAAAAATCTACCCAAACGCATATTTATGTATATGCCACCCTAATTGATGAAAGTGAGAAGAATGTTTATCATTTTTCTCACTTTTTTATTTAGGCTCTGTTAATATTGATTATTGATAAAAAGTATTAAATAAGGGAAGACACCTTTGAGTTGGTGCTTCCCTTATTTGTTGATTATTCAAATCTAAAATAGGTATTTTCTGAACCTATTCTTTGCTTTAATGTTCTGCCCAAATTTCCTCCTCATCTTCAACATTACTTAAAGGCATCTATTTCGAGTTATCCAATATTTCGCCCTTTTCTTAATTCATTCGTTTATACACGAATGTTGCTAGACACAAATTATCATGAGCATCCGTCATTTCATTGATTAGACGACCACCAACAGAGAAAAAAGACTCAACATAGCTTTTTACCCATTGAAACACTTGCTCTTTTAGTTATTTTTACATGTTGAATCTACGAAAATGAATTCCCTTATAAAAAACTCTAACAGAGAATCTTCCTTTCAAATTTCACCTAGGGAATTATTTGTTTTCCAAAAAACCTACAACATCTTTATCAACTCATTTTAGAATATTTAAACAATAATTCCATATACATTACCTGCATAAATTATTCATTTTCTTTTATATAAGACCTACCTTTTTACTTTTGATAGATTATTAGACATTGGATTATTATACATAAACCCTAAAAACATGCTGTATTTTGTAGAATTTTGTCTATCAATATATATGTACACCCTTTTGTAGTGGATATAGACTGTGAGTTGTAAGGAGATACCTTACAAAATAATAAAAAGGAGATTATAAAATGAGTAGATTAACAAAATTCTCAAAGTTAGTATTTGCAACTTTAATCGCGGGAAGTAGTTTAAGCACAATTGTTTCGTCACACAGTGTACAAGCTGACACCTTAGATCCTAATTACCAAGACACTGTAAAATTCATATCACCTTCTAGTGCTAGGCCAACATTGGAACAAAAAAACACTATTGTTCCAGATGTAAAAGTTGTTAAAAACCATTATGTAAAGTACTCTAAAGCACATTTCCAAACTAAAGAAAGTATACCAAAAGAGATTTATTATTCTTCAGAAGGCTTTAAGGGCTATATACAGGCAAGTACCGTTTGGGATATGGGAGATCATTTCGCAACACTATATTCCGGAACCGTTATTCGATGTTAGACTTTTAATCCATTCTCTCCTAATGCTTAAAATGATCAATAGCTCACTGCCAATACTGTAATATCTATTGTTCAAAAAATAAACCACAAAATCTTTCGATTTCATGGTTTATCAAATATAAAGATAATGCTAAACGAATACTCTAACATTACCTTCCCCAAAGTTAATTATAGAGTATTTTCAAAAAAAAGACACTCTTGCAGTGTCTTTTTTATATTATTAAAAAAATTACGCCTACTAACATCTTATTGTTGCGACTATTCATTTATTTCAATATGATACTTTTTCATCTCGTATATGCAATAGACAATGATAGCTAAACTCCAACTGACACCATAATAATCATGTGTGTAGAAGTCATATCCCGCCTTAATACCTTTCTCTATTACAACAAATGTAAATCCTAAAGCCACCCATTTGTTCATTTTCATCTTAATAAACGTTAAAGAGATAATTATTAAAAATAAAATATTTGTAAGATGATTTATCATTAGCTCATATTTTTGAATGTATACTGCCATCATACAAGCAATGATATTAGTCGCAATGCCAAAGGCAATCATCGCCCCCCAAACCCTGTCCGAAAGTCCCATTCCTGAGTCAGTCCCTTCCTAAACAAAAATCCTTTTCTTTAATTCGTTCCTTCACCCTATTCAAGGTATGCTAAATTATCCTTGTCTGATGAATATCTATTTATCTTTTCATATAGAGCAAACAAAATCTTTACTCATAATTTTTTCTTTATTAAGAAAACTATGTCTAAGCCGTTTGAACTAGCGGCTTCACTCTTCTGGTAATCGGGTAGTAATTTATTGAATTGACTAACTCATTCAACCCACTGGCACCGGCAGGCAACAAAATAGTTGTCTGCCATTTTCATGTATACTTTTTCTAACTTTATTACAAACCAAGTGTGTGTTGTACTAATTTCAAAAAGGACAGAATTTCATTTTTGAAAATGTAAAAAATAAGGTCCTGTCTACTTTTGGTATAGGACTTTTTCTTTTCACATATACTATTTTTGAACCTGTTTACCAATACGTGTCCTATTGGTGTCTTGAATTCCTCCTAAAAAGGGCTGCAGATACGAATGCATGCCCTTTTATTTACATTGCTACTCTATATTCAATAAAATAATTAAAAACTCAAATATAATATTACATATTTTATCATTTAGGATTATATTAAGATTTACTTCATAGTCGAATTATGGTTTCGTGTATAATTCAGCAATATGTAAACTGTTTACCTAAAGAAAAGGCACCCAAAAATGTCTTTTTCTTCTTTTAATCTAAAAAACATTTTGCCTTTTCAGTAAGATCCAATTATCCCTCTAATCTAAACCTCATATTTAATCACGGTACTCAAGAGTTTCCATTTATTTCAATATGCCCTATAGTTTAATTTCAAATCAAATTTCCAGCAATATATTTGCTTTCTTACAGATTTCTGCCTTGTTCTTAATTCTGTCAAAATCCTCATGTAGCTATACAAAGAATATATGCTATTATGATTTTAAGAAACTATGCGTTCCCTTAACCCTGTATCCGGCCCTGTATTTATTACAGGGTCTTTGTTTATTTTATTTACTTTTAGTTAATACACACCCAATTTCAGTTAAAATTGTTTAAATGTTAATTAATTTTTAAAATGATATATCTCTAAGCTCTTTTAGCAAATAAAATATAATATTAGACATATATAACCAACTTGTGGCCATTATTAGTTTTCTAAATATGCACTTCATTAACACTATACAAATAGTGTTAACTATCTTAATTGAATATTAGTAATAGTAAGTATAAACATTATCAATTTACTATATATTACATTTATGTAAAAATAGATGTATGTTAAGCTTATTCAAAATCTTTCCCCTAATAAAGATTTGAAGTAGCATTTCATGATTCTCCTTACTGTTAATATGCCTTGAAAAAGAACCCTATAGGGTTCTTTTTCTTTTCATTATAACCTCAGTAAGTCCTTATTTAACATGCAAAAAGGACCGCTAATTATTGCAGCCCTTTTACACGTTAATATACACTTGTATTACATACTTAACACTTTATTGTATTAGGTATTTATACAAACTAAACATGCTATTATCATTTAGGTATATAACACTTCAAAGTTTAGAAGTATACAATAACAAATCTTTCCCAGCTTCCAGCTACATAACTAGTAGCTGTTAATTCTCTACCACCATTTGCTGATATATATCTACCATTACTTAGTGCTTGTAATACATATATCCTATTGTCTCCACCATTATATAAGATAAACTTTTCCCATGCACCAATTGATGTACGATCTGCTACTACTCTACCATTTGGCTCAAACGAAACATACTTCCCATTACTTTTAGCTTTTAAAGCGTACGTATATAATTCCCCAGTCGGAATTAATTCAAATTTCTCCCATTCATTAACTGCATTACGATTTGCTATTACATTTCCCAAAGGCTCAGCAGAAACATATTGTAAATTTGCTGCCTGTATAGCAACTGTCCAACTTCCATTAAATAAATTCACGCCTTTTAGTGAACCTGCTTTTGATAGATTGGCTGCCGATACATCATTCGATGGTGTAATCATCAATATCATTAAAACCATCGGCAACATCATTAAAACTAACTTTTTTGAGATTGTATTACCACTTGCACATGTTATGAACCTCTTCATTCCCATTCCTCCCTTAATATACATAGAACTCATATACATCATACCAAATATGTAAAATATTGTAATACCGGAGAGGATTTATCAATAAATACCTTACTATTCTGTTTCTTTTTTCTCAAATCTATAACACTTAAACATTTATCAATTCTCAAGCACATTTTTAAAATTTTTTCCCCCTGATAAACAAATGTAGCAGTTGATGGCAAGGAGAGTATATACAAAAGAGAGAGTATTTTCATTTCACTTTTCTTTAAATAAAAGCCAAATAGCCGTTCATAATGAACGACTATTTGCATCTAACTAATAATTAGAAGGTTCTTCATGTTAATCTATTTTGTTTAATCCCGTTGAAGTAACTTGATAGGTTCTTTTTTTGCCTATATATTCTTGTTTATTATTCTCAAGGTTAATAAGTGTAGCGCGTGTCTTTTCCTTTACTGCTTCCCCTTCTATATGGGTAATCTCAATGTAATCTCCCGCTTTTACGGGCACCTTTTGGATTTCAGCAGTTTGTTGTCTATTTCCCACTATTTCCTTATTATACACAACACTACCGGTCGAATTCTTTACTGTAATACTTGCATACGTATTATTAAAGTAAGAATGTGGTACGCCTGCTTCTAAATTCACCTGCATTTTCTCTGTTGTCCTATTATAATCAACTTTTGCGATTTCTCTATCACTATATCCTTTTAAAGACCACCCAAAATGATTTCCATCTAAAACCGTTGTTTCTGGCATTTTTTCTACTTTCTTCAAGCCTTCTTTTGTAACTTCGTACATGACTTTTTTTCCAAAGCTTTCTTGTTTACTGCTGTCTACACTTATTAAAGTAGCTCTATGCACACCTTCTAGGTGTGTCAACTCAATATAATCTCCTACTTTAACTGGAACTTTTTGCGATTCAGCATTTTGTTGTTTGTTTCCATAAATGTCTTTATTGTATACTACTTTCCCTGTTGCATTTTGTACTTTAATACTCGCATACGTTTCATTAAAATAATGATGCGGTACGCCTGCTTTTAAATCGATTTGCATTTCTTCTGTCGACTTATTAAAATTAACTTTTGCAAACTCGAAATCACTAATTCCTTTTAGTGACCATGCAAATTGATTTCCATCTAAAATTGTAGCTTCGGGCATTTTTTCTGCTTTCTTCAGACCTTCCTTTGTAACTTGGTATATTGCTTTTTTTCCAAAGCTTTCTTGTTTACTATTACCTACATTTGTTAAAGTAGCTCTATGAATACCTTCTAGATGTGTTAATTCAATATAGTCTCCTACTTTGACTGGAACTCTTTGCGATTCAGCATTTTGTTGTTTGTTTCCATAAATGTCTTTATTGTATACTACTTTTCCTGATGCATTTTGTACTTTAATACTCGCATACGTTTCATTAAAATAATGATGCGGTACGCCTGCTTTTAAGTCGATTTGCATTTCTTCTGTTGACTTATTGAAATTAATTTTTGCAAACTCGAAATCACTAATTCCTTTTAGTGACCATGCAAACTGGTTTCCTTCTAAAATACTAGAAGAGTCCGGGATATCTGAATTAAAACCTAAGTTATCTAATATAGATTTTAGATCAGGTAAAACACCTATTCTATCATTCCACGGATCTTGAGATTTTGTTCCTGTATTCGGATTACTTAAGATATTTCTTAATTCGGCTGGTGTATAAGGAGAACCTCGATGTTCTTTAGCAATACCTTGAATCGAAGTTGCTGCTCCAGCAATAATTGGTGAAGCACTTGATGTTCCACTAAATGTTGATGTATATAAATTTGTAGTATTTTGACTTGGATTTGCTGATGTTGTATCAACATTTTCTCCCCATCCATATACATCTAATCGACTTCCATAATTTGAAAACCATAAACGTTTATGTGGAACATTTGATGATCCCGCCCCAACCATAATAGCACCTGAATCCTTGAAGTCTGGACTATTTCGATTTAAGATCTTTTTTCCATTACGATCTTTAAAATTATCTAAGTCGTTTGAACCATTTGCGCCAGCTTCTATAATAATAATCCCTTTATCTGCACCAACACGAATTGCATCAAAAATATCTGGATGTACTTCTACAGGTAAATATTTATCCCCATACCCATCATACGAAGCTTGTGCCTCTAATAAAAGAATATCTCCCGCTTGTAAATTATGTACAGCACTTAAAATAGCATCCGCTGTATTATAAATTCCATTATCCCTGATCTGGGATATTACTTTTACATTTGCTTTTGGTGCAATTCCAATATTTCCAATTTGATTATCTTCAGATGAAACAATTCCTAATACAGAAGTACCATGAGCTCTATGCTGGCTTATATTTTGTCCCGACATAAGCTTAATATTTTTATTGACTAAATCCTCATGGTTCAATAACCATCCATATTCCATATCCACAAAAGTTGTATCCTTCCCGTCACCACCTTTAATGCTCCAAGCATGCGAGGCATTAATTCCCTTTGGTGCCGCTTCAAGATATCCTTGATTTTGAAATCTAGGATCATCGTACGGATTAACAGATAAATCTGGTAACTGTATTTCAGGGGGTGTCAAAATTTGTTTTTCTTGTATATAAGCCTCCTCTACGAGAGGAGATGTTTCAAATTTTTTCAGTAATAATTCTATTTCTATGTTATTAGGAGCTTGTACAATATAATAATTTAATAAATTATTAGCTGATTCATTAGCAACTGATTTAGATTGTACTGATAATTTTTCAATCTCTATCGGATTTACAGATGAGAACAGACGATTCAAAGTAAGTTCTGTATTTTCGGAAAATAAATTCTTTAAATTGTTATCATAATCCCCATTTTTTATTCGTTTCTCAATACCATCTTCATAAGGTAAGTCAATTTGATTTTTAAACTTTACAATTAATCTTTCTTCCTGTGAATCTCTTTCTTTGTATGTGACATTATAAGATTCAGCGTAAACTTTATTATGAATACTATCATTTTGTAGGATTAGATCTGTTCCTACAAATGTGGTCATTGCAATTGATGAAATTAGAAGCCCTTTGAATATGTTCATACTATACCCGCCAATCTATATTCTCTTGAGAATTTTTTAATGCATATAATGGTTAAGATTTTTATATAATATATAAATTTATAATTTAACTTTTGTAGTGAAATCTATGACTTTATTAATAATCCCATAGAGGTAACCTGATATATTCTTTTCTTTCCCATATACTCCTGTTTACTATTCTCAAGATTAGTAAGTGTGGCGCGTGTCTTTTCCTTTTGTGCTTCTCCCTCTATATGAGTAAACTCAATACAATCTCCTACTTTGACTGAAACGGTTTGGCTCTCAGCAGCTTGTTGTCTATTTCCTATAATTTCTTTATTGTACAAAATATTACCGGATAAATTCTGGACTTTAATGCTTGCATACGTATTAGTAAAATAAGAATGGGGTATACCCGCTTCTAATTTAAGCTGCATTTTTTCTGTTGCTTTGTTATATTCTATTTTCGCGATTTCTCGATCATTATATCCCTTTAATGACCAAGCGAATTGATTTCCATCTAAAACCGTTGTTTCTGGCATTTTCTCTACTTTCTTCAAGCCTTCTTTTGTAACTTGATATCTTGCTGTTTTTCCAATGGTTTCATTTTTGTTATTTTCAAGGTTAATTAAAGTTGCTCGCGTTTTTTCCTTTGTTGCTTCTCCTTCTATATGGGTAAATTCAATGTAATCCCCTACCTTGACGGGCACAGTTTGGCTTTCAGCATTTTGTTGTTTATTTCCCACAATTTCCTTATTGTACAGAACGTTACCAGAAGAATTCTGGACCTTAATACTCGCATACGTACTAGCAAAATAGGAATGTGGTACACCTGCTTCTAGTTTTACCTTCATCTCTTCTACCGTTTTATCATAATCTACTTTTGCAATTTCTCTATCACTATATCCTTTTAATGACCAGGCAAACTTGTTTCCTTCTAAAATTGTTGCTTCTGGCATTTTTTCTACTTTCTTCAGGCCTTCCTTTGTAACTTCGTATATTGCTTTTTTTCCAAAGCTCTCTTGTTTACTACTATCTACATTTGTAAGAGTAGCTCTATGTACACCTTCTAGATGTGTTAACTCTATATAATCGCCTACTTTGACTGGAACTTTTTGCGATTCAGCATTTTGCTGTTTGTTTCCATCAATCTCTTTGTTATAGACCACTTTACCTGATGTGTTTTGCACTTTAATACTTGCATATGTACTATCAAAGTAGTCATGTGGTACACCTGCTTTTAGATCAATTTGCATTTCTTCTGTTGATTTATTTAAATTTACTTTCGCAAATTCAAAATCTCCAATCCCTTTCAGCGACCATGCAAATTCATTACCTTCAAAAATGTTTGGAGACTCATTTTTGATTTGTACCTTTTTCTCAACAGTTTGATCAAATATATCCGTTAATACAATTTTTGCATAAGCATTTGTTGGTAATGATATAGATTGACTGATTCCATTTTGATAAGATTTAATATCATTAATTACGTTCATAGGTTGGCCCGTCATATTTTCATTGTTATAAATTTCAATTTTCCCCTTAAATTGCGGTGTACTATTTTCTTTTAGTTTCCAAGATACATTTAATTTTTCATTTTCATAATATATAGATTGGATATCAAAATCTAGTTTTCCTATTTTAGGTTGAGTAGGTTGATTTAGCGTGAATATTTTTCCTGACCCAATAGTAGACTGCGTATTACCTCCTGCTTTGACCCATACATATTCTGAAGTAGATCCTCCATCATATTGATAAGTATTATCATGCGTTCCAGAAATACTTTGATTATTCCAAGAACTCCATTGTTTATCAACTAATTTTCGGCTATAACCATTTTTTAGGCGCGCTTCTCGAACATTCTGTCCACTATCAGCCCAGTCTTCTTGAAACATTCCTAATCCATGATTAAATGCAGCATTAGCAACCGGAAAGTCCATAATTGCAATTTGATGCCATTTATTCTTTGTTACATCTTTCATCCATTGTCCAAATTTAGTATGACCATTTTCTTGCCATGAACGCATTGTCATTGTGTACCAATTGTAGTCTTTCCAACCATAAGTTGTTTGAACCTTCATTCCTGTTCCTTCTCCTCCAAAGGGTCCAGCTTGCGAATTCGGAGATAAGTATTCGGCCTTTATTGCTTCTTTAGAGGAAATTGGATCCCATAAAGCAAAATGTAAAGTACGTTTTCCATTTTCATCAAACCCACTTTGTTGTTGAAAACCAGCATATCCTCCAGCTTCACCACCTGCATTCCAGTTGTGTACAGCCCAGTACGTATAAGGTGGTGTCTGAACTGGTGACCAGTCTATACTAATAATATCTGAGGCAGGTATATTTTGGGGACTCACATAAACTGCTGGAGCAGCTGAATGTGTTGCAGCTTTAGTGTGTAAAATAGACGTTCCAAACATAGAAAACATGCTACATGCTGCGGTCATTATAATAACTTTATTAAATCTTGTCTTCGTTTTCTGACTAATCACTAATCTACATCCTTTTCTAATTTTTATTATTGAATAATAACTTAGTAGAGAAATCTATCAAAATTCAAGCAACATCCAGTAAATCTTTAAAATACTGCCCCAATTTTTTGTTGTTCTATCTTCACATCTGATTCTTACATGTTATTTGATTGTAAGTGGTTTCCATAAAGATAACGCAAATATCCAATTCGGGTCACCATTTCCTTGATGATTTTGAACCGCTTCATACACTGTCCCTTGATGTTCTACTTTATCGCCCTTTATATATGCCTTCTTTGGATCCCATTTTTCATAAGATACATTTTGATCTTTGGTTTTTACCGGAAGAATTTCACTTTGAATTGATGTATTTCCAGCTTCATCTACAGCCTTCACTGCATATTTATATTCCTTATTAGCTGTTAAGTTTTGATCAATAAATGTCGTTCCTTGTACGGTTTGAATCAATTGTCCATCTCGTAATACCTGATATTCTTTTACACCTATATTATCTGTAGAAGGATTCCATTTTAGCTCTACACTGTTAGAAGTAAGGTTACTTGCATATAATCCTTGTGGCTGTGTGGGAGCTTCTGTATCTGGTTTCGGATTAACAATTTGATTTACTTTTTTCAGGCCATCCTTTGTAACTTCATACATTACTTTTTTATCAAGGCTTTCACGTTTATTATTATCTAAATTTATTAATGTTGCCCTCTCTCCGCCTTCTAAATGTGTAAGCTCAATAAAATCGCCGGTCTTTACTGAAACTTTTTGTGTTCCAGCATTTTGCTGTTTATTCCCATAAAACTCCTTGTTATATACTACTTTACCTGATGTGTTTTGCACTTTAATACTTGCATATGTACTATCAAAGTAGTTATGTGGTACACCTGCTTTTAGATCAATTTGCATTTCTTCTGTTGATTTATTTAAATTTACTTTTGCGAATTCAAAATCTCCAATCCCTTTCAGCGACCATGCAAACTGGTTTCCTTCTAAAATATTATTTTCATTAGGCATATCTGGTTTAATTGGATTAGAATCCGTCCCCTTCCAAATCTCTGCTGTTAAAATTGGATATCCTAATGCAGCTACTTTTTGAATGGTATCGTTATTTGGACGTAATCCCCACTTCTCAAAGAAAGGAATCAAATTTTGTTTGGCTACTTTTGATGCTGAAATCATAAATAATTGTTTTTTATTTTCATCAGTTTGTGGAAGTTCACTTGAAGGCATGTCTCTATACAATTGATGCAATTTAGGATAGAAATCCTCTCCATACGCTAACTGTAGTTGCCAAAGCATAACAAGCTTTACAAAAACATCGCTAATTTCATCATAATTTTTATTCACTTGTTCTAGATATTGAAATGCTTTTGGATAAATTCCACTTTTCTCTAAGTTGGATGGTTGATTAAATGCTTTTTCTACAGAAAGGCTGTATATATTATTTTGTACTTCTGTCATATTATAAAACTTCCAGGGCGATTGTTGTCTCAAATGTCCTGCCTCATGCCAAGGGCCCCAGCCATCTGTTATAAATTTATTAATATCTAACACGTATTGGATTGCATCTCCTACATATGCAGTTCGATAAGAAGTCGCATACATATAATAATCGGGAGAATGATTTTCTTCTACGTAATGAACATAATGTTTATCTACTTGTTCTTCAGATAATCCAGCTACTTTGTCTTGAATTCGAGTAGCTTCATCCATCTTTTTTAAGAGTTGTACAGGATCTGTATTAGAACCCAACAAATATTTCTTAATACGTGCAGGACTGGCCGTAATTAATACACGTTCTCCTTTTAACTCCACTGCATGTGCATTTGGATATTGGTCCAGCATGTTAATTAAATCTTGTTTCGTATGCTTTCCTAGTTCAAAGAAAGGCGTAGCCATTCCGCCTGTTGTAATTGTTGTTCGAATGGTACCACCTTGTTGTTTATTATAAAAATAAATCAGCCCCCCATTTGGAGATTGGATTGTGTTTATACCTGGTTTTAATGTAAATGATTTTATCTTAGAATCTTCTCTCCAAGAAGCATCATACGAATACGTTCCAATATATACCTGAATATCTTGATTACCTTCTACATTAATCGTTATTTGTTCATTTGGCTTTGCATATAAACCAGTTGGTTCATATGGACTAAATGCCATACTTTTTCTTTCCTGTTGTTTCAGTACCTCAACATCCCCTTTTCCTGGGACTGTAAATGTTCTATTTTCTGATTTAACTGACTTTTCATTTTGCAGTGATGTCGATAAACTTTTTTGCTGCTCCTTTTGCTCCGCAAAGACATCCGATGAAGAAATCATTCCAGTCGCAAGCATAGTTACTGTAGCAGTAGCCGCAAGTATTTTTCTAGTTTTATGTTTTGAATTATTCCCCATATTATCTCCTTCATTTTCCCTTAGTACTCTTAAGGATTTTTTGTTTTCTTCTTCATGTTTTTACAATCTAAACTATTCATACTATTTAAGTTGTATCTATTACTCTATATTTTTTCATAAACATCTCCTTTGCTTTATGTATTATTGTATATAAATGTTATTTGATGACACATTAAATAACAACTTTACGATAAACTCATCGATAACAGCTTATTATGTTTTGATTCTGTATTCTAAACTTCCATCCGATTGGAGAAATATATCCAATTGGAGAAATCAGTAAATAATTTTCAACATTTAAGGGTTGGAATCTCACAAAAAATTCATAAAACTTTTTCAATTTAAAGGTTAATTCAATTGCAACTACATTTGTTTAAGCTTCCACCTTTTTTGAAAAAAAGCATCTAATTCTACTTGAATTAGATGCTTACATTTAGTCCTTAGGACAAATATTCTAAACTATTTATGTGGTTGTAAATCTTTTTTTATTACTTCCCAGAGTGAATTATCTTGAGGCACCGGTTTACCCTCTTCATCCCATTTTATTTTTCCTGTTCCCAATTCATAATTCATCCCTGTCCATGTGTCTTCACGGAATGCATAGAATGATTTATGCCAACCTTTTTGGTTGAAGATAGAAATAAGATCTTGCATGTATTGAGTAGCTCCCGGAACAGTACGGTTAATTCCAAACTCCTCTGCAATAATTCGATTAGATGATACATGATTTTTCTTAGACCATTGTTGGATTGGCTTCAAAAATTTCTCTAATCCCTGCTTATTCCACATTACAGGTTTCTCTAAATCTCCTACTTTTACTAATCCTGGATATTGATATTCCTTATTTTGTTTTTCACCTTGACTCGTTAATTCATATGGTTCATACATATGAAATGCGTATAGTGTTTTTTTATCCTCTACTGGTTTTAAATATTTAAAGGCCCATGGAGTAGCATATAAACCTGAATCTAAAATAATCGGTGTTTCTTTGTCCACTTCACGAATGGAGTTAATCACCTTTTCATAAAATCTGTTTAAATCAGCTGTCGTTCCTTTTACTTTTGCATACCATTTCTCGTAATCTTCCGTCCAAAAATCATTATATCTATTATTTTTAGCTGTTTCTGGATGCGGTTCATTTATAATATTATAACCAATCACTGCGGGATGATCTTTTAGCTCCAAAGCAAGATCTTTCCAAAATTGACTTGCTTGTTCTTGATACCTCTCTTCTTCCCATATTCTGTCGTCATTCTTGTTATTATTAAATTGGCGCCATCGATCACCAGGTAAAGATAACATTGTAAGAACAACTTTCATTCTTTGTGATTGTGCGGCATCTAAATCCGCCTTTAATTTTTCTAAATCCTCCTTTACTAATCCCTGATAGTTATCTGCATTACCTATCAGAAAATCCTTTCCAGAAGTATCTGGTTTATCCTCAAATAGAAAATCTTTATCTTTTTCCCATTTATCAGGTGCTAAACGTACATATTCAATATTAGCTTCTTTTGCACTTTTATAGTTTTCAGGTAATGACGTACTATTCATGAAATTAGTACCCTTTCTTTTCGAATCCCAAAAACTAATTTTCGAATCGCCCTTGTGGTATGTATCAGCTCTTACATTCATTTCCTGTACTCCAAAACTCATCATGCCTAATAACGCAACAATTGGCAAAATTTTTTTCACAACTTTTCCTTCTTTCTCTTTATATTTAACACACATAACATACCTTTGTTTTGTTACAGGAATATGGCACTTTTCAAAAAAAGCCTTTTTAGTTTATAAGATCGCAGCGTATTCATAAAAATGAATGAGATAATTAGAACATTGCTTCATTTTCAAAAAAACAAAAAAGGAATCCTTTACGGATTCCTTTTTGCAATTCACTCTTTTTCAAATGGTACATTTTGCACCTACTTTTAGTATAACTTATAATTCCTATAAAATAAATAAGATTAACTGAAATTCACTTCAAATTGTGATAGAAAACATAATTAAGAAGCGCAGATAACTAAATATTATCCCTTTTATTAAATAAAAAAGATTAAATAATTCCCCCTCCAAACTAGGACCCCTTTACACTTTTTACAAATATTGCTATAATTAGATAAAACAAAGCATTACCCCATTAACAAAGGGACTCCATAATTGGAGTCCCTTTGTTAATTAGCTATTAAAAATGATAGCATGTGATTATTGTATAATTTCTTCCTTTTTTAGATCTGCATATTCTTCTACAAAATCCCATAAACCTTGCTTTTCGAAGTAAGAAATACTTTTTTCACTTCTTCTAAGAGTTTAATTGCTTCATCTTCATTAAGAGAACGTAAAATATTGAAATGATATACATACTCTTCATTTCCTAATTCCATACAAACTGCTAATCCTTTTTCATATTGCTTTAAGAATATACAAGCTGTCCCTAATTCTTTTTCACAATAAGCAACTTTCACCTCATATCCCATTAGCCCAAAATACAAGGAATATAGATACTTATTTTACTTTCAAAGGCTGAAACCTTGCTGCATAACTACTGAAAATAAAGTGAAAAGACGTTCAAATCCATATGGATAGAACCTCTTTTCACTTTATTTCATACATATACTGATTTTTCATTTATTCATTTTGTATTATACTTAAAAAACCAATAAATTCATCTTCATTTACAGGTTTACTGTAGTAATAGCCCTGAATTAGATAACATGCATTACGTTGTAACACTGTTAATTGTTCTTTCGTTTCTACCCCTTCTGCTATCACTTTCATGTTTAAAGTATGAGCAAGTGAAATAATGGTTTGTATAATTTCACCTCCATCAGTAGAAGTTCCAATCCTATTAACAAATTCTCTTGGAATTTTCAAAGTATCAATTGGATAAAGAGGTAAATACGCTAATGAAGAATAACCTGTACCAAAATCATCAATTGATATATGTACACCAAATGATTTTAATGCTTTTAACTTTGATAAAGTTTCTTTTTCATCTACCATGGCGATTCGCTCTGTTAATTCCAAATTAATCGAATTAGCAGGTACTCCTATCTCTTCTATGGTATATATAATGGTTTGAACAAAATCTTTCTGTTCAAACTCTATAGCTGATAAATTTATCCCCATCTTTAGATTTGAAAAGCCCGCAGAATGCCATTCTTTCAGTTGTCGACACGCTTTCTGTAACGTCCACTTCCCAATTGAAATAATCTGCGCCGTTTCTTCTGCGATAGGTATAAACTCAAACGGAGAAATCAGCCCAAGTTCTGGATGTTGCCAACGTATTAAAGCCTCTGCACCAATAACCTTACCTTCCTTACTGTCAATTTGTGGTTGATACAATAAAAACAACTCATTATTTTCAATTGCATTTGGTAAATCCTGTTCTAATCGTAATCGACGGGTTACTTTTTGAGATAATGTCTCGTCATACATACAAACAGCATTGTTACCTTTTTCCTTTGCGCTATACATAGCGATATCAGCGTGTTGTAAAAGTGTAGTAGTATTTATTCCTCCAAATGGATACACTGCTATTCCTATACTAAGAGATAAGTAAAAACTATGCTGATTTACTACGAATGGTTCTTCAGTTATAAGAAATAGAGTTTTACACAAATTCAATAGCTGTTGCTCTGTTTGGTTATGGACAATGATTGCAAACTCATCACCACCTATTCTTGCTAGAGGAATTGTCGGTGAAAGACATGTCCTAAAACGTTTGGCAACTTCTTTTAAAACCCTGTCACCAATGGAATGGCCCAGTGTATCATTAATAGTCTTAAAGCGGTTTAAATCAATATACAGGAGCCCAAATTTATCCTGTGTTTTTTGCACACGCTTAATGGATCTATCTAATTCTTGTTGGAAGAATATACGATTTCCAATCTCCGTCACCGTATCATGGAATGCAAGGTAATTTATCTCATCCTGTTGTTGTTTCATCCTCGTTATGTCTTTTACCATTACATAACTCCCAAAAGTTTGACCTTCTATCATAATAGGAACTATAGTGACATACCAAAACAGCATGTCCTTCTCATTGTTATTTTTCACACGCAACTGTAGTGAAGATGAACTACATCGTCTCCCTTTCTTTATAGCCGCTTCCAATTCAGATTTATCTTCATCTAAAAAAATAGAGAAGCACTCTTTCCCTATTAATGCAGCACTGTCTTTTCCTAATAACATACTTCCAGCCTGGTTTATATTTAATACGATACCAGTTGAATCAATCGTTAAAATAGGATCCGGATGATACTCATATAATGACTTAAATCTTTCTTGATTTTTTACCAAATCATTAGATTTGTTTATTAAATCCCTTGTTCTTTGAGATACTGTTTGTTCTAATTGATTATTAAACACTTTTAATGTTTCAGTTAAATCTTTGTTTTGCATTCGTACAATTGTATGACGAATCAGTACAAATACAAAAGCAATACAATTTCCCGTAATCAATGTAGCTGAAGACGTTTGCTCTTTCAAAGTAAAGCCAATTAAGACTGCAACTGCAAGATAAGGGAATATGCCAAGAAGTTTCTCTCCAAATGTCGGATTAATAATAAAATAATTTCTTTTAGAAGAAGCATCCTTTGGAATTGTAGCAGCAATAGCAATAAATAATAGGAAAACTCTATACAAACACCTTAAAAATATAACTGAACGCTCTGACAAATCACCTTGTAAGTAAAAATACAAATAGTCCGTAATAGCTAATCCAGTTAATACTAGGATAAAAATATACAATTTGCTTTTTGCATTGAAAATAGCAGGTCGAAAGATTAGTGTAACTCCAAGTAATAGAAGCAATAAATCTATAATCGGAAAAATAAATGAGAGAAAAACATCTCCAATTGATAAGAATAAGATATTTGCAGAAGGTTTATTAAATAAATACCACTCTAATGTAAAAATAGCAGTAACAACAATGCATAAATCACAAAGTAAATATGCTTTCTCCCATTTATTACATTCCATCATGATTTTATAAAAGAACGCAAAGAGAAAGAAGAATAAGAAAAGCAACAAAAATACATCAGAGATATTAAAATTTTTTATTGGTAATTCTACATTAAGTACTTGAAAAGTAGATATGAAATTCCCTATCAAGAAACACCCTATCGCAATAATAATGCAAACCCAGAATACTCCTAACTTAATTTTTCTGGATAATATAGAATACAGTAGTGAGATAAATACAGTAGTTTCAACAACTAAAGATGATAGTCGGATATTAAAATCTGATACGAAATAAAGACTTGGAAAAACAAATATAAATATAAAGCAAAAGCTTATATAAGCTATTAAAGCCAATATCAATACATAAAATTGCATATATGCATGTTTGCGCAATGGACTCACCTTCTTGAGTTTTTTCTATACTTTTATTAAAAAATGTCTTGATAGTGGCACAACTCCTACTAAATTTAAATGTGTGCTACCTATTATCCATATTATGACCTTTTTAAAAGATTTCTTTCTACATACAACAGTCTTGTTAACTTTTTGTAGATGTTTACAATTATCAATACTGAGGATTCCAAAAAGGGTAAGCTGAAAAATGTAGTTTTTTAAGTATTTGCGCATCGTAAATTTGGCGGGTACAACTTATCTACTCTTTAAATATGAGATATAATCTAATCCTCTATTGGATTATAGTTAGTTGCTACCTGTCACACTTAAAAAGGAATGAAAATATACTATCATTAACATAGCAATTCGAATTAGTTTACGGAACCAACTGTAACTATTATAGTTACGACAAAGGTTGATGTCAATTTCATATCCTCCCTTTTTAACGGACAAAAGACATGACCTATTGAACAAAAATTTAATGTTTATAAAAAGAGAGGTAAAATTTTATCTCCTTACTCAAAGAATTATAAATGATCTAGGATTAGATGAAATTGAAGCTAATATTGCATCTCCCTAAAAAGAATGTTACTCTAAAAATAGAATTATGAAAGGAATGATGGATGAATAATGATTAACTAATTTATATTTTAAGTTGAATTTTATAACTTCAAACTACAAAATATAGGGTTAGTCTATCCATTTTTAAAATTCAGTTCATACTTTATTTGTCATGATTCAAATGATTAATAAGTACTTATTAAGTATAGACGAAAGACTAATCCTTCCGATTACAAATTGGGGGATTTTTTTATTCCCGTTTAGCTTAGTTGAAACTTACTAATTGTTAAATGTACTTCACAAATAAAGGAGCGAGAAAAATCAGTACTTCAGACACTATTGTTACACATGTAATGCTCTATATAAGTCGTTAATATCCATCAAACTTATATAGAGGAATTAAAAAATGGATGGATGTTCCGACTTTATATGAAACGTTTCGATATATAAAGGAGGAATTATTATGTCAATGATAAAGGTCCAAGACTTAACTTTTTCATACCCAGGTAGCTTTGATAATATTTTTAAAAGTGTAAACTTCCAAATAGATACGGATTGGAAGCTAGGATTTATTGGTAGAAACGGACGAGGTAAAACGACATTCTTTAATTTATTGTTAGGGAATTATGAGTATAGCGGGAAAATCCTTGCTTCGGTAGAATTCAATTACTTCCCCTACTCTGTTTCAGATAGGAACAAATTCACTCATGAAATCCTTGAAGAAATTTGCCCCCAAGCCGCAGATTGGGAATTTCTACGTGAGATATCCTATTTAAATGTTGATGCTGAGGTCATGTACAGACCATTTAAAACATTATCAAATGGGGAACAAACAAAGGTGTTGCTTGCTGCACTGTTTTTAAATGCGGGTCAATTCCTATTAATTGATGAACCAACAAATCACTTAGATACAGATGCACGAAAGATAGTCTCTAATTATCTAAGGAAGAAAAAAGGATTTATTTTAATTTCACATGACAGAATCTTTTTAGATGGGTGCGTTGACCATATCCTATCTATTAATAGAGCAAATATTGAAATTCAAAGTGGTAACTATTCTTCTTGGAAGTTAAATTTTGATAGACAGCAAGAGCACGAGAAGGCTACAAATGAGCGTCTACAAAAGGACATAGGGAGATTAAAACAGTCTTCCAAGCGTTCAGCAAGTTGGTCTCATGACGTGGAAGCTTCAAAAAATGGAACGAGGAATTCAGGCTCTAAGTTGGATAAGGGGTTTGTAGGACATAAAGCAGCCAAGATGATGAAAAGAGCAAAAAACCTTGAATCAAGGCAACAAAAAGCTATTGAGGAAAAGTCAAAATTACTAAAAAATGTGGAAAAAACTGAGTCATTAAAATTGGAACAATTGCAATTTAAATCAAATGAATTGGTTACTTTGGTTGACGTGTCCGTTAAGTACAATGACCAAATTGTGAATGAGCCGATTAGCTTCATAGTTGAACAAGGTAACCGAATTGTACTTGATGGAACGAATGGGAGCGGAAAAAGTAGTATCCTAAAACTAATTCTAGGACATCCGATACAGCATACAGGCTTAGTTACTTTAGGTACAGGACTCATCATTTCCTATGTTCAACAAGATACTTCTCATTTGAAGGGGTCGCTATCAGACTTCATTGAAGAGCACAAGATTGATGAAACCTTATTTAAATCCATCCTAAGTAAGATGGACTTTGACCGAATTCAATTTGAGAAAGATATATCTCATTATTCTGGTGGACAAAAGAAAAAACTGCTTATCGCTAAAAGTTTATGTGAAAAAGCCCATATATATATATGGGACGAACCACTAAATTTTATAGATATCTATTCCCGTATGCAGATTGAAGAACTTATTCAACAATTTAATCCCACAATGGTTATTGTTGAGCATGATAAAGCATTTCAACAAACAGTTGCAACAAAAACTATATCTATGTAGCTCAAAACGAATACTTGAAAATATAATCATTAACCTGAGTCCTTGAACTATAAAAACCTTAATAACGTGTTGAAAAAAGCCTAATTTCTCTACAATACATTGAGAAATTAGGCTTTAAATAGTAATAATAGAATTCGTAAATACTGAATAATTTACACGTTAGGTTTATCTGTTAATGCAGTAACAATTCTGTCCACTAAGTCTTCTGGCATCCATTCATGATTTGTATCGTTCGTTTCATTTGGCCCTAAAGAATCAATAAACTTTTTAAACTTGGGAAATAAAACAATAGAAGTGATCCAATGTATCGTATGATTTATAGAGAAGAAATGAAAAACTCCTTGCTTTTCACCCTCCTGTAATATTTCTTTTAACTGTTCAAAATTACCTATGAAATACGGTTTAATCTTTTCTAATCGTGCACTTTCCTTAATAATCTCCTCATATGCCAATGATCCAATTTCAGGGTTCTCTTTTATATGTGTAGTAAAAACCGTTAAATATTCTCTAAGGGCATCGATAGGTTTAAATTGATTCTTCTCAAGAAAATTGGGTAGCTCATTAGCAAGACCATATTTCTTAAATACCTCATAATATAGGTTTTCTTTCCCATTAAAATAGTAAGAAGCCATAGCAACATTCACTTTCGCTTCTTTTGCGATTTCTTGTATGCTCGTACCTTCGTAGCCACGCTCTCCAAATTTTTTCTTAGCAGCCTTTAAGATATTTTCCATCGTCTGCTCTCGAGATTTCCCCATTTCACACACCTCAAATAGTATATATTTCACTTCAAAAACCCAATAAGGACTTTGAATAGAGTATCTTTTTAATGAAATTTAATTATATATTTAAAGTGGTAACTTAACAACCGATGAAGTTCTGATTACTTTAAACAATATCCCCTTGTGTAGCATCAATAGCTTTCAAATACTTTACGCTCTTTTCTAATTGAGTAAAAGAATAGACAAAAAACATCTAATTTCATCTTAATTTCGTGTGCGAATAAAAACATAATAAGGACCAAAGTTTATCCATTTTATAGATAAACTTTGGTCCTTTCATTACATTATATAGATTTAAAATAAAGTGAAACTTTAATCAGTGGGGGTTTTGTTCATCACCCACTGATTATTAGTTGAACCAATCGGGCTGCCCGTTAATGCGGGATAAACTAGTATACTCGTATCTTGATGAGATAATTATCCATCAATCGTCCATCATTTTCTGACTAGATCTGTTTAATCTCGATATAAGGTCCTTTAATGTTTAATTTGTTAATATCATTAGATATATTGCCTACAGTTGATTTTTCATTAAAAGTATAGACCTTTTCACCATTTACAAAGATACCCCAATTTTTATCTTCATAACTGATACCATAACCAGCATTGCTAGACGTAGCTTTGAGTTGATTTCCATTCATTGAAAGAGATAATTTCCCTTTTCCTTTGTTAAGTTTATCATTCACGCTGTTGATACTATTCATTTGTTCTTCAAGGGCTTTTTGGTTATCAAGAGTAACTTGATGGTTTTTCCAGTCTAATTTATAGTGGTTCGTAAAGAATTCATTATATGTATCTTTATTATTTGTTCCCCACCATTTTGAACTTACCCACTCAATATTGTACTGATCTGAAATTCTACGATTTGTTATTTTTAAATCTGATGTAGTTTCTGTTTTATCAGCAGTAATAACCGCTACTACGTTTGGAGAAAAACCATATCCTGTTAAAGCTGGTACTGTATCTTTTGAAACAAAATTATTCGTTCCTTCATTATAACTACGTGATTTCATAAATAGTTGATTACCATAGAAAGTATTGAATGAATCACGATTATAAATTCCCCACTCTGGGAAATTAAATGATTGGAATCCTACTTTCCAATTTAATTTTTTATCTGTGTGAGTCTCTAATACCGTTTTATAATCTACTTGATCATAAGATACACTTTCTTTCCAAGCAAAGCTACCTGTGATACTTGCATCGGCATTTGGCCCTTTATCATTTACTCCTACTTTAACACTTCCACCAAGTGTATACCCTACCTCAGAAGTGACCTTTGCTGAAGTCATTGTATTAACTGGGGCAGCTTTATGGAATTGAGCACTATCACCACTTGTTATTTCTGCTTCAGTATGATAAGCTGATGGCCATTTTAAGCCTGCGTTATAGTACCCGCTATTAACTGTATATTTAGCATCTATATTACTACCATCAGTGGTAACAATTGCAATCTTTTTATCTGCGTAAGGATCCTCAATAAAAGAAACCTTTATCGAATTTTTGATATTCTGCTTCATGTCATAAGTAGTTTTAAAACTATTATAGACCTTCCCACCATTTTGAAGATTTTCTACAGTTCCTTTAGAATCTGCAAATGCAGATGTTGCTTGTAAACTAAATGATCCAGACATAATAACGGACGCTACCGCAACGCATTTAGCTATTTCTTTTGCTTTTTTCATACAGACAGCCACTCCTTCTTAAACATTTAAAAGATATAAATATATTATTTCTAGTTCACAAAAATAGAGATAGATTCATAGCCATACAATATAGAAATTCATTAACTTTTATGACACTAACTAAAAACACCTGTTTCACTAATCTTCCTCTCACTATTATTGATAACTATTATCAACATTATTTAAACATAAAATAACGATTTAAACAACAATTTTAAATACAAATTTAAAATTGTTGTTTAAAAAAACACAAAAAAATTATAGAATTCTTCATTTCGAGAATTACTATATTTTCAATTACTTATTACAGCCTATATTCAGATACATTATTTCCTTTCCATTCATAATAATCTAAAATTCCTTCATAAATGGCTTCTGCTGCAATTTGTCTGCCATCTTCCGTAGATAATTTACTGTAATCAATACCATTATCTATAAACGCCAGTTCCGTCAACACAGCTGGCATGTCATTTTCCCTTATTACATGAAGGTCTCCATGTTTAACTCCTCTGTCTCGTGTTTGAAGTGCCTCTACTAAACGTGTTTGAATTTTTTCTGCTAAAACACGACTTTCTTCCACATGAGGATTTGTTTTTTCGGATTTAGAAGATTTATAGTAATATGTTTCTGTCCCTTTTGCATTACCATTAAAAGCATTTGCATGTACGCTTATAAAGATATCACCCTGATTTTTCTTAGCAAATTTAACACGTTCCTGTAAAGAACTTTTTTGATCATGTCCTGGTCTATTATCAGATTGACGAGTTAATAAAACTGTAAATGGTGTATGCTTTTCAAGTAATTGTTGTAGACGTAAAGAAGTGTCTAGTACAATCTTACTTTCAGGTAATCCCTTTGTGGATTTCCCAGGATCTTCGCCACCATGTCCAGGATCAATAATGATTGTTTTACTTTCTAATGGATTTTTGGAACGATGTTGCATCATATCTGTTTTTGCAGTAAGTTGAGCAGCTTCAGCACGTGTTATAAATCTATTTGGTTGCCAACCGTTCTCAGTACCATTGGAAATTTTCAAACTGATTAAAATATTGGCATATTTTTCTCCCCAATGCCCTTTTAAATCTTCAAATTTAACCTGCTCATTATG
Organism: Bacillus sp. ok061; assembly: GCF_900108285.1. Classification (NCBI taxonomy): domain Bacteria; kingdom Bacillati; phylum Bacillota; class Bacilli; order Caryophanales; family Bacillaceae; genus Bacillus; species Bacillus sp. ok061. The sequence goes on along the minus strand of NZ_FNUW01000002.1, from coordinate 108,992 downwards.
ATTTGCTGCGCTTTGTAGTTTATATGCATTTACTAGCATCGTAGCCATAGCAGCGCGAGTTACTTTTCCGGATGGATTGAAGATCCCATTGCCCTCACCTTTAACAATACCAGCTTTTTCAGCAGCAGCAATATACGGAGTAGCCCAGTGGTTTTGTGAATCTGTAAATGATGGTTTTGCATTAGAGTCAATTTGTATACCTAAAACTTTTGTCATAATTTTTGTAGCCGAAGCTCTGTCTAATGAGTCATTTGAACCGAACGTTCCGTCTGGATAGCCATTCAATACCTGTTTATTAACTAAATAATTAACGGATTTGTCCGCCCATGCAGGAACATCTGGGAACTTATGAGTATTTGCAAATGTATTAGATGAGTAGGATAATAGACTTCCAGCAAGAATTCCTGTAGCAATTAATTTGTATTTCAAAATGTAACACCTCTATCAAGTTATTACAATTTGGTAAATATATCATTTATAATTAATCTTTAAATAATACGACCTTGAATAAAGAATAGATTAAGTTGTTTATATTACTATATAGCAGATAATCAATTTAAAATCGGACTATTGCTCCAAAAATAATCCTCGGACATACACTTATAGATAAAGATTATTAAATATACTCACCAACATTGTGTAACCAGTATAGTTACTTATACATACGAGTGTCAATTAAAATAACCTTACAATTTTGTAAGATAACCACCTTAATAGTAAATCAAGTAATTATTAAATAATATAAATAGTTACTAGATATAATAAAATAACAATCTTAAATTTTGAACAAAGACTAATTGTTTTGATAGGAAAATAACTTATAACAACCACATTTTTAACAATGCTTTTGAATCCTACTTTACTCTATAATTCTCTGTTATAACCCAACGTGAATGCTCCTATAATATAGTCAATTGCTGCAATGAATACTACAACTTATAATATTGGATTCCCTCAAAAACATCTCTAGAAACCACCGAAAGTAGCCTTTATTAATACACCCACACAATCCATCTTTTCACTCTCTTAAGACATCCTCAAATTTTACAAGGAATGAAAAAAGAAGAGGGATACCTTCCCTCTTCACCAAAAAAATTTAAAAACACCTTAATTTATATCCCTGCCTTTTACAATCTCACGTCTATTGATAGCCCGTTTAATTCTTCAATTCTATTTTCATAGATTCATGTATTCTTCTAAAGTCTGCTTTTGTTCATATATATTTTCAGCAATATCTCCTACATAGCGAATATGCCAAGGTTCATATGCATAACCTGTAATACTTTCCTTCCCCTTAGGATAACGAATGATAAACCCTGCACGATGCGCGTTTTCTTTCAGCCATTTTCCTTCCTTCGTATTAGCAAAGGATAGCTCTAATTCATTGTTCGCACTTTTAGAAGAAACATCCATTGTTAACCCTGTTTGATGTTCGCTATGTCCTGGTTTTGCCGAGAAGCGATCTGCATGCTCTTGTCCTTTTCTTTTCACATTGTTTGCATACAGTCGTTGTTGATAGTCATAGGAACGAAATCCCGAAACAGCATTTAACTGAATCCCCTCCTGCTTTGCTAAATCAAATAACTTTTCCAGTGCTTCTGCCGCCTCTTTACGGAGGTGGCTCTTTTCTACCGTTCCACTAAATGCGAATGGTACATTTGGTACAACTAAATCCTCTGGTTTATAGTCTTCGGGTAATCCATATTCCTTATTAACTACAGCCTGTATACTAGCAAAAGAACTTTCATTGTATTTTGATTGCCCTTTTCCTCTACTATCTTTCTCTTTATTTATGGAGTTTTCACGAGATTCATAGTTCGTCTTATCTGGTTCTTTACCAATAGATTGATTGGTGTAAATTATAAAAATACCTAACATCATAATTACACAACTGAAAATCCCTACTAATTTAAGTCTCATTATTCATTTCCTTCCTGCAAATCTTACGGTTTCTCGTTCATAATATCTCAACCATATCAAATTCATATTAATTTGAAGTGAACTTTTGTTCTTAACATATTTCCTAATAGAAAGACTGTATATCCTTCTATTTGTTTGACATCATTAAGATGCTCACAAATATAAATAAATTCTATTCCTACATATAGATAAAAAATCTAAAAATTTATATAATAAGATTAAAAGTGTAGCATATTATTATTGAAGGGTCTTGGTATAATGCTAGGCATTAATGTAAAAAAAACAAATGAAGAGTTAATTATTTCATGGCAATTGGCGGAGATTACAATTCCATTACGTGATGTGATTGAGGTTACCGAAGATGCTACCTATGCTGGTGTTGAAGACGTAGATGTAATACGTATTGGAACAGCTTATGGGACAACAGACCGTATTTTAATTAAAACAGTAAAACAAAATTATGTATTATTTACTACAAATAAATTTGCTATTTTAAATGCCATTCAGACTTAAATATAGGAGTCTTCTTGGCTAAAATGATAAAAATAAGCACATCTTGTTATAAAAACAGATGTGCTTATTTTTAATTTCTATGCATTTTTACGTTTTAAGAAAATAACTCCACCCACAATTAACAGTAATGCGCCTGCAGCCATAGAGATCCAACTTGTAAGATTAGTACCTGTTTGCGGTAACCACCCAATTTGAGATTGAATTTCTTTCTTAGGTTGTGGTTGTTCCTTTACTTGCTCGTTAGGTTGCTCTGGTGTTGGAGTATTTTCATCCGAATTCGGCTGTTCTGGTTTAGGTTGTTCCGGCTTTACCTCCTTAAATTTCACTGTTTGTCCCTTATCTTCAATTTCAGCGTGAATAGCTACTAATATATTATCTTGATACAGTTCTTCAAATACTACTACTTCTTTACCTTGTAATGCAGAAGCATTACATGTGAAATCTAGTGTGATAGAACCATTCTTCTCTTTAGCAGTAAACTTAGATTCTACTGTTACTTCTTTACCATCAACTAATAATGGCTTGTTTGTTGCTTTATCCATTAGTTTACCTTTTACAACGTACTCTTTACCCACGATTAAGTCTTTGTATTCCACTTTATCTTGGATTGTTACAGATTTAGAAGCGTCTAACTCTTTAGAACCATCAGCTTTATTTGTAGCTGTCGTTTTAATAGAAGGTTCTACAAATCGAACTGTTTGACCTACATCGTTAATGTCAGCATGAGTTGCAATTACTTGCCCTTCATGTAATAAGTCTTCAAACACGACTACTTCTCTTCCTTGCTGTTCAGCACCAACAAAAGTAAAGTCTAATGTTACAAAACCGTTCTTTTCTTTTGCAGTAAACTTCGTTTCAGCTGTTACTTCTTTTCCATCAATTAATAATGGTTTGTTAATAGCTTTGTTCATAAGTTTACCTTTTACAGTGTACTCTTTACCTACAACTAAGTTAGTATACTCCACTTTGTCTTGAATAGTGATAGAATCCTTTGAATGAATCTCTTTTCCACCATCAGCTTTGTTTGTAGCCTTCGTTTTTACTGATGGCTTAACGAACTTAACTGTTTGACCTTTATCATTGATATCAGCATGTGTCGTAACAACTTTTCCGTCTTTCAGTAACTCTTCGAATACTACTACTTCTTTTTCTTCTAAACCAGTTGCATCAAAAGTGAAATCTAGTGTAATAGAACCATTTGCTTCTTTTGGTGTAAACTTCGTTTCAGCAGTTACTTCTTTACCATTTACAACTAATGGTTTATTAGTCTCTTTATTCATTAATTTCCCTTTTAAAGTGTACTCTTTACCTACTTGTAGATCTTTGTATTCCACTTTATCTTGGATTGTTACAGACTTAGACGTGTGCATTTCTTTTGTACCATCTGTTTTATCAGTAGCTGTTGTTTTTATTGAAGGAATCTTTTCATCTTTGACAATGTGTTTAATGATTTGACCATTCTCTTTAATTTCAAAAGAGAACGTTTCTTCATTTAATACATAACCTTTTGGTGCAACAGTTTCTTTATATGTGTATTTTCCAAATGGTAACTTTTCAAATTTAGCGATTCCTTTATCGTCTGTTTTTCCTTTTACTACTTCTTTTCCTGCTTCGTTATAAATCGTAAATTCTGCATTTGGAAGCTTGTTATTTCCATCAGCTACATCTACCTTTGTAATTTCTAGTTCACCTTTGATAAGATGATTAACTGCCAATAACTCAATAATCTTTCCATGCTCCTTTATTTCGAACATAATCGGTTCTTTAACAAGAACATAACCATTTGGAGAAGCCTTTTCTACAAATGAATATTTACCATACGCTAAATCTTTGACGTTAATTTCACCATTTTTATCTGTTTTATATTCACCAATTACTTTTCCACTTGCATCTTTTAGCTCGAATTCTGCACCTTCTAATTTTTTACTAATATCTTCATTATCTACTTTAAGTAATTTTACACTACCTTTTACTTCTGTATTTTCCACTGTAAAAGTAAGTGTTTTATTGTGCTCTTTAATTTCAAAAGGATACTTTGTTTTATTTCCAATATATCCATTAGGTGTTTGTGTCTCTAAGAAATAATATTTACCATACGTAAGACCTTCAACGTTTGCAATTCCATTTTCTTTTGTTACTACTTTTTTCACTTCTTTACCATCTTCAGTGAAGACTGTGAATTCAACATTTGGTAAAACCTTTCCTGAATCACTAAGCTTTTTAATTTCGATGTTACCTTTTACTTTGTTATTTACTATTTGGACAGCTCCTGTTTCTCCTGTCTTAACTTCAATAGTTTGTGGTTTATCATCTGAAACATAGCCTGTTGGTGCTTTAATTTCTTTTAATGTGTAAGTACCAATTGGTAAGTTGTTTAATTCTGCCATACCATCAGCACCAGTCGTGATTTTTCCAACTGATTCATTATTTGCATTAAAGACCTCAAATACTGCACCAGCTAAAACTTCTCCATTTTCTCCAACCTTTTTAATTTTTAAAGAACCAGCTGCTTCCCAGTTTACTGCAAGATCACTACTAAGCTTTTCTTCATTTCTTTCTAATAGTACTGTAGCATTCTGAACAGTATCCGTACCACGGTAAGCAATTGCTTGAACTTTAGTTAAATTAGCAGCAACACTTAAATTAAATTCACCCGTTTTTGTATTCTTAGGAATTTGGATACGAAATTTTTCTCCAACTGAAAGCTGATCTTTCACTTCTCCATTTTCACTAACAATTCTAACTCCATTAGGTGCATTTTTCGCTACTACCTTATAAGAACCACTCTTAGCATTTGTTTGTACTGTATATAGATTTGTTTCGAAGAATTCACCCTTTAATTCTGCTTGTTGCTTTTCAGCAGGAATCACATTCATAAAAACATCTTGAGTCTCTTCACTATTGTTAGCATTACTAATAATAGCCTTAGCTGCTTTTTCAACATTTTTATTCTCATGTTTTAATTCATTTACATCGAGTTGACCTAATGCATTCCAAACCGCAAGTTGCGTTGCATAATGCGCCTCATTTTTATTAGCTACTCCCAGCTGTTCTATACTTTTTTGCGGGAAACCATTTAATAAGACTCTATATACTACATTATCTGTTTCCCCCATTTCAGGAAGATCTTCACCATTTGGTGATTTTAATCCAAGAGTTAAGCAATAAGCAATTTGACCACTTGAATTTTTAATAAATTCAGTTCGAATGTACTTACCTAGACTATTACTATAACTCCAGTCCATTGAATATTTCTCATGCGTCATAACCTCTGCACTAGCCCTAGGTAAAAATACATTAAGGAATAATGCCAGTACTGATAATAATGTAAAAACTCTTATAATGACTCTCTTACCCAATTTTGTAACCTCCCTAGAATAAATTAATCCGAGTATATATCGCAATATCTAAAACATTCACGATCGACCCGATTATCATTATAAAACAATAAATTACAAATATTAAATAATTTTAATGAAATAGTCAAAAAATTTACACATTTTATTATTTATCAAGTTTTTTAACGAATTTACTATATACAAATTCTAAAACACGCCTACAATTTAAAATACAAATATGTATGTTAAATATATAAATAGCAATTCCTTTGCTCCAGTTATTAATCTTCTATTAAGCTTTCCCCTATTAAAAATAGCCTTTTCATTTTCTTGTTAATCTGCGTAATTTATACACCTCTTTTAATCTATTAATTCTCTATTACGCTCCTTCATTTAGATATAAGGGTGACTCTTCATTCAAAGAATAAAGTAAAACTTTATTCAGCCCGATCCCCACCTAACTTCTCTGCTTTCATTGATTTTTTTTTGGAGTCTTACTGCCCACAAATAGCGGGATACATTATGCAACATTGCATTTGATAATCATTTTCAATGTAACTATAATGATTACATGATTACTATTAACCCAATATTCTACATGGAGGTTTTATTATGTTCAAAAAAATTATTGTATCTTCTATGGCGCTTACTATGTTCGGTGGAGCTGCAACTATGCTAGAGGCACCTACTGCTCAAGCAGCTTCTTATAACTCGACATCATCCTCTTACTTTGATGTCACTCCTGAAGAGGCCGTGACTTTCTATCAATCTCAAGACTATAAAAAATTAAAAGTATTTTTAGATGACTTTGAAGCTAGAAACCCTTATACTCCAGGTGGAGGCTACGCTCAAGGTAGTGTACGTATGCAAAAATTCAACGATGCTCTTAGAGATGCCAAATTAACAAATGTCTACCAAGAATTTATTAGAATCTCATACTACAATCATTATCCAGAACCAAAATAATAACAACGGATAAAGTGAAACTTTAATCAGTGGGGGTTTTGTTCATCCCCCACTGATTATTAGTTGAACCAATCGGGCGTTTACTGGCAGTTGATCCCCACCTAACTTCTTTGCTTCCGCTAAATTTTGAGGTGGGGGTCTTACTGCCAGTTAATGCGGGATTAAATGTTTATTATTTCTATAACTTAGCCTAATTTTAAATGTATAACCTAAAAATAATTACTAAAAACCACTCATATAAGGGGGGTTTTTCTATTCCCCATATAATTTAGCTGAATGTTACATCATCTTTATTTTAATATCTTTTATAGTAGACATTCTCTCGTTAATACAAACTAGTAGATTAGCGATGGAAATATCAAAATATATTTAAAGGTGGTTGGAAGTAATTGTTTTCTGTTTAATAACAAAAAACGAGCACCCTCTCAAATTAGATAAGGTGCTCGTTTTCATTTTTATCGGTAATTCTCAATTCAATTTAGCTTCTTTCCGATAAGTAAAGATTAAATTAACTTAAAAGCAAAGCGTTTTAATTTTAATTCATAGCTCTTACTGAAACTTGGAATTTCCCCTTAGAACCATCATCATTTGAAACGTAAATTTTATATGTTCCAATCGGTAATGGAGATAAAGCATTCCGTACATTTGTAACATTAATTTGTTGTTCTCCAGGTTTTATATAACCACCAACAATTAGCTCTGTATTTGGACCTTTTACACTATATCCCATTGTATTTTGACCATTATTTTTCATAGAGAAGCTTAAGTCAGTACTCCCATCATATACGAAAGAAGTTACAGCCTCTCCACTATAATCCATTGTTTGGGTTAATAATAAGTCTGCAGAAACATGTTCAACTACATGAATTGGATCATTCGTTTTGTGTACTTCTTCAGCATAAGTATTATTCCCTAACACACCCAGTGTTAATGCTGAAACTACTCCACAACTAAGCACTAGTTTATTTAACTTCATTTTAAGTTCCCCCTTGATGTTTGTATTCTATTACAATCATACATCCTTTTTTAAGTGCGTTTTTATGTAATAATTCATATCTATAAATCTATATATCTTACCTTTCCACCTTAATGGTTATTGAGAAACCCACATAGATAAAGCTACAATATTACGCTTCATAAAAAAAATGTAAATTTTAAAGTCTTTTTCTAACAAAGTTTTATACGATTAAGTACCAAAATCCTCAAATAAATAGCATTTCTATTTCAGATAAAATGTACTAATAAAATTTTTCTAAAATTTCACTTTGTAATTTGATATATTCCATGTTAATATAACGAAGGCTACAAAACAGGAGTCACCACGCATATCATTTTCACAGAATATTCATACTTAAAAAAATCTTATATTATCAGTAACTAAATCCAAATTTCACCTATTAAAAAGTTAGTTTATAATTTCATATGTACATAAATTTAAATAGATTTTTTCTATTTTCCTTATCAATTTTAATACAAGTAATATAACAACACTTTTCAAGTACCCTTCCTTTTTAGATAAAAAGTCTACTAATACTAAACATCTATGTCCAACTCATACATAATTTTACTTACAAACTATCGGAGATGCAAAACTATGGGAATTTCTACTCTTTTATTAAATACCTTTATTATAATAATTTGTATCCTTAGCTATCACGTATTTTGGCTAGAATTTAAAGAAAAAACAACATGTAATAATATGTTATTTTCTATCCTTTCCTCCATTGCTATTATTTTTTGTATGACTTTTCCTTTTCATTTACATGTGGGATTTATTTATGATTTACGTTTTATTCCTATAATATTAGTTTTTCTATATGGAAATACAAAAAACATTGTTTTTATAGGAATTTTATATCTTTCTTATCGGTTTTACTTAGGCGGAAATGGCGTTCTTCCATCATTTATTATCTTTACTATTATTTTTGGTATAACAATGCTCTTTCGTTACTTATTACCTATGTATGTTAAAGAAAAAAAAGTATTATTAAGCTTACTCCTTATTTTAGTATGTACAGCTTCACTTTCTATTTGCGGTATTGTAACTCAAATAAATACAGGAGGGAAAATAGACTCTACTCTCATAGAATTTTTATTAAATTACATAATCATTAATATTTTCACAGTATTATTAGCAGTTTATTTAATAGAGGGAATGATCGAGAAATATAAAATGAAAGAAAAGCTACAACGGGCTGAAAAATTTTATATAGCTAGCGAACTAGCAGCGTCAATTGCACACGAAATCCACAATCCACTAACCACGGTACATGGATTCACTCAATTATTAAATGAAAAACATGCCTCTAAGCCATCTCAGGATCAGTACTTAGAAATCATGTTAATTGAAATGCAGCAAATACAATCTACTATTAATAACTATTTATCTTTAACCAAATCACAGAACACCCTAAAAGAGAAAATAGATATTAATCACATTTTAAATCAGGTGAAAGATACTATTTCACCACTCGCTCTATCATACAAAGTTGAAATCAAACAAAATAGTACAGATTCCTTTTATATAAATGGGGACCCCGAAAAATTCAAACTCTGTCTAAACAACATCATCCAAAACGGAATTGAGGCTATGAAAAATGGTGGATTATTACAAATAAATATACAAAAAGTAAAAGAAAATATCATAATTGATATTATTGATTCAGGAATTGGGATGTCATCTCAACAAATAAAACGAATTGCTTTGCCATTCTATTCAACAACAGAAAAAGGAACCGGGCTTGGTACTATGATTGCTTATAGTATTATTAAAGAATTAAACGGAGATATAGAGATAGAGAGTGAATTAGGTAAAGGGACACGCTTTTCTATTAGTATCCCTTGCTAATGTGATAAAAATTTTCTGTTTAGTTAATTACATAAATGAATTTTAAGAATCCCGCTAGTTAGCTTACTTATTAATTATCTTAAATTCATGTGCGTTAATTAAAAATAATAAGGATCAGAGCTTATCTATTGTTACAGATACACTCTGATCCTTTAGTTTAATTACATGAAACGCACTTAATATTTATAACTTTTCTTACATCGTGATGAAATAATAGTTCATCGATCTTATCTCATTTACTGATTAGATTGGTTTAATGTAAATATAATATCTCTCGATACTTAATTTGTTATTATCATTAGGGACATTTCCTGCAGTTGTTTTTTCATTAAAGTACAGACCTTGTGCCATTTATTGAAAAAGGCAACTCCCTTTTTACTACTTCACTTCCACCGTATAGTTCCCTGTCCCCCCACCATACTGATACACATGTAAATAATACTTACCTGGATACGTGTAGTAACTACCTACTAGTTTATTCCCTTGTTGCTGAGCATACGTAACATAATTATTTAAATCTGCTTCAGAATAAAGTATCCAGTTCATTCCGATATTATTTTCATTCGTTACGTTAATTTGAAGGTTTTTAGCAGTCTCCACATTAATTTCAAAGAAATCACTTGTATCGCCATTTCCTAAACTAGCACGTAAAACTTGATTTAACTGCAGTTTGTTTGCTGTTTGGAATGAGTTATTCGGTTCTTTTTCTACACTGTTATCTTCTTTCTTTTGAACAGTTACAGTCGCTGTAGCAGTATTAGTTGCTCCTTTATCGTCTGTTACTGTTAATTTCGCTGTATACGCTCCTTCTTTTGTATATACGTGAGTTGGATTTTGCTCATTACTTACAGTACCGTCTCCAAACTCCCATTTATATGAAGTAATTTTCCCGTCTTCATCTTTTGATCCGTCGCTTTTAAATGAAATTGCTTCATTTACATTTCCACTATACGGACCGTTTATAAACGCAACTGGTGCTTTATTCTCTGCACCTTCTTCTGTATTAATACCGTGGAACACAACATCATATTCAAATTGTCCTGATGCATTCACGCGATAATTTACGAAGTATGCTGTTACCGTTTTATAGCCTGTCCATTCTTTTGCACTTAAACGTTTTAACGTATCATTAACGTTTTGTGTAATTGTTTTCCAATCTTCATATTCTCCTTTTGCTGCAGTTCCTGTATATGTTCCTTGTAGTGTGAATGTGTTAAAGAACTGTGATTTATTTTTCTTCACTGATACATTTTTCAATTTTGCTTCCGTCGTTATTTCTGCCGCAATATCTGAAACTGGTTTCGATGAATGATTTGCTAAATAATCGTCTGATACTAATGGCACGTTATATTTCTCACGATTATCAACTAGCATTTGCATATAATCTTGATATTCTTTATTTAAATTCGCATCTTTACTTAATGTAGAGCGATATGCATCATATGCTGTTACATCATTTTTCCTAATAAGATCATGTATTTTATCAAACATATCATATCTCTTATTGTACATATACGATTGTAAAGCAAAGGAATAATTATAGAAATCCCATGTTCCATACTTTGCATTTAACGTTCGCTCTGCTGTATAACGCTCTACTGGATTTGAAGATAATCCTCCTATAATACTCTTTCTCGGTACAACATTATCCGTTCTCGTTGCCCCTGCAAAAAATTCAGCATTCCCTTCTTCAAACCAAGATAATCTTTCATTTTCATATATTTTCCCTTGTCCCCAAAGCCCTGGTACTTCATATCTACCTTGCAAGTAATGCGTGAACTCGTGTCGGAACAATTCTTCTAAACTATAAATACTTTCTTCTGGCGTACGTTCATAAGTAAAGAACGTACCTGTTCCTTCTATATAAAGACCACCGTTATTCGTTTCATATCCGTACAATTGACGATTAAATTGATATTCTGCTGGGCTATTATAAATAACCATCGTTAATACATCATCAGGATTTCCTTTTTCTAAAGGTTGATCACTTTCAACCGTACGATGGAATTGTGCCTTCACTTCTTTTGCCGCCCAATATAAACGTTTTACTTTTTCTTCTGTCACTTTATCTCCAGCTTTTAAAACAATTGCCCCATCATCAAACGTATACGTTTTTGGCAAATATTTTTTCTTTCCATCTTCTCTTATTTGATCTAAATTCACCACTTTACCATTTGCATCTTTTCCGCCATAATTCGTCGCGATTTGCTCAGCAGCTACGAAATATTGCTCCCCTAAATACGGATACATTTTCATCGCATCTGTTACAACTTGTAACCCTTTCGTTCCTGTACTATGGAACGTACCGAGTCTACCTGTATAATAAATGCCATTATTAATAAGCCAACCGTTTTTTGCTGTAATCGTTCCCATTAATGCAAAACGACTTAATTCATTAATATAACTATCTATTTTCTGATACCATACTGTATCTTTCGGTGCTTTCCTCGTATCGTACAAATACGATTGAATGTCGTAATCAACACCTTGCATAATATCGTAAATAGCATTTCCAGCTGAAACATTATCTACTAATGTAGAAAAATTATCATTATATTGTTTAAAAATCTTTGCAGCCGATGTTATCGTTTCCACATCACTCGAAGCGTTTCCTATTAACTTTCCGTATGATGATACCACTCTATTTTGCTCTAATGTACCCAGCTTGAAATTTGAATTGTTAGCTATCGCTTTTAATGCAGGTAAGCATTTATCATGATAATTCCGTTCATTTAATTTACTAAGTTCCGAATTATAAAATCCTAAATAAAATCCTGAACGTAATACCTCTACTAATGTCTCAATCCCTTTTGAATCATCCTTCGTATAGGCTTGTCCTTGCTGCTTCAATTTATCAATAATCGCCTGCACCCTATCATCATTTTGATAGAATGCCAGACTGTCTGTATTAAACTGAAATAGCCCCGTAATTTGCTCCCAATCAATTGTTACAAGTAAATCTACTAACTGCTGATTGCTTAATTGATTTAATTCAGCCATTGTATAAGTTTTCGCTACAGCTAATTGCTTACTTTCCTTTTTTACCTCAGGTGGTCTTTGTGATAAATCAGAGAATTGTAGCCTTTTCTCAAAAGACTTGCTTTCGAGCACTTTCGATGAATGAGCTAATTCTTGTACTGGTAGTTGCACACCGACTGGCTCCATTTTGAGCACATTTCGATAAGAAACTTGCTCTCCCTTAGTATCTTCTGCCAAACTTCCCCCTTGAAAACTCCCTAACATTAAACTAGCAAAACTTACCCCTACTAACATTTTTTTTGAATAGCCTTTCATGCTCTCCCCTACCTTACATTTTTAGTGTCCCGCTCCATTATTTTACTATTTTTACTTTTTGTCCTGTATTGAGAAAAAATAAGGGAACGTTCACATATGTATCCTTGCTGCGCAAAATTCGCACTTGACTTTATGTGCGTTTTATATCAAAAAAAAGATAGATAATAGCGAATTTCCTGCTACATCTATCCTCGTTTTCAACACTATGATTTTAACTTTATAAACGTAACTTCCGGTAATGTTTGTATATGCTGAATAAACGCATTCTTTTCTTCTGACGATATATTTTTCAGCTGCATCCTTACCTTATAAACAGTTTCTGTACCTTGCTGTGAAGCTTCCACCTCATATGAGAGTATTGGGATGCCTTTCACTTGTAGTGTTTCTAATATTTGTTGTACCGCTTCATGTTTATTTACAAACATTTGCACTGTTATATTTTGTGGAAATAAAAATTGCACCTTAAAAATACGACTTACAATTTCTAAACCAATTAAAACGAGAATCGTCGCTCCAATGCCTACTACATACATTCCCGCTCCAATTGCTAATCCTATGCCGGCAGTAGCCCATAAACCCGCCGCGGTCGTTAATCCTTTCACCACCTGCTTTTGAATAATAATTGTGCCTGCACCTAAAAAACCAACTCCACTAACGACTTGTGCTGCAATCCGACTTGGGTCTAGAGACGTATGCTCTTCAAACACAATATCTGAAAAGGCATATTTTGAAACAACCATTATTAACGCACTTCCTACCGCTACGAGAAAATGAGTCTTTAATCCAGCTTCTTTCGATCGAATTTCTCTTTCAATACCAATCATTGCTCCTAACAAGCCAGCAACACCGATTCGTATAATAAAATCAAAATCTACACTCACGGGCACTTCCCCCTTTCATTCATTATAGATAGATAAAACAAAAATTATCACAAACATCCATTTATCGATACGAAAGAATACCACTGAAATAAACTTAATAATCCGACCGTTTTATGTTAATATTTTAAATATTAACATAAAATAAATAACTTCTAATTTTAAACCTCCACTAGTTTTCTAAAAAAACAAAGGTGAATTACATAAAATTAGGTTGAGAAATTTAGAAAACGCTTTCATTTTGTGTCATAATTTTTATAAAAACTACATAACTAAAGGAGCTTACTAACAATGAACGTCTCATTACTTACACCTACTACTGATTTACAAGAAGAATACTTAGATTTCTATAACGAATGGAAAGATAGCGGTGAAACAATGATCCCGTGGGTTATCACAAAAAATCCTGCCAACTTCCCAGCTATGGTTCAAGAACTTCTCGATGCGCATAACGGAATAAATATCCCTGAAACTTGGGTACCAGATTCTACATATTGGCTCGTTACAGATAATAATAGAATTGTCGGCGCTGTTAATATACGTCATCGTTTAACTGAACATCTATTTAACGCTGGCGGTCATATCGGTTATGGAATTCGCCCTTCTGAAAGAAGAAAAGGTTATGCTACGAAATTACTAGCATTATCATTAGAAAAAACGAAGGAATTAGACATCACGAAAGTACTTGTCGTTTGCGACGCAGTGAATACCGCTTCTGAAAAAACGATTTTACATAACGGCGGGCTTCGTGATGATGATTTCACTGAGGAAGATGGGAATGTAGTAAGAAGATATTGGATTGAGCTATGAATGATCACAAAGAAGCGAGAAAGTGATTATACACTTTCTCGCTTCTTTTACACTGTTTCTATTTCAAACTGCACTGTAATACCACTTGGATCTACTACCGCAAACCCATTTGTAGTTTCATTTATTTCATGTTGTTTTTCTATTAATCTTTCTTTCACTTCATCTAACGCTTCTTTATGCGGTAATACAATCGCATATACCTTTAGTCCAGTTGCATGTACTGGTGGGTGTGGATTATTTACTCCGTTCCACGTATTTGCACCGATATGGTGATGATATCCTCCTGCAGAAATGAATAAGCAGTCATCTTCACGTTGTTGCACTTCAAACCCTACTGTCTCTACATAAAACTCGTGTGATTTCTCTACATCAGCTATTCGTAAATGTACGTGCCCAACGACAGTATTAGCAGGTAATCCATCAGCCTCATAATCAACGAGTGTTGCCAGCTCTTTTAAATCTAGTGGCGTACTTCCTCCTGGTCCTTCTCCCCATTGATCACGCGGACGGTCTGCATAAATTTCAATACCATTCCCCTCTAAATCTTGTAAATAAAACGCTTCGCTATATGTATGATCACTTGCACTATTAAACCTTGAAATTGGTAAAATTTCATTTGAATATGTATAACGCTCTTCTTGTTCAGCCGGGCTGTCAATTACATTCTTATTACGAAGAACCCCAAATAGCGCAGAAGCAAAAGCTTCACGAGTCGGAACTAAAAAGGCTACATGATATATACCAGTCGTACGCGGTTCTTGCAGTACCCCGTCCTCTAACTTTTCAAGAACAAGTAATGTATTCTTACTACCTTTTCCTGCTAAATATGCTTTATTCCCCTCTTGCTTAATTACCTCTAATCCTACAACATTCTCATAAAAAGCAATTTGACGCTCTAAATCTTTCACTTTAAATTCAACATGACCAATACGTGTTTTCGGATGAATTTGTACCATGAATAACTTCCTCTCTAGTTTTCTCTAATTTTTTATATCAGTTGATAGGCGATAACTCCATTCAACGAATACACCTTAATTTTGTTTTTTCGTAGCATCAACTTTTAGCCATTTTTTCGATATGTCACTTAATGTGCCATCTTGCTCTAATTCTTTCAATGCTTTATTTATATCTTCTAACTTTTCACTCTTTTTTGCAAATGGAAATGCAATCTCTCCCCATTCAAGTGGACCAAATCCTATTTTGACGTTGTCTAATTTCGCCTTTGTTATAGTTGTTTCCACTTGAACTTTATCATTATAATAGGCATCGACGCGTCCAAGTCCTACTTCATTCAATTCTGCTGTCGGATCCTCTGAGAACGTTTTAATTGTAAAAGCATTATTTTTATTTAATGCTTTTAATTCTTGCTCTCCAGCTGTACCAAGCCCAACACCTACAGTCTTACCTTTTAAATCTTCTAGCGATTTAATGGTATGATTATCTTTCTTCACCGCGAATACAGAGCCAGAATACACGTACGGAATTGAAAAATCATATTTCTTTTTTCTTTCCGGAGAAACTGATAGTTCATTTGCAATTGTATCAATTCGTCCTGAATCTAATAAGCCAAATAAGCCCTCAAAATCAGAAACATTCCATTCTACTTTATACCCAGCCTTTTTAGCAGCCGCTTCAATAATTTCAGCATCAAAGCCTTTTACTTTCTCACCCTCTTTAAAAATAAATGGACTACGACCGGCAGATGTCCCAACTTTTACTACTTTTTCATTTGTTTTTTCGCTTGCTGTATTTGAACCACAAGCTGATAAAAGTCCAACTGATACTGTTAATGCTAATGTTAGTAATAATGATGATTTCCTCACAATTCTTCCTCCTAAATAACGAAATGATTGCCTTCTTCTGAAGCATTCAATTGTCGTAAAAACTTTTTCGTACGTTCATTTTGTGGATTTCGGAAAATTTCTTCTGGCGTTCCCTGATCTACAATAATGCCATCAGCCATAAATATAACGCGATCCGCCACCTCTTTTGCAAAATTCATTTCATGTGTAACAACAACCATCGTTATGTGCTGTCTTGCCAAGTCTTTAATAACTTGCAATACCTCATTCACTAATTCTGGATCAAGTGCGGAAGTCGGTTCATCAAACAATAATACTGCGGGATTTAAAGCCATTGCCCTAGCAATCCCTATCCTTTGCTGTTGCCCTCCTGATAACATTGTTGGATAAAAATCTTCTTTATCAGCTAAGCCTACTTGTTTTAATATTTCTCTCGCTATTCCCTTTGCCTCTTCTTCACTTTTTTTCTGTACAACCGTTAATGCCGTTGTAATATTTTGCAATGCTGTTTTATTTTTAAATAAATTATAATTTTGAAAAACCATTGCCGTTTTTTGACGCAATTGTATTATTTCTTTTTTGTAAAGTTTCTTTGCATGAATCTCTAAATCTTCAATTCTAATACTGCCATCATTCGGTTGTTCTAATAAGTTTAAACACCTTAATAATGTCGATTTCCCCGAACCAGAAGGTCCAATAATGACTACTACTTCTCCTTTATTTACAGTTAGTGAAATTCCTTTTAGTACTTCATTATGTTTGTAAGACTTATACAAATCTCTTATCTCAATCATATATATCACCTCATTTCTGTTACAAATATGGTGCATCAAGTTTCTTTTCTAACTTTTTCTGTCCCCAGCTAATTACGATTGTAATAATCCAATATACTATCGCTACCGCTAAATAACTTTCCATATAACGATATGATTGTGCCGCTAGCATTTTCGCTTGTGCTAAGATTTCAGCCACCCCAAGTGCAAAAGATAACGAAGATTCTTTTAACAATCCAACAAAATTATTTCCAAGTGACGGTACTGCGACACGAATAGCTTGCGGAAAAATAATTTGTCGCATCGCTTGCGCCTTTGTCATTCCAACTGATAAACAGGCATCCATTTGCCCTGATTCCACAGCATTTAATGAACCTCGAATAATCTCTGATAAATAAGCAGCATTATTTAAACTTAGGCCAATTAAAGTTGCTTGCATAGCTGTAAGCACTGTAAATGTCGGAAAGATTTGTGGTAATCCGAAATATAAAACAAACAATTGAACTAATAACGGGGTTCCTCTAAAGAAAGAGATATACACTCTTGCAATTGAATATAAATATTTCGTTTTATTTTTCGTTATGATCGCCAAGCCGATGCCTATAAAGAAGGAAATAATCATTGAAACTACAGTAATCCCTAAAGTTATGTATACATATTTAAATAATTGCGGAAAACTTTCTAAAAAATACGTTAGATCAAACTTCACTCTATCCCCCCTCTCTAAACAAAAAACTCTTCTTACGCATATAAGAAGAGTTAAATGTGAATCCATTTCTCCTCATCTTTCAAACGCCTATTGCGTTCGCTGGAGTTAGCACAGTACTTTGATATAGCCTGTTGCTGAGATTTCATCGGGCCAGCCCCTCCATCTCTCTTGATAAGAAAACCAATAAATTTTTCCATTTATTTAGTTGTTATTATGAAGAATACACCTCATTACTAATAATGTCAATAAGAAAACTACGAATTAAATTCAATGCTTTTTTTAGACTGTCTTACTCCTATTCATTATATCTTGAGGTGTAATATTGATTGCACAAAAAAGCCATTAATTCTATCAAACTTAGAAATAATGGCTTTTTTATAAAGGTATTATACTTATCTCATTTTATGTACTTCAGCAACTAGCTTTCCACCCTGAATGCCCATATAAAGCTTCACAGGTGCATCATTCGTATTTTCAAATACTAAATCTAAATATGGATATGCAATTGTAGCATCTCTTCCTTGAGGAACATAACCTACCGTTTTAGAATGTGTAGTTCTCTCCACCATTTTCAGGCCAGCTTGATCTGCTGCATTGTATAAAGTTGAAGATGTTTGGCAAACACCACCACCGTATCCATCTACTAATTTACCATCAACTATTTCTTTCCCTAATTGATATCCTTTGTCTGGTGTTGTATCACCGATTAATGAATTAAAAGAGAAACGGTCTCCTTTTGCTAACACAACTCCATTTATGCTCGCTGCTGACAAACGAATATTCTCAATACGGCCACCTGTTGAACCGCCTAAGTTCGTTTCATATCTACCAATTACCGTACCATTTCCTTGCGCATCACTTAATGTTGCGACTGGTTTTTTCTCCACGATCGGCAACTGATACGTAGCATCCCACATACCAACATTTAACAATTTATCTACTAATTCTTTTTCCATTAATTCATAAGAAGGTTTTCCTTCTTGCCAACTTCCATCAGGTGCTATACGTGAAGGAACCATTTTTTTGTCGACGCTTTTTCCAACCTCACCAACAACCTTTGTTACAGACTTTTTAAATTTCGCTTCATCTTCAAAATAGCCTAAACCAGATAAATCTAATTTTTTCACTTCAGTACCAGTTCGACCATCAACTAAACTAATAGTATCCTGTACTTCTGCTTTAGCCTCTACAGTGTGCCCACCAATATCACTTACCAATGCAACATCACTTACTTTTGTACCACAGCCACTCACTACAGCTACACATAACACCCCAACTAATATACCCTTTACTTTACGGAACAATATACTCTCTCCCTTTCCCCAACATCACTATTATGTATTTATTTCATTTTTATGTATGTTTTGTTACAATCATTTTACAATATGTTTATAAAATGTTACAAGTTATTTTTCACTCTATATAAATTACTCTTTTCTTTTACAAATGTCTATACATATTTACATAAAAGTTTGAGTTTGATAGAATTGTAACTTTTATGTAAACTCTCCCTTTTATCCAGTATATACCATTAAGCAAAAGAAATACAAATCAAAAACCCTCAAGCTATTTTTTATAAAATGAAACTTTAATCAGTGGGGGTCTTACTGCCCGTTAATGCGGGATAAAGAGAAATCCCATCAACATAAATAGGTATTTGCCGTGCCACCGCTCCGCTTTTGCACATACATTATGGTGAATTCAACCTATTTTAAAGAAATGGAGGATGTTATTATGTATCCCTACAATCCATATGATCCATATAATCAATATGCGTACCAACAACCACAGTATGACTTACAAGCACAATATCAATCTTATATAGATCAAGCAGAGCAAACGAATCCATATGACCAAAATAGACAATTCCAACTTCCAATCTCTTTTCCTGGCACTGGAAATCGTCAATTAGAAAGACGCGTAAATGAGCTTGAACAAAGAGTACGTCAACTAGAAAATACAGTTGAGCGCCATACACGTAGACTAAACCGCTTAAACCAACGTTTACGCACAGTAGAAAACAGACTAAACATTCCATTCGCAGCATTAGAAGACGGATTTTAATCGAGAAAATAAAATTTATATAAGGAAGGGGCTCCCCCTTCCTTATATAAATTGACGAAAGTTTTTTCCATCTCTATACTGATAAGAGTTAATGAAATGAAACAAGGTGATAAATATGGATTTTGAAATAAATTATCTTTCCTTTTATGTTGTACAAGTAGAAGGAAAAGGTGAAGCAGTTGATAAACGCTACAAACATTTTCAAACTTTAGACGCTGAAGAATATGAAGATAGCTCCTTAAAAGAATTTTTGAATGGTGAGTTATTAAAAATATCGAAGCGAAAAGTAGAACGTCATGCAAAAACAGAACAAGCCCCAACAAAAATTGGTCGCTTTATTGTAGAGGAAGGGCACGAACTTGATTCAAACCCTCATTACAACCTTTTTAATCGTATTCGCTTTGCAGAAACAAAAGAAAACTTCAAAGATATGAGCGAACCTCTCGTTTATACATATCTTGACACAAGCGCTGTACGCGGTGGTGTATTTTTAATTGCTCAGGCAAAACTACGCAAATACTTTGATGATCCATTCGTATTCGTAATGAAATGCGACTTCGAGCCCAAGGTTGCTTCTATTTCTGATGAATCAACACTGATTCGTAACGTTGAAATGGCCATCACAACAAAGAATATGAAATCTATCCAATATCCGTACATGCCTGAAGAAGGTATGGTTGAAGTAGGCGAACTAAAAATACACCAAGCATCACATGCCCGCTACTTTGAAGACTTCTTAAAATTCGTCGAATATGAACGCTCTATTCCTGAAATTATGAAAACACAAGTAATGGACATGGTATACGACCAAATTGAAGATGTATTTGAAGAAGGTACGGAAGAACGCGAACAATTCGACCAAGCGATGGAAGTATGGGCTGCCAGTCCGAAACGCGAAATTATGGAACAATTTTCAACCGAAGAAGTAATGGAAGCAACCGCTCAAATCGTCGAGCACGCTCCTGAAGTGGAATTAAAACTAAAAGCAGATCATATCTCTGTGAAGGCCCTGCTTGCTGATTTCGGGGATCAAATACATATTGCGAAGGTAAATGACCGATATGTACTTATGATTGAAGCAGACACACTTACGTTTGAAAAAGGCTTCTCTCCTATTGAGTTTCTGAAGCCAGATGAGCTGCAAGATGTGATTGAGCGGATTGAGAATAAGCAGCAGTATAGCTATAGTCCAGAGGGAATTGAATAGAACAACTGCAAAAAAACCTACCTCTTTTATAGAGGTAGGGTTTTTCACATTAATCACGTATTTTCCTATTGCTATCATAAGACAACTTTCTAATGCTATATATTTGATTTAAGGAGGTAAATACATATGATCATTTACCATAATCCTCATTCTTTAACTGAAGTTAGCATGATTCCTATTGAAAAAATAAGTCTATTGTATAATCCACACATTACAAAATCTTATTCTAAAAAAATGAACAGTACTATTGAATATCTTGATATATTTGATTTACTCTTACCAGTCGAAAAGCATCCTCTAAAAGATGAATACATTTTAGTTGGAAAATACGATTGTTACAATTTCATAACTAATAATCCACATATAAAACAAATCCCCTGTATTATTGAAGATTTTACAGAAAAACCTTCACAATACCTCAAAATACTTCGTAGACTTCATAACAAAGGCGATTCTAATAAAACCAATAGACAATTTATTTTAAATAAACTTGAGGAAAATCATTTCCCTCTATTACAAGTTTTAAAACAGACAGGTTTTACTAAAAACGATTTACGGGATTACAATTATAGAGTAACCGTTCCAAAAAACTACATAAACAGCCATACCACTGAAAAAACTATGAATTGGATTAGTGATTTAAAGTTAAAAAGTAATACTAAACAATTTTTATATAAATGCGCAGGTCTTCCAATAGGAAATCATAAAAGATTAACTGAAGAGAAGAAAAAATTCCTACAACATTTCTTTGCACATGCAAAAGGATTTGAAAAATTAACTACTCCTCAACAGATTAACATTCTAACTAACGCCCTAAATTTCAAAGCAATAATGACTGCTCAATTACAGCAACAAATTAATTGCTATTTAATACGATGAATTTAAATTTATGTAGTTAGAAATAGAGGAGAATGTCATTTAACCTCTACATTCTCCTCCATCTCAGCCAAATACTTAATCTGCCGTTCTGCTTTTCGCACTGCCGTACGAAAATGTTTTTTCAGCAGTTCTACTGTATTTTCACTTATATAATATCTTTCCGTAATACTTTCCCACGTGTCACTACTTTCAAATGTACTCCATTCAAAAGAGCGTTCTGTATTTTTCTTTAGTTCTTTAAACACCCATTTTCGCATCTTTTTTTTCGCTTTTTCCGTTAGTTTCCCGTCCTTTACAAGTTCCAGTTCGCCATGTCTTTTGTATCGTTTATGAATATCTCTCTCGCTATATACTTTAAGAAGTATATTTGCTGTATTCTCAGCATCTGCTAGAGCACGGTGCTGTTTCCCTTCCCATGTTAAACCGAGCTGTTCTACTGCAAATTGTAAACTTGGCGTATGTTCAAATAATTCTTCATACGCTTGGAAAACAAATTTTTGCAAATCAATTCTATTTTCTTTTTCTATACTTGGGCATTCAACACCATGTAATGCACAATCATGAGATAGAAAGCGATAATCTTCTTTTCCCCATGAAACAAATATACAATCTTCGCCGATGAACTGAATAAATTTCTCTATAATTTGAGGGAATTTTTCTACACCAATTAAATCTTCCTTTGTAATTCCAGTCAATTTTGTCGTATGACGAGTTAATCGTGCACTTGGTTTTACTAACTCCGAAAACTCTTCAATTATCTTCATTGTACCTATTTCTATTTTTACAGCTCCGATATCAACTATTTCTGACGGATCTTCTGATTTATACGGTCTGAAATTCCTCTCAATATCAAACACAATAAAATGTGTAGCGTTTTTCAATTTATTTACCTCTTTCTAAATTCCTTTTCACACAAACACTCTATTTTCAGTATTTATTTATTCATGTACTTTATACAAAAATACTCCGAATAAATAAATGAAAATTCAGTCTTGTTATGATATGTAAGTAGGAGGACATCTATAAAAATGCAAAAAAAAGAAGGGCGAGCCCTTCTTTTTTCAAAAATTACTTCTTGTTTACGTTAGTAGCTTGAGGTCCACGGTTACCTTGTTCTACTTCGAAAGTAACTTCTTGACCTTCTTCTAAAGTTTTGAAGCCTTCGCCTTGGATAGCTGAGAAATGAACGAATACATCTTCTCCGCCTTCAACTTCGATGAAACCGAAACCTTTTTCTGAGTTAAACCATTTTACTTTACCGTTTTGCATGAAAAAAATCCTCCTACAATGTACCTATATGTACATATTCATTTTCAACCACCTTACAATAATAAGCCAGATATTAAAAAACTGCAACCCCTGAGGAGATTTAACATTGCTATCCTCCTCGGAAGTTACAGCTCATTTAAATCTCTATATTATTAAAAGTAAAATGGTTTAAACATACTATATCATATCAATATAATAAAAGTAAAGTTTTTTTCTTAAATTATTTTTTGTTCCCACTGCATTGCTTTTAATTCGCCTGATCCGGCTACTACATAACCATCTTTTTGATTAACAATGCGCCATCCGTGCCCTTTAACTGAATCACATACTGTAACAATACCTTCGTCAAGAAGCACACGGCACACACTACTAATACCCGCCTTATTTTGTGTTGAAGTTGTATATAAAACATGTTGATCTACACTTAAGTCTAAATAACTACTTGCTTTCTGCTCACTTTGACATGTATGCCAATATATTTTTTCACTCGCAATACTTTCATCTATTTTACAATAAGAAATATTCCCGCTAACTCCCTTGCACGATCCACTTGCCGCTACTAAATAAGAATTGTGTAAAGTCAACGCGGAGATCATTTGATTCATCGTAATTTTAATCCTCTTTAATTTACGTGTCTTCAAATCAAAGAGCCAAACACCACCATATTTAGCATGTATTTTCGTACCAATAAATAAGTAATGCTTATATAAAAATAACGATCGAATAGACGGTGCCGCACTGCCATACTCAAGAAACGGATGAATAGTCTCCCATGTCGAACCGAAATTATTAGAAAGATACAGCGTTTTTTCTCCATGAGCAATGACAGTTCCTTGTACATTGCTACATACATTCCAACTCGTTGCTTTTGTTGGAAAACGCTGAATTGTCCAGTTCTCTCCACCATTCATACTACGAATAAAAATCCCTTCGTCACCTACACCATAAACTACATTATCTTCGCTATGTAAATCCCTAATTCGTTTTTGAAAACCATTTAAAATTCGTTTCCATTCTCCGTCTTGTTCAATAAATAAGCCATTATATGTAGTAGCTAACAACAGTTTTCCATCTCTTAACTTTGTAATAGCAGTTGCACTTAACATTGTCTCCACGTTGACACTCCCATTCTTAGAACTTCTCAGCAAATGCAATTGCAAAATTACTGCATTTTTCAACATCCTCTTCATCTTCTGGAGCTAATTCAATTTTCAGCCCTTCTTGTACAAGCTCTGCACCGCGTTCTACAAGACGCTCTTCAAATATCGTTACCGCTTCACAAAATAGTTCATACGCCGTATCACCTGATCCGAATACCGCTACCTTTTTCCCAGCTAAATCTATATTTTCTAAGTCCTCATGAAAATCTTCCGCTTCAAATGGTAATTCACCATCGCCCCACGTATAAGATCCTAAAATGATTCCATCATAAGCTAATAATTCTTCAGCATCCATGCCTTCCATTTCTTGCAATACTACTTCATGATCAAAAGCATCTAAACTAACTTTAATTAAATCAGCAATACTCTCTGTATTTCCTGACATACTTGCATAAGCGATTAAAATTTTTGCCACTTTGGCATCCCCCTCTAACAATGAATGATTCTCATTCTCATTATATTAATAATGATAATCAATTTCAATTGATTTTTTCTACTTTTATTTACATTTCACATTACTTATTTCAAATAAAGTGAAACTTTAATGAGTGGGAGGTTTGTTCATCCCCCACTCATTATTAGTTGAACCAATCGGACTTTTACGGGCAGCAGGGCCCCCACCTAACTTCTTTGCTTCCGCTGAATTTTGAGGTGGGGGTCTTACTGCTCGGCAAATAGCGGGATAAATAAAAAAGCACAGATGACTATACAATCATCTGTGCTTTTTTATTACTTTTTAAAAATACCAAAAGGCTTTCCTACTGGTAAAACAACTTTTCCGAAGTGTGTATTTAACACTGCTGCTGCTGAACCATAGAACGATAATAATGAAATAAGAAGTTCAGAATATGCTGCTAAATTATGCATTGCGTGCGGCATAACACCTAAAGTACTTAATGAAAGACCAATAAATAAGAAATCAATAAGGACGAAGATCATAAATAATACTTTATGTGTTTCCATTGCACCAATCGTCATAAAGATTGTGAAAATCAAATATCCGATAAAGGCTACACCAAGCTGTTTTGAATCTGCAGCTTGTGCTAATTTTTCGCCAAATACTCCAAGTTGAATTAACCAAGTCATTCCAACACCTAACCAAAATAGGCCGTACGCACCAAATGCTGTCGTACCGAATGTATTGTTATGCTTTGCATCGTGAATGCAAGCAAAGATTTGTGCAAATCCTCCTAAAAAGATTGCCCATGGTAATACAAGTGAAACGCCATCTGTTAAGCCTAACTTTTGAGATGATGCTACAAGTGTTACCATCGCTAATCCAAATAGACCAATTCCAGATGGATCCGCTGTTGTCATTTTCACATGATGTGTAGTAGTTTGATTGCTCATATAAACCTCCTGATTATAAACATACTCGAATACAATACTTAAATCAGAAGCCTATGTCAATGGTTTTTTTTGTATGTTGTCAGACGTTATATTTTATAATGATTAAATATATTTCCGACTACTTCATAAGGTTTTATATTCACTTTTTCCAACTCTTTTATCGGTATCCATAACGGAATATAACTTCCTCTACCTTCCCGCTGAAATTCCTCAGCTGTTCCGTTTCCGAACACTCCGCCTGTAATATAGGCAGCATAATAATATTCATTTCCTTTATATTTTACCTTTGCAATAAGGTGCTCCACTTTTATATGTACCCCTAATTCTTCGTATACCTCTCTTTTCGTTGCTTCTTCAGGCGTTTCACCTTCCTCAATCCCTCCTCCAGGAAAAACATAATATGTTTCCTCTTCTCGAATACGTTTTATAAGAGCGATTTTTCCTTCCTGTACAATGATAGCCGCCCCGCGATTTCTTATCATGTTATTACCTCAATTCGAATCGCGACTGTTTCCCACTCTTTTTCTTGTTCTTTCGTATATATTTTGTATGTACTTTCTAACATTTCCTCTAAACTATCATTTTCACAATCCAATAATTTTTTATCGATTTGTTCATACATAGCTTTAAAGCTCTCGTATCGCTTTATTTCCGTTACTTTTACCGTCATCATTTCTGTTGTCGTAAGATTCGTAAATACGATTTCATCGCCTTTGTTTATTAGTTGACGTTTTTCATCGTATAGGCGTACTTCATATACTTTTTTTCCTGATTGAATTGACTGAAACGGTTTATTATATAAACCCATTTCGTATCGCATACATCCCACTCCCTTTTGTTCATTTCACCTATAAATACAGTTCACATTACTACATCTTGCATATAATATTCCATACGTATCGCTTAATTGAGAAAGGAGGCTGAAGAAGCGTGTTATATTTAAATCAAAAACCTGAATATAATAAATATGATATTGGTGATTATACTTATAGTAAAGTAGGGCCAACCATTTTTTCTTGGAACGATGAAACAAAATTAAAAATAGGTAAGTTTTGTTCATTAGCAGAAGAAGTCGTTTTCATACTTGGCGGTGAACATCGCGCAGACTGGATAACAACTTATCCATTTAATGCACTTTTTGATGAAGGAGCACATATTACTGGTCACCCTTCTTCAAAAGGTGATATCGTAGTCGGCAATGATGTATGGATTGGTTATCAATCCTGCATTTTATCTGGTGTTACAATTGGTAACGGGGCCATTATCGGCGCCAGAAGCGTTGTTACAAAAGACGTACCCCCGTATGCAATTGTAGCTGGTAATCCTGCAAAATTTGTTCGATATCGTTTCCCGCAAGAAACGATTGACAAACTAGAGAATCTCGCATGGTGGGACTGGGACATTTCTGTTATAAAAGGAGCCATTCCATTACTACTCTCCGACAAAATCGACGAATTTTTCACCTCGCCCGAAAAAGAATCTACATGATAAATACAGAAAGAGCATCCGGAAAAAAGGATGCTCTTTCTGTATTTATTTTTTATTTATTTTTTATTTATTTGCAAATGATTACACGGAGAACATTGAAATGGAATTTTATCTAAGCAATTAAAGTTTGTTTCGCAAATTTGTTCAATCGTTGGAACAAATGGAATGACAACTATGTTACTTTCTACTATTTGTGTAACAGGTGGCAATACTGTGCCTACTTGATGTTCAAAACGAATACTCGCTTGATTTATATAATTTCCTGAACCATTTGGCGCGCTCTGTACTGCTACTTGGAACGAAACTGTCCTTGCTTCACCAGGATTTAAACTTCCGATAAGAAACCCTACTGCCGGGCTTACATTCGGCACTGGCGTATTATCAACCGTTACACTTCCAGGAACAAATCGAACACTACTATCTAACATATCTTGAAAACGAATATTTTGCATTACAGTATCACCCGTATTTGTGATGACTGTCGTAAACGTAATGACATCTCCAATTGTTGCTGCCTGTAAATCTGCCGTTTTTACGACTGTCGTTGAGACATTTTGAGGAATAAACGGGATAACAACTGTATTACTATCACCTTCAACTACTACTGGCGGCTCATTCGGATTTACAGTTGCGAGCCCATTCGCTGTAGCAGTATTTGTAACTAAATTATTTACTTGCCCTCCTGTTATTACAACTTGGAAATTAATAATTGCTGCATCATTTGGCTGAAAATCACCTAACGGAATACCAGTATTCGGATTAGCAAATGGAAGAGGTACATCATTTACCGTTACCGTACCATTTATAAATAGCGTATTCGGATCAATGATATCTGTTAACACAATATTGGTCACAGGAACTGTACTATCATTTATAACAGCGATTCCGTAAGTGACAACATCCCCTATCATTGCTACTTCAAAGTTTGCTCCTTTTGCAACAAATAAGATTGCAGTATTTACCGTTACAATAACTGTATTGCTCGTGTCCATCACTGTAACTGGCGGCTCTCCTGGTACTAAAATATATTCTGCTAACGCTCCAGCAACGTTTACTACTGTTCCACCATCCGGAAAACTTGTAATCGTAGCTTCATATGTTACAAGTGCCGTCTCACCAACTGGTATATCAGGTATCGTAAATCCAATCTGCGGATTTAACCCCGGTTGCGGAACCCCATTTATCGTTACACTATTTGGGACGAAATCAGCTTCCTGAGATAGCACATCGATAAATTGAACATTCATTGCATCAGCAGTACCAGTATTTAATATACGAACAGTATACGTTACCTTTTCTCCTACGCCAACAACTGAATGATCTACTTCTTTTAGCATATCTAAGCTGCCTCTATTTACCGGCGTAACCGTCGTATTACTTGAATTTGTAATTGTAGACGGAGGTTCTCCTGGAATCAATTCGAAATCACCCGTTACTCTTGCTGTATTCATAATGCTACTAGAAGGCGGAACTGCGATTACATTTACTTCAAATGTAATTAATACGCTATCCCCTACTGCAAGATCAGGCAATGCAAAGCCTACAAATGGATCTAAACCTACTTGCGGAATCCCATTTATTTGTACACTTCCAGGAACGAATTCTAAACTAGGTGATGGAACATCGATAAACTGAACATTCGTTGCTGTTACCGTTCCCGTATTTGTAACTTGCACACTATACGTTAACGTATCTCCTAATCGTGTCGCTTCTTTATTTACAGATTTTATAACGCTGAATCGTCCTCTATTCACTCTAGTTATCGTCGTATTACTCGGCTCTGTTACTACAACCGGTGGCTCTCCTGGCACTAAAGTAAAGCTTCCTGTTATATTTGCAACGTTCGTAATTGTTCCTGATGACGGGATGTTTGTAACTGTCGCTTGAAACGTCACTATAACTGTTTCACCTACCGGTATATCTCCAACTCCAAATCCAGTAATCGGATTTAAGTTTGGTTGCGGGGCTCCATTTATCGTTACACTATTTGGTACAAATGACGCCCCTGCTGAAATGGTATCAACAAACTGAACATCATTAGCTGTTACTGTTCCTGTATTCGTTATTTGAATCGTATACGTTAATATATCTCCAACGAGAGTAGCAACCCTATTTACTTGTTTAATAACATTAAATTGCCCTCTATTTACAGTTGTAAGCGTTGTATTACTCGGTTGGTTTACTATAACTGGTGGTTCTCCTGGTACTAATACAAAACTTCCCGTTACATTTGCCGTATTGGCAATTGTTCCGTTTGTTGGCACACTAACAACAGTTACTTGGAATGTGACTTCTACACTTTCACCTGGATTTATATCTGGAAGCGGGAATCCATTATTCGGATTGAATCCAGGTTGTAACACACCGTCTATCGTTACACTGTTCGGCACGAATGCTATAGAGGAAGGTAATACATCACTATATTGAACATTCGTTGCTGGCACTGTCCCTGTATTTTGAACAACTGTTGTATATGTGATTGTATCGCCTACTGCAACAACCGGCTGACTTACTGATTTTAAAACATTCAAACCAGGCTCATTGATTTCTGTTAATGTCGTATTACTTGTCGTTGTTTCCGTAATAGGCGGTTCTGTTTCACTTACAGAAAAAGTAGCTGTAACGTCTACAAAGTTAACAATCGTTCCACCTTCTGGTATGCTTGTAACCACTTCCTGATATGTGACGAGTACAAAATCATCTACAGGTATATCTGGAACTGTAAAACCAATGAAAGGATCTAATCCTGGTGCTGGTACCCCGTTTATGCTCACGCTTCCTGGTACAAATGCTACACCGGTGGAAGTAGTATCGATAAATTGAACATTCATCGCTGGCACTGTTCCGAAATTAAAAATCAATACATCATACGTTAATATTTCTCCTACAGTCGCTACTTCTTTATCTACTAGTTTCAATGGAAAAATCGAAGCTATATTAATTGTCGTAACGACTAAATTCGTTAATATCGTTTCCGTAATCGGTGGTTCCTGCGGATTTGGTTGTGAAGTAAATGTAACGTCTGCATCATTTAATATGACTTCATTATCTGGAATTTCTGTAATCGTCACTTGGAATGTTACCTCAATACTTCCACCAGCAATTAATAATGGCGTAACTGCAAATCCTATTTCTGGATTTAAACCAAGTTGCTGCACTCCACCTATCGTTACACTATTTGCGACAAATGTTGTTCCTTCTGGAATGACATCTTGGAAGAACACATCTGTAACAGGGATAATCCCTACATTCGTTATTAGCACAGTATACGTTAATACATCCCCAACAGCCCCAGTTGCAACATCAACTGTTTTTGTTGCTGTTACTTCACCAGGAGGAGGTAATGGGATTGTAACTACCGTTGTATTACTTGAGTTCGTTGTTGTTACAGGTGGTTGTAAAGGATTTAATAAGAAAGTGGCTGTAGCAGATGCTGTATTTAATACTGCTCCACGTGTAGACGGTGCAACTACCGTAACTTGGAACGTTACTGTCAAGGATGTTCCAGCTACAATATTAGGAAGTGGGAAACCAACATTTGGGTCAAATCCAGGTTGTGGCGTTCCATTTATCGTTACACTATTTGCTACAAATGTTGTTTCTAACGCAATTGGATCAATAAAAGAGACATTCGTTGCTGTTACTGTACCGTTATTTCGAATGGCAACAGAATACGTGTAAGTTTCTCCAAGTGCTGCTTGTTGTACAGATGAAGATTTTTGTATATTTAACTGTGCTGTGTTTACTTGCGTCACTACAAAATTACTATTTGTAACAGTCGTTATTGGAGGGTTTGCTGGATTTATAAGAAAACTTGCAGTAACGTTCGATTGGTTTCTTATATTTCCACCGCTCGGAACACTCGTCACTGTAACTTGAAACGTAATCGTAGCCGTTTGCCCGACCGGAATATTTGGTACCGGGAAACCTGCCATAGGATCCGCGCCTTGCTGTACGACTCCATTTATCGTCACACTATTTGCTACAAAGGCAGTACCAGACGGAATTGGATCTTGAAAAACAATATTCGTTGCAGAAACAGTTCCTGTATTTTGAATAAGAATCATATACGTTAACGTATCTCCTACACCTGCTTGTGGTGTATTTACACTTTTTATTACATTAATTGATCCTACATTCACTCGTGTCACAACGGTATTACTAATTGTTACAATTGTAATTGGCGGCTGCAACGGGCTTACTTGAAAATCGGCAGTGACATTTGCATTATTCGGAAGCGCCCTATTTGGTGGTACACTCGTGATTGTCACTTGAAAAGTGACCGTCACCATACCTCCTACTGGAATATTAGCAAGTGGAAATCCAGTTGTTGGGTTTAAACCTGGTTGAGGTGTCCCGTTTATTGTTACACTATTCGCTACAAACGTTGTTCCAGATGGAATCGGATCAAGGAATGATACATTTGTCGCTACTACCGTTCCACTATTTTGTATAGCAACTGTATATGTTAGTGTATCTCCTACACCTGCTTCAGTAGCACTTACACTCTTCATTACATTTAGCCCTGAGGAATTCACAACTGTCATAACAGTATTACTTGGAACCGTCACAGTAATTGGTGGCTCTGTTGGATTTACAAGGAAATCTCCAGTGACATTCGCATTATTTACAACATTATTTCCTTGGGGAATTTCATCAATTAACACTTCAAACGTAACAATTAGATTCGTGCCAGTAGGCAAATCATTTAATGGGAATCCAAGTTCTGGATCTACTCCTTCTTGTAAAACACCATTAACAAATACACTGTTTTCAATAAATAATGTCCCTTGCGGAATTGAATCTTGGAAAAATACATTTGTAGCTGGTACACTACCTGCATTTATGATTTCAATTGTATATACTAAAACATCCCCTACCGTTGCAACATCCGTATTCACTGATTTCACAACTTCAAAGTTCCCTGATTGTACAGTTGTATTCACAATATTACTCGGAACATTGATTGTTACGGGTGGTTCACTCGGATTCACTTGAAAACTTGCTGTTACATTTGCTTGATTTAAAATATCTTCATTTTCTGGATCCTGTACAATTAATACGTCAAATGTGACTACAACTGTTTGAGCCGCAGGAATATTAGGAAGAGGAAATCCAGTATTCGGATTCAATCCACTTTGTGTTACTCCATTAATTGTTACAGAATTTGCAACAAATGAGACAGCGGTAGAAATGGCGTCTTGGAAAACCACATTTGTTAACGGAACGTTTCCTGTATTTTGAACGGCAATGGTATATGTTAAAGTGTCCCCTACTGCCGCTTGTGTTGTATTCACTTCTTTTATTACATTTAAACTTCCTGTATTAACTTGTGTCACAACCGTATTCGTTAGTCTATTAATCGTCACTGGCGGCTGGTTCGGAATAACGACGAAATTAGCAGACACATTTCCGCGATTCGCAATCGTACCGCCTGACGGCGTAGATGTTACTCGTACTTGAAATGTAACAGTCCTACTTCCAGCAGGAGATATATTGGCTACCGTAAACCCAGTCGCTGGATTTGCCCCAGGTTGTAAAACCCCGTCCACAGTCACACTATTTGCGATAAATGTCGTTCCAATTGGAATCGGATCTTGAAAAATAACGTTCGTCGCAAGTACATTTCCTGTATTTTCAATTGTAACAGTGTACGTAAGAACGTCATTCACTGTCGCAAAAGCTCTATCCACTGTTTTTCTCGTTCTTATATCAGCTATATTGATAGTCGTAACTACAGTATTACTTGTCGCTTGCCCTGAAACTGGTTGTTGACCAGGAACTGGAGTAAAGGTAAATGTTGCACTTGCACGATTGGGAATTGGATTGACAAGAGGATTAGATGTTACTCGAACTTGAAAGCGCACTACAGTCGTTTGCGAAGCATTAATACTTCCTAGATTAATACTACTTGCTGGATTCGCTCCTGGACGTGCTACGCCATTCACTGTAACGCTATTTGCGACAAATGTTGTTCCAGCAGGTATACTATCAACAAAAAGAACATTGTTTGCAGTAACGTTTCCATTATTTGTGACATTAACTGTGTACGTTAATACATCATTAATTGTTGCGGTCTGTAAATCTACAGATTTTTGCATACTTATAGTTGCTTGATTCACTGTCGTTTGTACTGTATTTGAAGAAGACATACTAGTAATAGGTGGACTACCTACAAAAGGACGGAATTGATATGACACCATTGCACGATTTGAAATAGGATTTGGGTTTGGGAACGATGTTATTCGCACTTGAAATGTAACAACTCTTTGCGTGTTATTTGGGAGTGTGCCTAAATTAATTCCATTAGCAGGGTTCGCATTCGGCTGTGTTACTCCACCTACTGTTACACTACCTGTAACAAACGTCGTTCCGTTCGGAATACTGTCTTGTAATATAACATTTTCTGCGCTTCCTGTACCTGTATTAGGAACTGTAATTGTGTAGGTAAGAATATCTCCAACTCCTGCAACTGTTCTATTGACCGATTTAACAGGATTAATAATTGGCCCCGTTGCATCAATTTGAACCCCAAAACCAGCTGCAGCATATCCATCTCCATTAGTAACGAATCGAACCGTTGCTGACGTTTGATTATTTACTAATGATGCAGAGGCATTTACATTTGTAATATCCCACCCTTGTCTTCGAACGGCTAAAGCTATCCCTAAAGGCTGATTCAAATCTCCAAACGTTCCAGTGGTATCTAACTCTCCAATGTCGTTACAAATTTGTGACTGAAAGAAATTATTTGCGGGGTTTCTCGGGCCGGATAATGCAACTGTAGCATTTGCATTCGGTCCAAAGCGAAGTTGATCTCCAACAATGTTAGAATCACCTTCTTGAGCAGTTACGAGCACTCGTCCTGTTACAGCTCCTGTAGCTGGAGTAGCAAATCCTGAAATAGTAGCATCAACTGGTGGTGATGAAGCATCAATAATTTCTTGACCTGCATATACTGACAAATTTCGAAGTGGTAAACTGGCATTTTGATACACAACCTCAAGCGTCCATCCAGCTGAACGACTGATTGTTGGGTCGGCTGAAGTTCTTGCAGCTGGCACAGCACCCGTTGTATATGTTCCTGCTCCACCTGCACTAACAAGATTCGTTACATTGGCAGAGCGAGCATAATAAAACTGATTTCCTACTGAACCTTGCTGCGCGGTAACAGGATCTGGCGTAACAGAAAACGTTCCTGCTGGCGTTGTAAATGTAATGTTATCATTTAAAAATGGTAACACATCTTCCGTATCAGTCCGGAAAGTACCAGCCCAAACTAATTCTGCATATAACACACTGCTTCCCGCTGGAAGATTTAAAATTGCACTTGAAGAATTCAATTGCCATTCATCTGTTGTCCCTGCTGGGAATCCTGGTACTTGTAGCGCTGTATTTACTGTCGTAAACACAGCAAGTGTACCAAAAATATTACCTGGTGCAGGTGATGTAGGGCTAAGTCCCAGCGTATTCCCAGTGAACGTGACGGCACCAGGTACTGTTGTCGTAAAACGATTTATAAAAGGCACACAATCATCTCATTTCATTTATAGTAAAAAGTGCTCTATACTATAAAATGTAGACAACCTATGGGATGTACGTTGTCCAACAAAATTCCGCACATATGAGAGGAGTTTATAAAACTATGCGCTACGTTATTATAACAGGAACTTCACAAGGTTTAGGGGAGGCTATTGCCACGCAATTGTTAGAAAAAAATACAACTGTCATCTCTATTTCTAGAAGAGAAAATAAAAAGCTTACTAAACTTGCAGAGCAATATAACAGCAATTGTATTTTTCATTCCCTAGATCTTCAAGATGTACATAACTTAGAAACTAACTTTAAAGAGATCATTTCATCTATTAAAAAAGACAATGTATCCTCTATTCATTTAATTAATAATGCGGGTACAGTTGCACCTATGAAGCCAATTGAAAAAGCTGAAAGCGAACAATTCATTACGAACGTTCACATTAATTTACTTGCACCTATGATTCTTACATCTACGTTTATGAAACATACGAAAGACTGGAAAGTAGCTAAACGTGTTATAAACATTTCATCTGGTGCAGGAAAAAATCCTTATTTTGGATGGGGCGCTTATTGTACAACGAAAGCTGGTGTAAATATGTTTACACAGTGCGTAGCAACCGAGGAAGCAGAAAAAGAATATCCAGTAAAAATCGTCGCTTTTGCACCTGGTGTTGTTGATACAAGTATGCAAGCACAAATTCGTGAAACAAATAAAGAAGATTTCATAAATTCGGACCGCTTCATTGCATTAAAAGAAGAAGGAAAACTATTATCACCTGAATATGTTGCGAAAGCTATTCGTAACTTACTAGAAACTGAGGACTTCCCTCAAGGCGAGGTTATTAGAATTGATGAATAACAAAAAGGCGTGCTATTTTAGCACGCCTTTTTGTTCTACTTTTCTAAAAATATGAGCACAGACTCCGCAATCTGTTCATAACCGATTTCTTGATAAATTTTATTAGATGTCGGATTCGCTAGATCAGTATATAACGTAGTCGTCTTGTAACCTTCATCTAACAAACGTTGACTAAGTGCCGCTACACACTTAGATGCGTATCCCTTTTTCCTTGCTTCTTTCGGCGTATATACAAAATTAACTGTTATATTATTTTTAGTTGGTCTCGTTTTTGCAGCTACAGAAACGAGTTTTCCGTCTACTTCTAGACCAAATAAACGATGAGTAATGATTAGTGTATGTGCCGTTTGTTTTGCTTCTTCTTTCGTAATAGGAAGATTCACATCTTCGCAAAATTGATAAATCCACTGTTCTATTAATAGTAGCTCATCACTACCTATTTCTCGAAAAGCCCCATCCTCGGTCCACTTCTTCTTAACTTGTTGTAATGCATACACACCTTGCTCCATTACAACATTCGTTTTCTTATTTTCTAACACGGCAATCTCTTCCGCTAATTTCTGTACAATTTTCTTATTACCAATCAATCCAGGAACATTTGAATATACTTTTGTTAATTTTTTTGCAAGTTCCACGATATCCTCTTCCTCAATTTCAGACGTAGCAACAATGATTTGTTTCTTTTCTTCTGTTTGAAGAAATACAACTACAATTTCTTCTCCTTGTTTCGCTATCCCCATAAATATCGGTTGTTGGACCATTTGTAATACACCTAATATGAGATTATTTTCCTGCTCATTCTTTTCTAAAAATGGTGTAACCTCTTCTTTAAAATTAAGAATCTCTTCGTATACATGTAATTGAATCATCGACAATCTCTTCCCTCTATTTATAGTTTCATTAAGTATTGGCGATTAATTCATTAAATCCCTCTTTTACGATTCAATACTATGCGAAGTTAACATATTCAAATCAGTTTCAGCTTGTAAAATTCTCTGTTTTTCTTTTTCAAATACCTCTTCTTCTTTTTGAAATGACTCTTTTCGATTTTTAATCATACGCTCCATTTCTTTTTTACTCGGTCCACCGTATACATTTCTTTTTTGAATAAATGCTTCTGGCGATATAATTTCATTCCACTCTTTTTCTAATAAATTTATTTTAAAATGTTCTTGCAAATACATATTTACCTCTTTGAAGTGTAATTCATGTAGTTCTTTTTTCTGCTCCAATGACATATTTGCAATAGCACTTGCTGCATGATGAGCATGCCGAAATGGAATTTCATAATTTTTTGTTAAAACATCGGCGAAATCCGTTATCGTTATTGCATGTTTATAGGAACGACTTTTTAACGTTTCTTCTTCTACTTTCATCGTTCGGATCACTGCATTCATCATACAAAAAACACGAATTGCCTTTTCAATCCCTTTATATAAATATGGCTGCAAGTCATCTTCCGTATCGACAATATCACCAAATGGTGTATTATGAATCATTTGAAATACTGTAAATGCTTCTCCTAAAGCGCTACTCGTAATCGCACGGGCATGTTCAATGGAAACTGGATTTCGCTTTTGCGGCATAATGCTACTTATTTGTACATATGGCTTTGCAATAGTAATACCGTCATATTCTTTCGTTGCTAACAACAAAAAGTCATGAATCCATCTACTCGTATTCGTCATCATTACCATAAGTAGCGAGCTAACTTCTAATAAATAATCTGCTCCGGCAACAGCATCATATGAGTTCTCAATTACATTTGTAAATCCAAGTAGATGAGCAACTCGTTCTCGTTTAATCGGGAAACTTGTTGTAGAGAGTGCAGCCGCCCCCATTGGAGACTGATTTAAAAGCTGGTACGTTTTTTTCATTCTTTCTAAATCTCTTTGCATCGTATCATAAATTGCTAAAGTATAATGACCAAATGTTGTTGGCTGTGCTGGTTGTGTATGTGTATAAGCTGGCATGATCGTTTCCTTATGATCAGCAGCAAGTTGCAGTACACTTTCTTGCAATACCAAATGATGTTCCATTAATCGTAATACATATCGCCTTAAACTCATGCGATACATCGTTACCCCCATATCATTTCTACTTCTACCAATATGCATATTGCTTACAAAATGGCATTTCGCTTCTTGAGAAATTAAATGTTCGACTAAAAAAAAGAGATCTTCATGCTGCTTTGTATATAGCAATTGATCTTTTGGAATTCCCTCTACCTTTTTAAGAGCGTTTAATATAACTTTAGCTTCTTCCTTTTTCATTAGACTTTCTTCAGTCAGCATCGTAATATGTGCTTTATGCACTTGAAACATATCTTTCAATAAGTAATTTCGTTGAAAATCAAATACATGTTGTAATACACAATCCACATATGTTTTTCCAGGGAAATCAGCGCCTTCACTCTTTATAAACTCTTCCTTACTCTGTTTCATCACCTTTTCCCCTCTCACCTAAGTATTACTACCCATCATACCCAGAGATAGGAAAAAAGTGCTTGTACATAAAGTGAAACTTTAATCAGTGGGGGTTTTCTTCATCCCCCACTGATTATTAGTTGAACCAATCGGACTTTTAGGGGCAGTTGATCCCCCACCTAACTTCTTTGCTTTCCCTGAATTTTGAGGTGGGGGTCTTACTGCCCATTAAAGCGGGATAAAAATAAACTCGGTGCTCTCTGCACCGAGTTTATTTAATAAAAGTTGCATCATACTTATCACTTTGCAACACTTGGAAATGTAAGTTTGCTAAATGTTTCCGTATTTCTGCACTGTCGTCCTCATTTAAATTATTGGCTAAAAACACTATTTCTGTACAGTTCCCGCGTTTATCCATCGCATAAACTGCTTTTGTAACTGTCCATGGCGTATAGCCATTTTTTTGCCCTGCATGTCTAAATGTTTTACGATATTTTTTAGCGCTCATATCTGTTTCAACGATATTCGCCCACACTTTTTCTTCAGCTTCTGTCAAGCCACCTTTATGGTTTGCCTTTTGAAGTAATACCATATAATCATTTGCAGAAGCTGCTGGTAATCTATCTGACCAAATTTTGTCGTAACGTTCCTCTAAATAAAGCGGAATTTCCTTCTGTAATAATGGTCCCTTCTTCTTTAAGCGTTCATGAATAATCATCGCATATTCACGATATTGCTCTTGAGACATTTCTTTTAACTTTTTCTCTATTTTATATTTTGGAACATGTAATTCTTTATGCAAATATCCTGGGATATACAAAGATGAAACGATTGGAAATAGTGGTTGATGTGCAGGAAGTGATAAACTTTGTAAATTTCGATTGATGTTATCTAATCCTAACAATTCCATTAAGTATTCAGCATTTGCATTCGAACTAAACTTAACCATTCCTTTTGCCACTTCTTCTAAAGAAACCGCTCCTTCAGTTATCTTGCCCGTCTTCTCCAAATACTTTTGCCATCTATCTTGTGCACCACCATCTGTATTCGGTACATAATAGCGATTCACATCATTAATCGACACGAAACTAGACGAATCAATTTTCCCTTCAGTAACTTGTTTCGTATATTCAAGCGCCACAATTAATTTCATCGTACTAGCAACTGGCAATACAACATTTGGGTTTACAGAATAAACAACTTTATCATTTCTCTTTACTAGAAGCGCACTATTTTTTTCATCTTTATGTTCTTCAATAAAAGATGCAATATACTGTGCATCATCATTATTTGAACTCCATACTTTTTTCACTAAAAAGTTACCCGATATTAGCAAAACAAAAATACCCACAATTACTGCGCATACTATAGTTTTTTTCAAGTAAAATTCCTCTCCTATTGTGTAACTCTTCTCTATTTATCATTTAAAAACAAAATAATGGAGATGGTCATTTAAATAACCATCTCCATTATTTTAACTTGTATGCTCCTATTATGTCTACGTCATAAATTTCACAAAATCCTCAAGAAACTTTTTATAGTGTAACGACCAACCAATTCGCACCCAATTTTTTAATGCTTTTGCATCAGGTTGAGGCCGAAAATCAGCAATACTCTCTCCTTTTGCAATTCCAGCTGTATCTACATCGACACGACGATATACATAATCTAAAAGGGATGGATTTGCCGCAACCATCATTGTAACGACGTCATGCACTGGACTTCCTTTTATTTTCGGATTTAACTTTCTATAAGCTTTATAATAATACGTAAATATCGGCTCGATTAACTTATTAAAACTCGTTTTAGAGTGTTTCGTAATATATTTTACCATTTCCGGCGTAATAATTGCTTCAGATGTAACGTTAAGTGGCACTAATGTCACATTTTTGGCATTTTGCATAACTAGTTGTGACGCAATGGGATCACCATGAAAATTCGCCTCTGCGACTGGTGTTACATTGCCAGGCATTAAGAAAGCACCGCCCATTATATAATATTCTTTCACATACTTCATCATCGGCTTTTCTAAAATAAATGCTGTCGCTAATGTTGTTGATCTACCAGCATCGACTATTATTAATTCTCCTTTATATTTTTCAAGAAGATCAAAAAATGTACAAAAAGGCTTTATATTTGGCGAAAAAGTTTTTGGAGGTTTAATTGGTCCTAAACCGTCTGCCCCATGAATTTCTGGATAATACGTTGTAACATCTCCGGATAAAGGAATTTTCGCACCATTAATAACAGGTATATCTTCCCGTCCTGCCATTTGCAATAAATATGCGGCATTACTTGTCGCCTTTTCTTGTGTTACATTCCCATATCCCGTTACTACCCCAACAATATCAATATCAGGATGCAACAATCCATACATAATCGCTAAAGAGTCATCAATTCCTGGGTCTCCTAAAAATAACACTTTTTTCATCGACCTCAACTCCATCTCCTCAGTTGTTATTAACTTATGAATAAACGTGGATATACAGAATAAAAAAGAACAAATTCATACGAAAAAACGCAGTCTTATAAGGACTACGTTTTTCAGCTAACCTATACTGTTTTTTTTACAGCACTCATACTTCCAATAACATAAGCGATAAATGCAAAACAAATTGGGAAGACAACTGTATGTATACCGAACGGATTTGGATAGAAAAGATGAATACACATATATGAACCTACTCCAACGAAAATGGAAGCAAGCGCTCCTGTAGCATTTCCTTTTCTCCAATATAACCCTAATACGATTGGCCAAATGAATGCTGCTTCTAATCCACCGAAAGAAAATAAATTTAGCCATATTAAAAAATCTGGTGGTTTAATCGCCGCTGCATAAACGAGTAGTCCTACAATACCAGTAATCCACAAACTTCCTTTTTTTATCGTACTGTCTGCTGCATCTTTATTTATGTAATTTACGTATATATCTTTAATAATTGACGAGCTTACAAGTAATAATAAAGAGTTTACTGTAGACATAATCGCTGCCATTGGTGCGGCTAAAAAAACTCCAGCTAACCACGGTGGTAACACTTCCATCGCAAGTAGCGGCATTACTTTATCTGGTACCGTTATACCTGGAAGTACTACTCTTGCAAATACACCTGTTAAATGCATACCGATCATAATTGTGCCAACGACAACGGTTCCAATTATTAAAGCTTGGTGCATAGCTTTTGAATTTTTATAAGACATGGCACGCACGCTAATTTGCGGTAAGCCTACAACGCCAATTCCAATTAAAATCCAAAATGATGTAACATATGATTTTGTTAAACTGCCATCTGCTCCGAATGGTGTAATTAACTTTGGATTAATTTGAACAAGTTCCTGCATAATCTTTTCAATTCCACCACCAGCAATGACAGTAGCAATTAAAATGATTGTTGTTCCAACTAACATAATGATTCCTAATAATGTATCTGATAGAGCAACTGCACGAAATCCACCAATTAATACGTACACAAGTACAGAAAAAGTAAATAAAAATAGTGCTGTTGTATACGATAGACCCGTTAGTGACTCGATTAATCGACCACCGCCGACCCACTGGGCTACTGTCGCTGAAAATAAAAAGATAATAATACATAACGCAGAGAGTATAACAACTGCTTTATTATTGTATCTCCCTTTTAAATAATCGATAAGAGTAATTGCTTCCATCTTCCTAGCGATAATTGCAAACTTTTTACCGATAACCGTTAAAACGATATACCCTGTTACAACTTGAATCGCAGATAACAGTACCCATCCAAGCCCCATATTGTAAGCAATACCAGGGCCA
The DNA here is from genome assembly GCF_900108285.1 of Bacillus sp. ok061. Classification (NCBI taxonomy): domain Bacteria; kingdom Bacillati; phylum Bacillota; class Bacilli; order Caryophanales; family Bacillaceae; genus Bacillus; species Bacillus sp. ok061. The sequence continues at coordinate 67,116 of NZ_FNUW01000002.1, read as the reverse complement.
CCAATAAAGCTACTTGCACTACCGTACGTAGCAATCATTGTCATCGCTAATAATAAACCGCCTAGCTCACGCCCACCAAGAAAATATTCTTGTAAAAATTTATTATGAGCAGTCGCTTGCACGCGTCTTGAAGCATATACACCAATTAAAAATACAACGATAAACGAAATTATCATTGGAATGATTACATACCAATTCATCTACTATTCCTCACTTTTTTCTTCCTCATCGAGTGAAATATCTTGAAATACAAAACGAACAACTAAACTAAGTAAAATAACCATAACGATAAATCCAACGATACAGCTATAAAAAAACCATGCGGGAAAACCTAATACATATGTATATTCATTCGGATTTTTACTACCAAGCCCATAAGCAAATCCGTACCATATTATAAAATTAATAATAGCAAGTCCAAGACCAATTAACGCTTCTCTATGGGCTATTCGAAAGCGTGGATCATCATGATAATCTTTCATTTTCACCCCTCCTCTCACGATGTATTATTGTACCATTGTTCTTCTAGTTTTTCCTACTAGAAAGCAAAAACAAGCAGGATTTTTTATAATCATATAGAAGATTCTCTTACATTACATATTTTTTACAATTGTAACACAAATGAAATTTGAATTTTCAGTATTTATTAATTATGATTTTAATTAGAGGCTTTCCATCTAGTTTCCGCATCCCTGATTTCGGAATAAGCGCCGTCTCGTACTGCGTTTACATTATATTTTCAAGGGGGTTATACAATGAGTCAACTAGCTGTAAATCTTCATGAAAAGGTAGAAAAGTTTCTTCAAGGTACAAAAAAGTTATATGTGAATGGATCTTTCATTGAAAGCGCTTCCGGAAAAACATTTAAAACACCTAACCCAGCAACTGGTGAAACACTTGCCGTCGTTTCTGAAGCTGGTCGCGAAGATATTCATAAAGCTGTAGTCGCAGCTCGTATGGCTTTTGACGAAGGTCCTTGGTCTCGTATGAGCACTGCTGAGCGAAGCCGTCTCATGTACAAGTTAGCTGATCTAATGGAAGAACATAAAGAAGAGCTTGCACAGCTCGAAACATTAGATAACGGAAAGCCAATCCGTGAAACAATGGCAGCAGACATACCACTTGCAATTGAGCATATGCGCTATTACGCTGGCTGGGCTACGAAAATCGTTGGTCAAACAATTCCTGTTTCCGGTGATTACTTTAACTATACACGCCATGAAGCTGTTGGTGTCGTTGGTCAAATTATCCCTTGGAACTTCCCGCTTCTTATGGCAATGTGGAAAATGGGAGCAGCGCTTGCTACAGGATGTACAATCGTTTTAAAACCTGCAGAACAAACTCCACTATCTGCTCTATACTTAGCTGAATTAATTGAAGAAGCTGGATTCCCGAAAGGTGTTATTAATATCGTACCTGGATTTGGTGAATCAGCTGGACAAGCTCTCGTTAATCATCCACTCGTTGATAAAATTGCATTTACCGGTTCTACTCCTGTCGGTAAACAAATTATGAGACAAGCATCCGAATCATTAAAACGAGTTACACTTGAGTTAGGCGGTAAATCACCAAATATCATCTTGCCAGATGCTGATTTATCTCGCGCGATTCCTGGTGCACTTTCTGGTGTTATGTTTAACCAAGGACAAGTATGCTCTGCTGGATCACGCTTATTTGTTCCGAAGAAAATGTATGATAATGTCATGGCTGATCTCGTCCTCTATTCTAAAAAACTAAATCAAGGTGTTGGTCTTAACCCTGAAACAACAATTGGTCCTCTCGTTTCCGAAGAACAACAAAAACGTGTAATGGGCTACATTGAAAAAGGGATTGAAGAAGGCGCTGAAGTACTTTGCGGAGGAAGTAATCCATTCGATCAAGGCTACTTCGTTTCTCCTACAGTATTCGCTGACGTAAATGATGAAATGACGATCGCAAAAGAAGAAATTTTCGGTCCAGTTATTTCTGCAATACCGTTTAACGATATTGATGAAGTAATTGAACGTGCGAATAAATCGCAATTTGGCTTAGCTGCTGGTGTATGGACAGAAAATGTTAAAACTGCACACTATGTTGCAAGTAAAGTACGTGCAGGTACAGTATGGGTAAACTGTTATAACGTCTTTGATGCAGCATCTCCATTTGGAGGATTTAAACAATCTGGCCTCGGCCGTGAAATGGGGTCTTACGCATTAAATAACTATACAGAAGTGAAGAGCGTTTGGCTTAACTTAAATTAATGAGAAAGAACCTGACTTACCTGGTCAGGTTCTTTTCATTATGTATTCCTTTAAACTTGCAGTCCTCCGCTCACATTTAATACTTCACCTGTAATATAGGATGCGTATTCTGATGCTAAAAAGGCTGCTGCGTTCGCAATATCTTCTGGCGTTCCAATTCTACCAACTGGAATAGCGCCAACCATCTTTTCTTTCACTTTATCTGGTATCGTTTTGGTCATATCTGTATCCATAAACCCCGGACAAATCGCATTACAAGTAATACCGAAACTTCCAACTTCTTTCGCTGCTGTTTTCGTTAAACCTACAACTCCTGCCTTTGTAGCCGCATAATTTGCTTGACCTATGTTTCCTTCTCTACTAATTGAAGATATATTAATAATGCGTCCATACCCTTGTTGTCTCATGTAAAGAAGCGCTGGTTGCATACAATAAAAAACTCCAGTTAAGTTCACTTGTAATACTTGTTCCCAAGCAGACTTCTCCATTTTATGTAACATTGCGTCTCTTGTAATTCCAGCATTATTCACCAAAATATGTAATGTACCAAATTTTTGAACCCCATATTCAATTAACGACTTTGCTTCATTTTGATTACTCACATCACATCGATATGAGCACACTTCATATCCTTCATCTGATAACTCACGTGTCGTTTTTTGTAGATTCTCTTCATTTACATCGCTAATTAATACTTTCGCCCCTAGTTTTGCATAAACCCTTGCAATCTCTTTTCCAATTCCCTGTGCAGCTCCTGTTACAACAGCTGTTTTCCCATTTAAAAACTCCATTCCTATCCCCCATTTCTATTACTTATACTGTATATTTCGGCTCCTTGCTTTCCATTTCCTCTTTGTATAAAAAAGTCTATTTGTGTCAAACTAACTTTGCAACGTCGCATAAAGTGAAACTTTAATCAGTGGGAAGTTTGTTCATCCCCACTGATTATCAGCCCTCACCAATCGGGCATTTACTGGCAGTTAATCTCCCACCTAGCTTCTTTGTTCCATCTGAATTTTGAGGTGGGAATTTTACTACCCGTTATGCGGGATAAAGTGCAAGGAGATTGTGTCGAATGAACAAAAAGAATTTCAAACAAAACAAAGCAACTGATGGCATTGATGTTGAGTTCTCTCGCGAACTCGCTGACCACAATGACTTAGAAGCAAACGCACGTGCAAATGCCGCTGATGCACGTCAAAAACGCCAATCAACCGAAAAATAAGGTACATCACAACCTTATTCTTTTCAAAAGGGACCTACTACCCAACAAAATAAACCGAGAGACATCTCTTGGTTTATTTTCTATATTTTTTTGCATAATGAGCCAAGGTAAGCAACGGATATATATGAGTATAACTATGATAACGAATATAAAACCCACCTGGTAAACCTGTTCCAGTAGGATATTTTTCATTTACATAAGGGTTGGAGAGCAAATATGAAATACCTTTGCGAATGACTGGTGTTTCTTTTTCATAGTACGAAATGAGAGCATCTAACGCCCATGCCGTTTGTGATGGTGTACTAAACGGCAAAGTAACAAATCTTTTTTCCACACTACTTTGGCAAGATTCTCCCCAGCCACCATCTTCATGCTGTATATGTTCAAGCCATAAAGCTGCTCGTTTTAATGATGGATCGCTAGATGGTATTCCTAGTGACCGTAAACCAGTCAACACTGCCCATGTACCATATATATAACAAATTCCCCATTTCCCATACCATGATCCATTTTCCTCTTGTATATTCATTAACCAATTTATCGCACTTTGTTTTTGTTTCTCGGGCAATTCATTTTGCGCATATGTCCCGAAAAACTCTAGCACTCTTCCTGTAATATCTGGTGTAGAAGGATCTGTAATCATATCACTTGCATTTTCGATTGGTAAATTTGCTAATATACGGCTCGTTACCCCTTTTTCAAAAGCCCCCCAACCACCATCATTATTTTGCAATCCTTTAACCCAATTAACCGCTCTCTTCCAAGAATTATCTACATTTTCGTTCCCTCTACTTCGCGCCAATGCTCTTAACACAGCAGTTGTATCATCAATATCTGGAATCGTCGTATTCACATCCGAAAAGCCCCAACCACCTGGGAATAGATCCGGTGCATGTACACTCCAATCTACTTTCTTCGTTTGCTGTTTTCTTAGTAAATACGCTGATGCATTTTGAATTCCTTTACTTGCTTTCGGAACTTGAGCTTCTTGCAAAGCATAACTGAGTAAAGCTGTATCCCATACAGTTGACGGAGAGTTTTGCAAATGGCTCCCTCTCTCCATCTTCCATATATAAGATGTGATTCCCGTTATAGCCTTCTGAATAATTGGTGATTGAATAGAATGCCCTAATGCAAGTAAAGCATAAATCATATAAAACGAGGCAGTTGCGTAACTATATAATGTTCCATTTTCATCAATACGCTCTTTCATAAAACGTTCTACTGCCTCATATCCTTTATGATGCAAAGAAAGTGGATACGTTATAATTTTCTTCACCTCACTTAATAACGTTTGAAAAACTGGAGATCGGTCCTCCCGAAACCATTCTCCGCCCCCGCCTGCAATGTGATTTAAATTTGGCAATAACTTTTTCCCTACTCGAAATCTTTTATTTAAACACAACATCATCGGAATTAAATGAATACGTGCTGAGCTACTCAATTCAAATATACTGAGGGGGGAATCATTCTGCAGAAACATAATTGGTGTTGGCAAATGAAAGAGAGAAGGATATTCATATTCTCCATGAACCGCTAATAAAAACTTCGTCATAAAATGAGCACGCGCCACCCCCCCGCGCTCATTTATAAACATTTCCGCTCGCTTCATATTCGCATCTTCTTTTGTATATTTTTCCGATGCAAGTAAGGCAGCATAAGATTGAATTGTAGCAGATAAATTACCACCCACTTCATCTTCATACAATTTCCATGTTCCTTCATTTGTTTGGAGTGATGCTAATCTTTTTACAAACGGTTCTATCTCTTTATCTCTACCTAATAATTTTAATAAAAAAATCATATGACAATCTGTTAGTGGCGCTCCTTCAAAACAAAACCGCCAAGTACCATCTTGCCGTTGCATCGTTTGAAGTGCAGTTGTTCTTCTCGCTATTTCTTCATGCACTTTTTCATATAATAACAAGTTACTCACCCACCCTTTCGAAATCCGTATAACGATATTCAAAAAGGTAGCTGAATATGTATAAAAACAAAGAAAAGCAGAACATATAAAATGTTCTGCTCATAAACAATATCCTACTCCGACAATAATCCCTAATAAAGCACCGACTACTACTTCATACGGTGTATGCCCAACAAGTTCGTTTAACTTCTTATATTCTGTTTCTCTACCATGAAAAAAGTCATTCAATATTTTTGCTTGTTTACTTACTGCAAGCCTTACTCCTGAAGCATCATACATAACAATAATGGCAAAAATAGCAGCAACCGCAAACATCGAGCTTTCCACACCTTCCACTACTCCAACTCCTGTAGCAAGCGCTGTAACTGTTGAAGCATGAGAACTTGGCATCCCACCTGAAGCAAAAAACTTTGCAAAATCAAATTCACCCGTTTTAACTAATTTAAAGACTACTTTCGTTAATTGTGCTAAAAACCATGAAATTACAGCTGCCATAAGCGGATCATTATGTAAAATTGTTTCCATGTTCTCAGCTCCTTACTGACTATAATGGAAATTCTATATAATATAAGTATAAAGAAAAATGCGTAGAAAATACTACGCATTATGATACTTTTGCTGATTTATTTTTTATAAATTTCGGTTGTTTCTGCACTAAAAACTTGGTTTTCGCTACCGAGAATACAAATAAAGCAACCCATATACAGAAAAATGCAATCATATGTGTAGATGTGAAATGTTCACCAAATACAAATACACCTAAAATTAAGCTAATTGTTGGCGCAATATATTGTAAAAATCCCACCATATAAAGCGGAATAAGTTGTGCTCCTTTTGCAAAATAAAATAGTGGTAATGCTGTTACAATACCTGCTCCTATTAAAAGTAACGTTGATAACATTGAAATAGATCCAAATGAGCCGAAACCATGTGCTCCTGTCATAACAAGGTAAATGATTGCAAACGGTGTCACTAACATCGTTTCCATCGTAAGTCCAATTGTAGCATCATAGTTTAACAGTTTTTTCGTTAATCCGTATAATCCAAATGAAAAGGCAAGTGAAAGAGAAACCCACGGAATAGATCCGAAACGTACTGTTAAAATGACAACCCCTACTCCTGCTAAACCAACTGCAACATATTGCCAAAAGTTTAACTTTTCCTTTAAAACGACTGTACCAAGTAAAATACTAATAAGCGGATTAATATAATAGCCAAGACTCGCTTCAATAACATGATTATGATTAACGGCCCATATGTAAACAAACCAGTTTCCGCTAATCAAGACTGAAGCTATTGTTAATGACATTAATAATTTAGGTCGTTTAAAAAGATTCACAAATTCCCCAATAAACTGGCGAAACCTCTTCGTAACACCTAATACAAGTAACATAAAAACAAACGCCCAAACGATGCGGTGTGCTAATATTTCATCTGCTGGAACTTCCTCAACCCATTTCCAATAAATCGGTAGAATTCCCCACATCGTATAAGCACCAGCCGCATATAGTATCCCTTTTTTTTGCTCTGCTGATTGACTCCCCATCTTCCTTTTTCTCCTCTTCTCATTTTTTCTCCATTATACGGTCTCACATACTCACTTTACCAATAATCAATCTGCATTTCTTTCGACATTTCTCATACAACGAATAATAAATATACCGTTATTACAACAAGTAACGGTATGCCGAAAACAAATTTCTTTTTATGAGTTTTATGATGAAACATATACATACCGATCCAAGCTCCAACTGCTCCCCCAGCTGCCGCTGATAAAAACAACGTACTTTCTGGCGTTCTCCACTGTTTCTTCTTTGCTTTTCGTTTATCAAGCCCCATAAGGCTAAAAGCTATAACGTTAATAATAAGAAAATAAATCCATTTCATCGCTTTCTCTCCTTATGAAAAATTCGCTTAATGGTAACACGAAAAAACGACGGAAACAACTGAAGAACTCTTTTTATTAAACTAGTTTCATTCCTTTTTCTTAATTAGTTACCTTCATATTTACATAACCAACTAAAATCGCAATTAAAGCATTTAAATAGAAAAATGTTATGAGCAAAATCTTATATTTCATTACATTCACCCACTACCATATCATCAAAAAAACTGCTCTCAATCACTTTCTCATCAAAATGAAGAACTACAATTAGCCCTACATATAAAGAAACAAAATTTAGAAAACATTCCCCATTCTCATCTTTCTTAGCTAAGCATTTAAATATCTCTTGAAATTGCATACGCTCGTCTGCAGCAACAACCGGACGCACACCAAAATATTTCAATACGAGATTCAGCTTCAGCTGCACGGATAATGATAAAATATATTTTAATAACTCTGTATACTCTGCACAATCTTTTTGACTATACAACTTCACAAGCTTTTGATGTAAAGTAGAAATCGATAATTCTTCGTCAGTCACTTTAGTTGCTTCTACCATTTCAATCATCTTTTTCATATTCATTACATTCACCCCTTCTGCAAAAAAACAAAAGCCAAAGCGTATTTATTTTATAATCAGCAATAATTTAGTATTTCTCGTCTCTCGTTCTTCTTCACTCACTAAGTCATACTTCTTTAGAAGATGAAAGACATCATTTAATATTTCCTGTGAATGATTCCCTTGCAAAAATCCCTTTAACTCTTTAAAAATCACTTCCGGTAAAAAATCCTTTTGACTTTCAAGCTTATTCATCACATCTTCAATAGAATGATCAATGTTACACGCCATACTAAACTTCCCCCTCTATCCTCTATAAATAATATCCTCAGCTAACGATGTAAACACTTCTCCAACAAGAGAATCTTCATCATATACAGATGAACCGTTATTTTCTTCACGTTTTGCAAAAGGTATTTTGGCAATTACTTCTGTTTGCAATTGTTCTGCAAGCATTTCGCCGCCACCTTTTCCGAAGAGATAGTTTTTCGATCCATCTTGCTCTTCATAATAAGCCATATTTTCTACAATCCCTAAAATCTTGTGTTTCGTATGCTTTGCCATAACACCTACTCTAGATGCTACGAACGAAGCTACATTGTGTGGTGTTGTAACGATAATTTCTTGCGCCTGCGGGATCATTGCTGCAACATCAATAGCAACATCTCCTGTACCAGGTGGTAAATCAAGAAGTAAATAATCTAATTCTCCCCAGTGCGTATTCGCAAGGAAATTTTGAATCCATTTATTTAACATCGGTCCGCGCCACATAACCGGGTTATTTCCTTCCGTAAAAAATCCCATCGACATAATTTTAACACCGTGACTAACGACCGGAATTGCTGTTTGATCAATCATCGTCGGTTTTTGATTCGTTTCCATCATAGCTGGAATGCTAAAACCATATATATCTGCATCTAATATCCCCACTTTTTTGCCCATACGAGCTAAAGCAGTTGCAAGATTAATTGTCACTGTTGATTTCCCAACTCCACCTTTACCACTCGTTACAGTAATAAATCGTACCCCTGAATCAAGGCGAAGCATGCTCGGCATACCAGTTTCTGTTCTACTATTTCTCTTTAACTTCTCTGTTAGCGCAGCTCGTTCTTCTTGTGTCATAGAACCAAATTTCAAATCTACCTTAGATGCACCAACTGCCTGAAGAGACTCTTCCACATCTTGTTGAATTTTTGCCTTTAATGGACAACCTTGAATCGTTAGCACTACTTCAAGTTTAACCTCTGTTCCATTCATTTGTATATTTCTAACCATATTTAATTCTACAATACTTTTGTGTAACTCCGGATCCTCTACATGTTTTAATGCATTCATTATTTGTTCTTGCGTAATCATAGCACTCATCCTTTCTCGTATTCGAATTTATATACAACATTTTCTTGGCGAAAAAGCTTATTATCCCCCGCTAACAGGCGGGATTAATGCGACTATATCTCCAGCTTTTATCATCTCTTCATTTGTTACAAACTCTTCATTCACAGCCACCATCACTTTATCAAGCGATTGTAAACTATAACTTGCTTTCAGCCATTCTTTTACTTGCTGAACTGTCATTTCTTGTTCTTCTAAAATTACGAATCGATCCGATCCGACTTCCTCACGCAAATTTGCGAACAATAAAATTGTAATCATCTTCTCATTCTTCCTTCTTCGGTTTTCCTTCTGGATATGCCGTATTTTCAAGCTGGTCTCCAATCCACATCGTTCCATCTTCCCAAAATTCTTTTTTCCAAATTGGGACGATTTGTTTTATACGTTCAATCGCGTATTCATTCACTTCATACGCTACTTTACGATGCGGTGATGAAACTGCAATGACTACCGCAATATCCATGATTTCTAGCCGCCCTACACGGTGCGTAATTGCTACTATTGCGTCCGGCCACTTTTCATTTATTTCTTTACCAATTCTTGTAAGTTGTTTTACTGCCATCGGTTTATATGCTTCGTACTCTAAATGTAGCGTTCGTTTTCCTTTTGTAAGTTCTCTCACGGTACCAATAAATGTTGTAATTGCACCTGCTTCTCTTCTTGCGACTTTATTCGTTACTGCTTCAACTAAAATCGGAATATCTACGATTTCAAATAGTGCTTGTCCCATTAGAAACACCTCTCACTTTATAAAATGTCCAAGGCCATTCACTACCTTCATTATCTTCCAGCAAGAGAATATCTACGAACATATCTTTTTTATAACCTCTCGTACCACCTGGAAGTACAATAAATATATTTGTCTCTGCTAGGGAAGAAACCGAGCTAGATTTATCAAACCCTGACGGATAAGCAATTAATTGCCCTTCTTTATATGTCAGTTTTGCTCGCACAAATCTTGTAAATGGATTTGGTTTTAGAAAATCTTCTCCTAATAACGCTTTTTCTCTTTTCATATGTGCTTTTTCACTAAACATATACGTCCGAACACAAGGCCTTACAAACAATTCAAATCCTACGTAACAAGCAGATGGATTTCCTGATAAACCAAATAATAACTTGCCATGTAATTGCGCTACAGTCGTAACACTTCCTGGCCGCATTGCAACTTTATTGAAAAGAACAGAGGCACCTAGCTTTTCGTAAATAGCTGGTAAATAATCGTAATCTCCTACTGATACACCGCCCGTTGTAATTAACATATCTACTTGGCCAAGCGCTTCTTTCACAGCTGTAAAACACGTATTAAAATCATCACTAAACTTCCCAAAACATTTTACTCTGCCGCCTGCTCTTCGAATTTGAGACAATATCATATACGTATTACTATTTCGGATTTTCCCTGGCTGTAATGAATCATTGACATCCAGTAATTCACTCCCAGTTGCTAACAGTCCAATTACAGGCTTTCTCGCAACTGGTACTTCACTATAACCGAATGTAGCAAGAAGAGCTGAAATACCTGGATTAATGTACGATCCTTTCTTTGCAAGAACCGTTCCTTTACGAGCATCTTCACCTTGAAAAGAAATATTGTCGCCTGTTTTGAATGATCGCTTCACTTCCATGTAATTGTTGCCTGCCTCCTCATATTGACGAGTCAGCTCTAACATAACGATTGCATCACACCCATTCGGAATTTGTGCTCCCGTCATAATTCGAACTGCTTGAAACGGACCTACTTTCTCATGGAATAGCGATCCTGCACCAATTTCACCCACTACTTCAAATACAATTGGCGTTTCATAACTTGCTAAATTAGTATCTTCTGCTCTAATAGCAAATCCATCATACGGCGAACGATTAAATGACGGTACATCATGGTCAGCTACTAAATCCTCTGCTAATATACGCCCATAAGCTAATTCAATCGGTAATAGCTCCTTTAAGCCTTTATCAGCAAATCCCATCACTTTACGAACAGCTTCTTCAACCGTAATTGCTACTCTTCTTTCCATTGTTGACAACCCTTTCTATTAGCCGAATACGCGATAATATAGTTGTTTCGCTTTCGAAATATCATTTGTACCATGAATAAAAACACGACCATCCCGAAAAACAACGATGCGGTAATCATCGAATTGGCAAGATAGTAAATACGGATTCCGATCTACTTTCCCCAGTTTTTGTAATACTTTTTCTATATCATCAAAATTGTATTTCCTATTGTCTACTGTTCTAATTTGAACTGTATTTCTTCCGCATAAAACAGCTGCTTTCGTTTGATTTTCGTATGATAAATAAGGATAAGTTCGATTCAAACCGCATGAGAGACAAGCGTCTGTTTTTATTTTCCCTAATTTTATAAAATGATTTTGATTACTCCATATATCAAACATGAAAAATGTTTTGCTAATTGCTGAGAAATCTTCCACTAAAATTTTGAGTGCTTCTGCCACTTGATATGCTGCGACGATTTGAACAGTCGGGCTAATAATTCCAGCGGTATCACATGTCACACCTGTAACAGGAATATTTTTCAGCATACAATGTAAACACGGTGTCTCTTGCGGAATAATTGTATAACTCATACCATACGATCCAACGCAAGAACCATATACCCAAGGAATATTATGTTTTTGTGATAAATCATTTATTACAAATCGAATATCAAAATTATCTGTTGCATCAATGATTACATCTACATTTTTTAATAGACCTTCCATATTTTCTGAAGTTGCATCCATTACGAAAGCATGTATTTGTACTTCCGAATTAATTTGTTCTAACCGATTTTTTGCAGCAATTGCTTTCGGCATTTTCTCTCTCGCATCTTGTTCAGAGTACAATTGTTGCCTTTGTAAATTACTCCATTCAACGTAGTCACGATCAATAATCGTCAACTTGCCAACACCTGCACGTACGAAACTTTCGGCACTTGCACTTCCTAATGCGCCTGCCCCTACAATTAACACATGTTTATTTCGAATTTTTTCTTGTCCTTTACTCCCAATTGGTTTGAACAACTGTTGTCGTGAATACCGATCAGCCATTACATACCCTTCCTCTCAAGAACTCTATTTCATATTAGAATGTTGTTTCTGATAACAAGCAAAGTAAGCAAAACCAACAAACCCAGCTCCTCCAATTACATTTCCAATAAAAACAGGAACAAAATTTTTAGCCAAATCCATCCACGTTAGATGACCAGCAAAAATAACAGCGGAAATGACAAACATATTTGCTACTACTTGCTGAAATCCAATCACTACAAATGCCATAATTGGAATCCAAATTCCGATGATTTTTCCGACAAAATCACTCGTCCCGTAAGCGAGCCAAAGAGCAAGACAAACGAGCCAATTACAACCAATTGCTAAAATTAAAGTTCTCCCAAATGATTCATGTAACTTCCCTTCCGCTATCGCTACCGTTTTATTTAAATACTCTCCCTCTGTTAATCCACCAAGATGTCCAAAGCAATACGCAACGAAAATTGCCCCAATAAAATTCATGAGAGTAATCCAAACCCAGTTATTCAGTACACTTATCAATGTAATTTTCTTTGCATAAAGCGCCATAGACAGTGACATCATATTTCCCGTAATTAATTCTCCTCCTGCTAATACTACGAGCATGAGTCCAACAGGAAATACTGCTCCTCCTAAAACATTCACTAGACTCCCCCAGCGCTCAGGTAAATTCCCTAAAACTCGAATGTTAAGTAAAAAACCTATCGCAATAAACGCTCCTCCTAAAAAACCGAGAATAAGCATCGCTGGCAATGTCTGTCTTACTTTTTGAACACCGGCCTCAATGACAAGCTCAGCAATTTGTTCCGGCTTATGAAATGCCATTACCCATTCCTCCATTTTCTCCAAATAAAAAAGCAGCTTCAAAAAACCTCCTCAAAATAAAGGTTTTTGAATGCTGCTTAATTTCTCTGCACATCTTTTACAGAGATATCAATCATCACTTTTACTATAAAATAGAAAATCCACAACTCTTGTAAATTTTCCATTTTTCACTATGACGCTAGCTTTATATATTAACCACCGATATGTGACATTTCAATTTTAGGTATTGTTTTCTTATTTGTATGATTTAAGCGTTCATCTGAATAACGATCTTCCCTATTATTCCATATATCGCGTACTACATCTGTAATGTCCTCATCTGTATGTTCAGAACGAAGCAATTCTCTTAAATCATTTCCTTTAGAAGCAAATAAGCAAGTATATAATTTTCCTTCTGCAGAAATACGAGCTCTCGTACATGATGAGCAAAAAGAATCTGTTACTGATGAAATAATACCTATTTCCTCATCGCTTCCTATATAACGATACCTAGTAGCCACTTCACCAGAATAATTTGCTTCTATCCGTTCTAACGGCATAACTTGATGAATCGTATCTACTATTTCTTGTTTAGAGACGACCTCTTTTAAATCCCACCCATTATAATTTCCAACGTCCATATACTCAATAAAACGAAGAATATGCTTGTTTTCCTTAAAATATTGCGCCATCTGCAAGATGTCCTGTTCGTTTTTTCCCTTTTGAACGACCATGTTTATTTTAATTTTCATTCCAACTTCAGCTGCAGCCTGTATTCCTTCCAGAACCCTTTGCACTTTGCTCCTATTACCATTTAAATAGAAAAACCGCTCTTCTTCCAGGGAATCTAAACTAACTGTTACACGTGATAGTCCCGCCTTATATAAATCAGGAGCAAACTTTTTCAGTAGTGAACCATTTGTTGTTAAACCGATATCTTCCACACCATCTATTTTATGAAGCCGCTCAATAAGCTGCGGAAGATCTCTTCGAAGTAACGGTTCCCCGCCAGTAATCCGTAATTTTCTCACACCTAAAGATACGAAAATACGAGTTATCCTTTCAATTTCATCAAAAGATAAAATTTTGTCATTAGACAAAAACGAGTAATCAGGACCAAATATTTCTTCTGGCATACAATACCGACAACGAAAATTACAGCGGTCAGTAACTGAAATACGTAAATCCTTTAACGGACGTTGCAACTTGTCTAATGTAACTGATTTCATCTTCATTGCCTCACTTTTATTTTATATTTAAAACACGTTCTGAATGGGTATATACATTTAAGGCGTGATTACGAATAAATCCTATTGCCGTAATACCTAAATCTTCCGCTAGTTGCAAAGCTAACTCAGTTGGAGCTGATTTTGATAGTATAATTTCACAACCGATTTTTGCAACTTTCAATAATATTTCCGAAGAAATACGACCACTAAAAACAATGATTTTATCTTTTATAGAAATATCGTTTCTTAAACAATAACCGTAAATTTTGTCTAGTGCATTATGCCTACCAATATCCATTCGGCTTAAAATAATACCATTCACATCACATAAAGCTGCATTATGAACCCCGCCAGTATGATGAAACGTATCCGCAGATTGCTGCATTTCTTTCATTAACCGAAAACAATCCTCTGCCGCAACCTGTACATGGACACCCTGCATTTTTTTTGCACTTAGTGCATCATTGGCAAAAACAAATCCTTGCCTACTCATACCACAACAAGACGTAATATATCGTTTATTCTGCATTTGTTCATAATACGGATTTACTTTTGTCGTTGTTACATGTACAAATCCTTCTTTTTCCTGTACCCATATGCTATCAATATCCTCATACTTCCGAATGATTCCTTCAGACGCTAAGAAGCCTATCACCATATCTTCTATATATTCTGGAGTACTAACCATTGTAACAAACTCCTGTCCGTTCATTTTAATGGTGACAGGAAACTCTGTTACAATGCTGTCCTCTATATGTTTAAATGCCCCTTGTTCATAACGAAAGATTTCTCTTTCTACCTGTATCGGTTTCACGATCAGTATCCTTCTCTCACGTTATATTTTTATCAAAAACAAATACCGAAACTGCAATATCTTCTTCTACTTTCATATCTGAAAACAAATTCACTAATTTCGCTCCAACAAGTTCCTCCAAATGTTCACGGGAATTCGCAGCATACACTTCTTGAATCATTTTCGTTCTAGCCATATGAACCATTTCCGCACCGTCCATCGTACTTGAAATGAATTTTTCAGTAGGTGTTAAGTTTCCATAAAGAGTCGCTATAGCCATATTTTCTGCAAAAACAGTATGAATTCGTTCTGGTCCTTTTCCGAAAAGTTCCTTTCGAAGTTTTCGTATCATATCATTAAATTCATGTACTTTTTTTGACATACAATCATACCTCCCAAAAGCCTCATTTTACTTTATTATATATTTTACCAAAATGAGCCTTCCGCCCAAACTATTTCGTACAAATATTTGGGCGAAAAGGTTCACTTCATGAAGTTTATTCGTCTTTTAACCCTTTCCCCATACCTTTTAAGAAATGAAGCCCAAACCCGATAGCACGGTTAATATCTGGGTCTTTCAATACTTTCATAAGATCGAATACCCCTACTTTTTTATTACTTTCTAGATGTTCATTACCTTCTTCTAGCCCGACTAATAAACTACCTATAAGCTTTTTCGTAAGTTCTGGGTCAAGTTCAGTTAACGCACCTGCAGCGCCCATCATATTATTAATTAAATTTGTAACAGGCTCACGAGTTACTTGACCTAGAACAATCTTTGCAATTGGTTCTTTCGCTTTTAGCATAGAATTTGCAGCTTCTAGCATTCCAATGTCATTTAATTCCCCTACTATATTAAACATCTGATTTAGAGCTTCTTCATTATTAGTTAGAAGCTCTTTTAAATCATCTAATTTTTGCTGTTTTATTTCTTCCTCAGTTAATTCTTGTTTTTGAATCATTTTTATAGGTGCAGCCATAGTTTTCTCCTCCTACTTATCCGTTAAATGCACATACCCTGGACGTGCCCACTTACGATGTACCTCAATGCCAGCTTGAGGGTGACGTTTTTTATTGCGTGGGTTCGCTTTTGGCATCGGATTTTCGCCATCAACTTCTAACACTTCCATACGTACTTTCGTTTGTTTATACGCAGGTGTATTCGTACGTACGTCCACAGCAGGACCTGTTAAGAAATTAATTGCTGTTTCGTTATCTGTAGAGTTCATCGGTAAATATAACTCATTCGCTTTTACACGATCTGTAACGAGTGCACGTAATTTTAATGCTCCAAAAGGAGAGACAAGACGAACTAACGAACCTGTTTTTACGCCACGTTCTTTTGCAAGGTCTGGAGAGATTTCAACGAAAACACCAGGTACTTTCGTTTGAATACCTGTTGATTTATTTGTCATATTCCCTTCATGGAAATGCTCAAGCATACGACCGTTGTTAATGTGAAGGTCAAACTCGGCTGGAAATTCAGCTGGACGTACCCAGTCAGCAATCGCAAAACGAGCTTTTTTATCTGGGAAGTTAAATCCATCTTGGAACAGAAGTGGTGTATTCGTTCCATCAAAACTTCCCCAATGGAAACTGTTCCATCCTTCAAGCACTTCATAGCTCGCTTGCGAGAACAATGGTGATAAACTTGCCATTTCAGCAAAGATTTCACTTGGGTGGCTATAATTCCAGTTTGCACCTAGTTTATTCGCAACTTCCTGGACGATCCACCAGTCTGGTTTCGCGTCTCCTAGCGTAGGAAGAACTTGATATAATCTTTGGACACGGCGCTCTGTATTTGTGAAAGTACCTTCTTTCTCAAGAGATGGCGCTGCTGGTAATACAACATCTGCATACTGAGCAGTTTTAGAAAGGAAAACATCTTGCACAACGAAGAAATCAAGGCTCGATAACACTTCATGTACATGATTTGCATTAGAATCTACAAGAGCCATATCTTCTCCGACAAGATACATTGCTTTCATTTTTCCTTCGTCAATTGCGTGAAGCATTTCAATATTATTAAGACCTGGTTCACTATCAATTTTCACTCCGTAAGCAGTTTCAAATTTCGCACGTTCCATTTCGTTAGTAACGTGCTGATATCCTGGAAGCCATCCTGGTAAAGTACCCATATCACAAGCACCTTGTACATTATTGTGACCTCGAAGTGGGTATGCACCTGCTCCTGAACGACGATAGTTCCCTGTCGCAAGAAGTAAGTTTGAAATTGCAGCGGAAGTATCAGAACCACCTGTATTTTGCGTTACCCCCATACCCCAAAGGATACATGTACCATCTGCATCACGAATCATTTCAGCCATTTGAATAAGTGTTTCTTTTGAAATACCTGTTACTTCTTCTGCATATTCAAGTGTATATTCTTCTAGGCTTTCTTTGAAATCTTCAAAGAAGTTTACATTCTCATTAATAAATTCCTGATCATGCCAACCTTGATCAATCATATATTTCGTAACAGCCATTAACCAAACTTGATCTGTTCCTTGTTTTGGACTAATAAAGACATCTGATCGCTCTGCCATTTCGGTTTTACGAAGATCAGCTACAATTAACTTTTGTCCGTGTAATTTATGTGAACGTTTAATACGTGTAGCTAGAACAGGATGACCTTCCGTTGGATTACATCCTACAATAATAACAAGACCAGATTGCGCAATATCTTTAATCGTTCCGGCATCACCGCCCATACCAATTGTACGGAACAAACCATCCGTTGCTGGTGATTGGCAATAACGTGAGCAGTTATCAATATTATTCGTTCCAAATACTTGTCGAGCTAATTTTTGAATTACATAATTGTCTTCATTTGTAATTTTAGAGGAAGAAATAAATCCGATAGAACCTTTACCGTACTCTTCTTTAATAGCGCCTAATTTATTTGCAACTACATTCAGTGCTTCTTCCCATGTAGATTCAACAAACGTTCCATTTTTACGAATTAAAGGTTTTGTAATTCGTTCTTTAGAATTTACGAAATCCCAACCAAATTTCCCTTTTACACAAGTGGAAATTGCGTTAACTGGTGCATCTGAAGATGGCTGTACTTTAAGGATTTTACGCCCCTTCGTCCACACTTCAAATGAACAACCTACACCACAAAATGTACATACTGTTTTCGTTTTCTTCGTACGAGTATCACGCATAGCCGCTTCCACTTCTGATACCGCAAAAATACCGCTATACCCAGGCTCAACTTCTTTAATTAAATCTACCATCGGTTCAAGAATATCTGGCTTTAATCCCGTCATAAATCCAGCTTCACCGAGCATCGTTTTCTCCATTAAAGCGTTACAAGGGCAAATCGTTACACATTGACCACAGCTAACGCATGAAGAATCATTAATATTTACTCCTTCATCCCAAATAACTCGTGGGCGTTCCGCTTCCCAGTCTATCGATAACGTTTCATTTACTTGTAAGTTTTGACACACCTCAACGCATTGACCACATGCAATACATTGATTAGGGTCATAGCGATAAAACGGATGCGTCATATCAACTTCACTTACATCAACTTTCGGTTCATAAGGATATTTTTGATGTTCGATTTCCATTAATTCTGCTGTATTATGCAGTTTACAGTTCCCATTGTTGTTGTCACATACTGTACAGTATAATAAATGATTTTCTAGTAACCGATCCATCGCCTCTGTTTGTGCTTCTTTTGCGCCAACAGAAGCACGTTCAATGTTCATACCTTCCGTTGCTATCGTCGAACAAGAACGCATTAACTTTCCGTCAACTTCTACAATACAAGTGTCACATGTTTGAATAGGATCTACTTCTGGCACGTAACAAATTTGCGGATGTTCAATCCCGTTCTCATTAATAACACCCAATATCGTCGAACCAGGCTCCGCTGTATACTTTTTTCCGTCAATTGTAATATGAACCATGTTGTCATTCATGGTCTTTCCCCCTTTTTGAGAATAAAAAAACTCCACCACGAAAATATACGCACCATATTTTTGGCACGCTATCATCATGGTGGAGTAGTTTATTAGCACATCTTGCTAAAATACCAATCCATTTATTCATAAATAAAACGATAGATTCATAACAGGTCATATCACGATTCCATCTTTAACACTATAATTATAGCGTTAAATGTACAAATATACAATATAAATTTTAAACTGCGCATATGTCTGTATGTAACTATCCATAATAACCCATATAAAGTTCAACGAGGAATAAGGTGAATATATGGGATCTTTTCGAAAATGGATAAAGGGCGAAAAATCTTTCTCTACACACGAGCAATCTGAAACTGTATTAAATAAAGAAATTTCTTCCTCCATGCCGCTTAATCTTAAACACTTATCCAAATTATTTAGTGGTATTCCAGAATTAATTACACGCACTTTCCCGTTAAAAAACGGAAAAGAAGCTGCTCTTATATATATGGAAGGACTTGTAGATAAAACTGTTATTAATGTAGATATTCTTCGGCCTCTCTTATTTAAAGAATGGAATGAAGATGATTTTTGGGAATCTTCTGTTTCTATAGGGAATATTAAAAAAGTTCAGAAGTGGATAGACATTGAGCAATCTCTCTTACATGGCAAAAGTATTTTATTTATAAACGGTCAATTATCAGCTTTAGAACTAGATACACAAGCGGCGCCAAAAAGGAGTATTGAAGAACCTACAACAGAGACTTCCATAAAAAGCTCACACGAAGGATTTAATGAAGTGGCAAGTGATAGTATCGCACTTATTCGTCGCTATATTCCAAATCGCGAATTAAAAGTGAAAGAATTCACTGTTGGCGAACGAGCAACCTCTAAAGTTTTTTTACTTTATCTTGCAGATGTTGCAAACGAAGATATTGTACAAGATATGGCATGCCGCATCGAATCAATCAAAGTAGATGCTATTCTTACTACCGGTGAATTAGAAGGATTTGTTGAAGATAATTCTTATACTCTCTTCCCACAATTGTCTATCACTGAACGTCCTGACACAACGGCACATCATATTTTGAATGGGAGAATTGCTGTTGTTGTAGATCGCTCACCAGGCGTATTAATAGGACCTATGACCTTTTCATCCTTTTTCCAGACGATAGATGATTACAGCTTCAGACCTATGATTCCATCTTTTATACGACTCCTTCGTTTCACTGGGCTATTTATTGCAATATTTGCTCCAGCTCTTTATATTGCTATGATTTCCTTCCATTATGAAGTGATTCCGCTCAAATTGTTGTTAACGATTGGAGAATCTCGAGCCAAAATTCCTTTTCCCCCCATATTAGAAGCTTTATTAATGGAATTAGTTCTCGAAATGCTCCGAGAAGCAGCGATTCGGCTTCCTGGGCCTGTTGGACAAACAATCGGCGTCGTAGGAGGAATTGTAATTGGACAAGCTGCGGTTCAAGCTGGGATTGTTAGTAACGTTATGGTTATCGTCGTATCAATTACTGCGGTTGCCTCCTTCATTATTCCCAACTTAGAAATGTCAGCAGGAATTCGGCTTCTTCGATTCCCAATGATGATAGCCGCCTCTTTATTTGGCGTCATTGGAATTATGGTTGGAATGGCAATTATTATCATCCATATTCTTTCTATGGAATCACTTGGTGTGCCATATGGTAGTCCTTTTTCTCCGTCATATGCTTCGGATTTAAAAGATACCCTTGTACGTTTCCCATGGAAAATTATGAAGAAACGGCCACTATCTCTACAATTAAAACAAGATAACCGGCAAAGAGATGTTGAGGAAAAGGAGGAGAATAAGTGACAAAACGTGCAAAGAGGGAGATCACTTTATTTCAATACATTTTAACTATTAGTGGTGTTCAAGTCGGGTTCGGCGTACTTACACTTCCGCGTGAAGTTGCACAAGGAGCGAATACAGATGGCTGGATGTCTATTATTATCGGATGTGTCATTACTACTTTAGTCAGTCTATGTATTGTAAAAATCATGGAAAAACATCCAGGATATACTTTACTTGATGTGCTGATACGCTATCTTGGAAAATGGCTAGGAAGAGTAGTAATGATTTTTTGGATTTTATATGCCGTACTCGCAGCTGTTTCCTTAATTTTTTCCCTCTTATACGTTATTCATATTTGGATTTTACCTAGATCTCCTATGTCTTTAATTATGATTTTGTTATCTATTCCAATGCTTATGCTTGCATGTAAAGGGGCACTTATTATTAGTCGTTTTGCTGTTTTTACTGTCATCTTTACACTTTGGATGCCATTATTATTATTTATTCCTCTTAAAGATGGGTATTTCATATATCTTCTTCCTCTCATCAAGGAAGGATGGCTACCAATTCTAAACACCGTGAAATCAACTATCATTGCGTTTCTCGGATTCGAGTTTGCATTTGTCCTTTATCCTTATTTAACTAACAAAGCATCTGCAAAAAAAGGAATTATTATTGCGAATTTGATTACGTTATTTATTTATCTTCAAATCACGTTCGTTTCTTTTATTTATTTTAGTCCAGATGGTATAACAAAGTTTTTATGGCCGACTCTTTCTCTTGTTACACCGTTTCATTTCTCATTTCTTGAGCGATTTGAAATTATCTTTTTGTCATTTTATCTCTTTATTATTTTTGATTCCTGTATTCCTTATATTTTCACTGCTTCAGATGGAATTAATCAATTACTTAACAAAAAAGGGAGTTCATTACCTATTTATTTTTTATTATTCGGGTGTATTTTCATCTTATTCTTTTATATCCCTTCTTCTTATCAGATAAGTGCGTTGCGGGAATTTTGGGGAACTGCTAGTTATTTTATCGTTTTTCTATTCCCAGTTGTATTTCTCTTATACATGACACTTTATCAGCATTGGAAAAGGAGAAAAGTTTAAATGAGACGCTTTATTCATTTTATTATATTTTGTTTTCTCATAATTTTTTTAGTAGGTTGTGAAGATCGGCTTGATTTAGAAAAACAATCCATCTCATTAATTTACGGTTTTGACGCAAAAGCAAAAGGAAAATTAATTGTGTATCACGTAAATCCTATTTTTAATGAAGATGTAGAGAAAAAGTACGAAATTCATGAAGCGAAAGTACATACACCTCGAGAAGCAAAAGATACGTTTAACAGTTCAAGCAGCGGTTTAGTGTCCACAGAAAAGTTACAGCTCATATTGTTTAGCACGAATTTTTTAAAACAAGAAGGAGCTATGCCTTATCTGGATGTTTGGTATCGCGACCCTAAAAATACAGGAAATATGCGCATGGTTGCAGTAGATGGCCCCATTTCTTCTGTTATATATAATAATTTCAAAGATAAGCCTGCTCTTCCTGAATATTTAACAGATTTAATTAATACGAATAAACTATACAATCGGACCGTGTTTACGACATTCCATGAATTTCATAGACAAACTTTTAATAAAGGTATAACACCTGCTATCTCAGAAATAAAAAAAGGAAAGAAAGATATTATCGTTACCGGTTCCGCACTATTAACTTCTCGCGGAATCTATAAGATGTCTTTAAATCGATATGAAAGTGCCCTCCTTCTTCTATTACAAAAGAAGGCCAATACACCAGTTTCTCTTACAATGAAGATCCCTTCTACTCAAGTTGAAAATAATAGTGATTTAAAAGATACAGACGGCAAAGATTTCGCAACAATAAATGTTCTTAGCATGAATCGTGACATTCACACAGGCTATAACGATAAACACTTCAAATTTAATATTGCAATGGATTTTAAAGTTTCCGTATCTGAACTTACATTCAACATGGATATAGACAAAGATAGAAAGAAATTAACTTCTCTTATTACAAAACAGCTAAACAAAGATTTAAACGATCTAATCCACAACATTCAAAAACAGCAACTTGATCCATTTGGATTTGGTGATTATGCGAGAGCATTTCACTATAAAGAATGGAAACAAGTTGAAGATGATTGGCCGAGTGCCTTTTCAAAAGCTAATGTGAAAGTCGCACCAACTATTAAAATTTTAGAAAATGGGATTATTAAATAGCAAAAACACGCTACTTGTTCTTATATGAATAAGTAGCGTGTTTGCATTTCCATTACAAGTATTATTTCAATGGACTATACTTTATTTCTATTTCTAACATTACTATGTTTTTTAGCATATACAAAATATATGAAAACACCTATTATAATCCATGCAACAAAACTAATTAAAGTAAGCTTAGAAAGATTCAAAGCTAAATATATACAACTTACTATCGAAACGATAGGTAAAAAAGGTACTAGAGGAGCACGGAATGGCCTCTTCATATTAGGATGTGTCTTTCTTAATACAATGACAGCTATAGATACAAACACAAACGCTGTTATCGTTCCCATATTCACTAAATTAGCTAATAAATTCAAATCCACTAATCCTGCTAATAAAGCTGCTAGTATACCTGTAACCCACGTATTAAAAAATGGAGTTTGTAAACGTTTATGGACACTTGAAAGTCTTTGTGGTAACAATCCATCTCGACTCATCGAGTAAGATACACGAACAAATGCAAACATAGCTACTAACAGAACTGTTGTTAGCCCTGCTATCGCTCCCACCGATAACAACCCAGCAATTCTATCTTCTCCTACAGTGCGCAACGCATATGCAACCGGATCAGCAACATTTAATTCCGTAAACGGAACCATTCCAGTTAACACGAATGAAACACCTACATATAGAACGGTACAAATGAACAAGGAAACAAGTAGCCCAATTGGCACGTTACGTTGTGGACGCTTCACTTCTTCTGCGGCTGTTGCAACTGCATCAAATCCTAAAAAAGCAAAAAATACAGTAGCAGCGCCCCCTACCACACCGTGAAAACCAAACGGTAGAAATGGTTGCCA
Organism: Bacillus sp. ok061; assembly: GCF_900108285.1. NCBI lineage: Bacteria > Bacillati > Bacillota > Bacilli > Caryophanales > Bacillaceae > Bacillus > Bacillus sp. ok061. The sequence continues at coordinate 43,185 of NZ_FNUW01000002.1, read as the reverse complement.
ATTCTCTGGTCTTACATATTGTGTCCCTACAACAATAAATCCTACAATAACAGCCAGTTTAATAATAACCATTATATTATTTATTCGTGCACTTTCTTTTGCACCACGGCTTAATAAAAATGTAACAACTAAAATAATAAGAACTGCTGGTAAATCAATGATTCCACCCTTCCCCATTCCTGGTGCCGAAGCAAAAATCGTAGGAATGTGAATATTAAAACCTAGTAGCAATGACTGAAAATATGCTGACCAGCCTGCTGCAACCGCAGAAGTCGCTAATAAATACTCCAGCATAACACACCAGCCAACTATAAATGCAAAAATCTCACCTAGTGTCATATATGTATATGAATATACACTTCCCGAAACTGGAACTGTAGATGCAAATTCAGCATAACAGAAAGCCACACATGCACATATAATTGCCGCTAATACAAAAGATAATACAATCGCCGGACCAGCATGTTTCGCTGCTACAATACCAGTTAATACGAAAATACCTGTACCAATAATTGCTCCAATACCTAAAAGAGTTAGATCAATCGCTCCTAAAGTTTGATTCAATACTTTTTTCTTTTCTTCATCCATTGCTTTCTTTATGAAAAGACTCATTCTTTAAAACCTCTTTTTCAAGTTTATCTCTTACTTGTTACATTCTTTATTACTGTTCTATTTTAAAAATAAAAATATACATAGTTCACTTCCCCTATAGACTTAGTAACCACCTCAAAAAAACAGAAAAATCAATCTTTTTATGTCGTATTGAATTTTCAAAATATTAATCGTACCAAAAAACCATTAAGAATGCTGATTGAATTTATCATACAATTAATTATATTGTCAATAATAAATCACTCAAAAATAATCAGTTAATTATGTATCAAATGTTATTTTTATACATAATTATTTTCTCGAAAACATTGTTGTTTTCCAACTTAATATTCATACGCATTTTATTACATTGATTTTCATACAATTTTCATTACATACAATGCAATAAAAATCATAATAACCCCAAACGAATTATTATTTAAAAATAATAATTCGTTTGGGGTTATGTCACCATTTTAATACTAACAAAAAAGTGCAGATTTTCATCTGCACTTTTTTTATTCTTCCACTTCAGCTTCTGCACTACTATTTTCAAGATGCTCCTTCTGAGCTTCCTCTTGCAGCTCCGCTGAAATCATCCCATAATAAAGTTCCGGATATAACCCAAATATTTGATATACACTTCCTAAAAACGGCATCAGAATCCCTCTTTTCTAAAGTTGTATTACCACTTTTAAGGATTCCCTTTTCATTCATTATACATTCGTTTTTGGCGTTTCTTCTTCATCTTGAACACTTAATAAATTTTGCCATTTTTTATACGGAGCGCTATTTGGATCTACATATCCTTTCGCATGCGAGCGATCCCACAATTGTTTAATAAACATTTCTTTTTCTTTCTTTGCCACCATATCAGCACCTGTACCGTAATAGTTCTGGAAATACAACTCGATTTCATCAAGGAATAGTCTTAATAATTCATCTGATGTTTCTTCTAACGTCGGATCATACTTCGCTTCACGGTCATACATTAAAATCATATCTAAAAGATTGTGGACATGTTCTTTTCTAAGCCATCTTACATCTTGGGCTCCTAATACGAACGGATGTGTATATAAATGTCCACCTTGTATCATCGCCTTTTCTTGCTCTTCTTCAAATCGTGACAAGATGTTTTCATAAATAAACGGATTATGAAGCAACGCTCTGTGTAATTTATAACTTTCGCTTGAAATATTTTTCCCCATCGACTGAATTAAAAAGCTACGTCCTACACCGTTATATTGATACACAAACTGTCCATCAACAGCAACTAAACTAATCCAGCGATACATATATGCGTATAGTAATGCACGATTACATTTATCATAATCTAATTTTGTTTGAGTCGCGTTTAAATCTGGCATAAAGGCTGGTAAGTGCCAATACTTATCCAAATGCGGCGTTAAACTAGATTTTTTACTATTTAATTTGTTTACACGGCGATAATACGATTGGAAATAGTCACCTTTATCATTCATAAATCCGTTTGAAATATGTCCTGATGATAATTTAGGAAAGTCTTGCAGCGATAAGCCATAATGCGCTCGATAACAGATCACTTCAAATGGTGAAAAGGCTTCATGTACTGTATCTTTTTCTTTAAACATTTCTTGAATTAATTCCTCTTGCAGCTCTTTCTTTAAAGAAGGATGTATACCCCAATATTGTAATTCCCTATGATGAGCAACTTTCGGAACGAATGGACTCGCTAAATGGAACAGGTCTTCAATTTTTTCACGAACGTATTCATCGCGATCACGTTTCTTATAATCTGCTTCTTTTCGCAACGCTTCAATAATATTCAGTTCTAATTTATCACGATAGCGTACTTGCAGTTCGTCATAACAATAGCTCAGTATATGTTCGCGGTAGAAATCCTCTACCTTTTTCGACTGAATCTCTTCTGTTTTCGCATCACGACAATATTCCCCGTACAAACTCATATAAATTTCCGCTGATATATCTTTCGGTAATACACCTAAATTTAAATGTTGCTGCATATCTTGCCATATCTTTTCTTGCAGCTGTTCCTCAGCTAATACATATACATTCGTCGGGTTTGTTTTTCCTTCAAATTCCTTACTGCGCTTTTGGATTTCGAACAGTAAATTTTCACGTGTTTCATGTAAATTATCAAAAAATCTTTCCCAATATTGAATCATTTTATTCACTGCTTGATATAGCGATTGATATACAAGTTCTAATAGCATTTCTTTTCGATATTCATTTAATTTGTGTACATATTGCGTTACGATGTCTTCAAATTCTCTTTTGAATAAACGTTGCTGATTATTAATCATTTTTCCAAACCAGCCTTGTTGTTGAGCAATTTCCACTCGGCGTACAGCCGTTACCGTCCCATCAATATTACCCACATTAAATTTTTTATCGTAGTTTTGAATTACATTACGCTTTTGTTCATTATTTTCATGTAGTCGATTCATTTTTTCTACTAACTGCTTTCGAATTTCATATAACATAAAACGTGCTGCTACTGGGTGAACTGGATCTGTTTTTTTTAAAAACCATGTATTTAATTGATAGGACTGCCCTTCAGAACCACTTGGTGAAAAGCGATCTGATTCAATCATGTCATATAAAAGTGTCGTTACATGTTCATGTACACGGCTCGGAATCGCATAGGCATATAAACGAACCGCATGATCCACTCTTGCTACTTCACCTTTCATTTGTTCCATCATTTTCAGTTTCGCAGCTGAAATTTTACACTCATGTTGCAGACGATTTAATTCCTCATCTTTTTGCACCGTACGTTGTACATAACTTTCTACTGCCTCTAAAAATAGTTTTGATTTCGCAACTCCAAGCTTACCACCCTCTGCTCCTTCACGCGTTTCATTATACATTTGTCTATAGAAAATATGCGCTTGCTCTGGACGGGTAGCAAGATGTTCCAAATCCTCTAAATAACTTTTGCCACGTTCAGGTTTTTCACGCTGCATACCACGTTTTACATCTTGGTCATATCTTTGCTTCTTCTCTTGAAATAGTTGATCTAAATGTAGCCACGATTCATCTAAACCTTGCACAGCCCATTTTAAAGCACAATATTTTAACACGTGTTCATATGGATAAATGAGCTTTGCCGTTCCTGCTCCGCAATATCGCCCTTTTCCGCTCGATTCTGCCAATTGCTGAATTTGATTGTCTTCCTGCGCAAAATGACTTGTGGACATCGGGCTAAATAACTGTAAATAAATCGTATTTGCCATCTGTTCCATATAGTCTGATAAATTGTGTAAATGGTGTCCATGTAGGTTTTCGTAATCGTATAAGAAACAATAATTGTACGGTAAATGATGTTGTTTAATTGTATGATTCGTTCTTCCGTCTTCATCTACTTGATCAGGGCGATACTCTAATTCAATTGTTACACCGCCGCGTTTTGATAATTCCCCAGTAGAACCGAGTGTAATAGCATGTAATTCTTTTAACGATGCATAGCCGTTCGCTTGCACCGTTTCAAACTCTTTCGCACTAACTGTTCTCGTCTTTACTAAAACATCCGGCATTAAAAACGCACCGCGTATTAAAATGTTATGATGCTGCAATTTCTTCCGAAGCATTTCACGTAAATATAATGCAATTTGCAGAAACATCCCCGAACCTGTTCCGCCTGCTAGTGATGTTACTATAATGACACGCACACCATATTCTGTTTGATCACTTGTAACCGGAAAAATTTTCTCAATTTCTTGCCAAAAGGACGTTAATTTATCTTCTTTCATCGCAGCACGTAACGCTAAACGTGAAATGACGCGTAACTGTCCTGCTCCTTCTGTTAATGGTTTATCAAGTATAGTCGGATCCATCGGAAACCACTCTGGGATTGTTGGATCTCCTGCAATATACTCCCTGGGCGTTTTACTAGAACTCGTTTGTGTCTTAAACTTTCGAATATGATCAAATTTACTCAATGTATTCACATCTGTATCAAATACGTGCATTGCTACCTTTTTCCGGCGCTCTTCAGGCAATTTTTCATATATTTGATGCGTCACAGTACTACCGATTCCACCTAAACCAATTAATATTGTTGGAACTTGTAATGTCATGTGAACCACCTTCCTATTCTTGCTTGTTTGAAAAAAGGGAAAGAGAATCAATACTCCATCCCCTTCTTTTCCCTATCTACTATTCACATTCGTACTTGTAAATCTCCTTACCATATCCCCTATCAATTAGTAAAAGTTCATTTGGATATAGTGTCTTATGTTCCATTCCTACTTCATCCTTTGTTATAAACATCCCATCAATAATCATTCCAACTACTTGTGATTCTTTCGCTACAAAGACAGATTTCGAACCTTTCTTCGCTATAAACGTAACGGATTGCACTGTTTTTCTTTCTGCTCTAAATGGGATACCAAAATAATGGTTCCACCATTTATTTCGAAGTAATTCTGGTTCAGATTGATATAGCCAATCTTTCGCTACCTCTTGATCCCATTCATAATACAGTAGTGCTTTCCGGTGAAATCTTGGCCGAACAATCCATCCTAAAACAATGATTCCTACTACTAGTAGTAATAAAGTGATAGGAATGACAAACTTAAAAATAAGCGCATATTTTTCATAAAACGGAGCATCTTGAATATGGAATATTATGTTTTTCTTTACTTCTTGTAATTTTGAATCCTGCATTACGATGGTAGCTTCTACGGTGCCGGTATCTGTAAAATTAAATGTGTCGGAGTAATAGGGACGAGGATAAACATAGATCTGATTTCCATGTTGCGTTATTTCATAATTGATTGATTGTTTAGATGTGACACCAGTAGATTTTAATAGTTTTTTTACAGCTTCTTCTGTCATCGGCTTACCATCTAACTGTGGCTGCAAAACAAATGGTTTACTATTCTCTAAATTTGTCACTTTTTCTTCATAATCTTTTGTAACAGTTTGAAGTGATAATTTTGGTTTCTCAGCTGTTTCAATTTTAAATTCTTTCGTCTGTCTATAAAACCCCTTTATATTCATATGAACTTTCCCGCGTACTAACCCTTTACCAAGCTTAGTTTCGTAATAAAACACATGCCTTTTATCATCCCACTTCATCGGATATTGTTTTCCGTCTATTTCTACTTCTGCCTGAAAGTAAGAAGACTGAACTGGCAACTCCGTAGGCTTCGCTTCAATAACAGCAGTAACACCTTCGTACATTTCCTCTACATTTTTTTGACTACTATCATCTTTGTCATAAGTAGAAACCGTATAATTAAGCGCCGGTTCAACTAGTACTTGTAGTCCTTCTTTCTCAATGTCCTGGTCCACTTCTATCGTATAAGTTCCTGGTTTAATAACTTCCTGATTTTCCGTACTTATATGAACTATATTTCCGAACAATTTTGCTTCTCCTGGTGCATGTATGGAAAAAGAAGATTGTAATTGTAATGGTTTAGAAATTTGTGTGACCTGATAATCGGGCAGAGAAGGCGATTGTCGTACAAGCGTCATACGCTTTAATGGAAACGGTGTTGTAATCTCTACTCTTTTCCCCACTACTTTCGTTTTTACAATCGATTCAACAGAGGAGAATGGATCACGATTTGCAACTAATGCTGCCACTTGATTTACACTTTTTACAATGCCATCTTCTCCGCTTGACGGCATCGTAACACCATTTATCTCTTTCTTCCATATTTCTTTGAACGTGTTTAATTGTTCTTTTTCTTGTTGTCCTAAATCTTCTTCCATCGTAATTAAGACTGGATGTAACGATATTTTTTTTGCATCCATTTCTTTCTTAAACTGGGCTAATTTCTGCAAAATTTGTTCTTTTCCGCCAACCTTATCTTTCTCTAAATCATTAAATGCCCCGTCAGTTAATACAATAAGCCAAAATTCACGTTTTCCATCTATATCTGCTTCCTTTTTTATAGATTGCATCGCCGTTTCTACCGCGCTAAATGGAGTATTTAAATACGTTTTCCACGCTCCAATTCCCTCAATTTCTGTTTGCCTTTTATCCTTCGTTAACGAAATGTTTAATGGATCATTCGGCTTACTCATTGGAACGTAAGAAAATTTATCTTTTTCATCTAATAGCGCAACTAAACTTTGCAAAGCATAATTGGCATATTTCCAGCGATCGTTATTTCTCATGCTGCCCGAATCGTCATATACAAGTGAAACGACCCTTTCCTTTGCCTCCTCTCCTTTTGCAAAAGCTGATAAAGGTAAACATATAAATAGAAACAACATGAACGTGGCACAAATTCGGATTTTCATGATGAGGCTTCGCCACCTTTGTAGACAAATTCCTATGTTTAAATTTATGAGAGGAAACAAGATATATGACTTGTATTTTAGGACAACTAACCCACCATAACTTTATTATGTAAACAGATCAGACACTTGGTAATATTCCTTCTAGCATTCTCTATCCAATTATATAAGTAAAAAAGCCTGTTTAAGCTCCACACTTAAAACAGACTTTTCCTACTTTTTATTTTAAAAACACATAACAAAAAGTTTGATTTTTGACTTAACACATCACTTCTATTGTAAATCCACCAGGTGCTTCAACGTAAAACGTATACGCATGGGCATGCTTAGGAGGCTCGACCAAAAATCCATCTTCCTTCAATCTTTGATTTATCTTATCTACTTGTTCTTCACTTTCTTGTGGAAATCCTACATGAAATGTTTTTGGATACTGAACTTCTTTTCCTTTCATTAACGTTAGTATAAATCCATCATTATCACGCATAACTGTAAAGGCATTCCCCCTTGTTCCACTACAAATTAAACCAAAATACCTCTCTAAAAACTCTCTAGCTGCTGTTACATCTGTAACTGTTAAATTAAGATGTTTAATTCCCAATCCTTCACCTTCTTTCTCAATTTTCTAATATTTTATCATATAAAGTGAAACTTGAATCAATGGGGTTTTGTTCATCCCCCACTGATTATTAGCCTTCACCAATCGGGCATTTACGGGCAGTAGATCCCCTACCTAACTTCTTTGCTTCCGCTGAATTTTGAGGTGGGGGTCTTACTGCCCACAAATAGCGTGACAAATAAAAAACACGCCTTTCACAGCGTGTTTCATTGCTTTACATACACTTCAACAATCGGATTCTCTTTATTATCCGCATGCAAGCGTATATTCTCTTCACCTGTATTATAAATACTAGCTAATAACATTATCGTTAACACATTAGGTGTCTTCGCATCACTTCCGTATTTGCTCTCAAGCGCTTCCTTATATTCAAAATCTAAATCCCCCTGCACATATGTATACACTTCAAAACCATCTTCTAAATTGCAAACTACTGTATCAATAATATCTGCCCCTACTTGCTTCTTCATTTCCTCTCGTAACGCTTCAATAAAATCTTCCCATGGTACTTCGTATGTCTGAAACTGATCTGTAGATTTCATGCCTTTTCCTCCTTATATATCCTCTTCTTATATTTCCCCTTTCCTATAACAATTATGATAGATAGGGCATTCGTACAAGCCGCACTTGTCCCCCTTACATATCGTATTACTGTAATGCGGAAGGAGGAAAGAATATGCATAGACAAAAATGTTATGATACATGCCAACGTTATTTCGGAAAAGTTGTTCGGATTGAAGACCGTGATGGCCGTATACATTTAGGTAAAATAATCGATTTGACACAAAACTCTGTATGGATCGAACCGGTGCAACAGCGCTCATCTTTTGATTCAGGATTCGGATACTATGATGCTTATGCAAACGGTGGTTGTGACCTTTGCGGCGGCCTTAGCAGATGTGATAGTTGCGGATTTGGATGCGGTGGTGGATTCAGCAGTTGCGGATGTGGTGGCCGTGGTTGCGGTAGTTGTGGTGGCGGCGGCTGGGGTGGCGGCGGTTGTGGCTGGGGTGTTGAACTCGGATTTGGTTTCATCTTCGGAATTACATTAGCTGCATTATTTTTCATTTAACATAGTAAAGAGTTGACTACCTTTAGCCAACTCTTTTTCTTTATTTTTCACATATAAAAATACGATACCCTAAAATGTGTTGGTACATAAGCCGTACATTTTCATGCTGTACCCACGCCTCATATAACTCATTCGGAATATGTGAGGATACATTCCATTCTGGCTCTTCTACATAGCCAGAGATCGTTTCTGCAATCGTGCCACCGCCAGCAATTGTGATTCTTTTAAAATTTGCTTTCTGAAATAATTGTACCCACTCATTCTCAGTTAATAGTTCTTTCATGCCATATAATTGGACGATTTTTTCTTCCTCACCCTTATCAATGTGCCTATCAATAATCATTTCAATGACAACAAGCTTACCATCCTGCTGTAATACACGATAACACTCCGAGATAACCCTTTCTTTGTCTGTAAAAGCGATGATTGATTCTCCAAGTACGAACTCAAATGAGTTATTCAAACACGGTAAATTCTCTATATTTCCTTCAATTAATTGTATATCTAACCCTTCAAACAACCATCTATCTTTTGCCTTTTGAATCATAATTTCATTCTTTTCAACCGTTGTTACTTTATAACCAAATTCCCTTGTCATATACGCTGCTGTTTTCCCCGTACCGCAACCTATCTCAAGGACATTCGCTCCATATTTAAAAGGCAGGTGTGCTAACAATTGTTTTGTTAACGTAAAGCCACCAGGATGAGCACTTCCTATTCCGTAATAAGCTAGGAAATCGATGTATGTGTTTCGCTTCATGGGATTCTCCTTCAAGTTTTCTATAATACATATATTCATCCAGAAAAAAATAGTGCACAGAAAAAAAGCATTTTCAAGTGCAATGTTGCAACTTGAAAACGCTTTTTCCTTTTACTATTTCTCTTCTACATACGCCCATTTGAAACTATATTCCGGACTAATATTATGTTTCACAATTCCCTTTACATTTGGTTTCATAACATACGATCTACCACTTTGATATAAAGGTACGAGCGCTACATCTTCTTCAAGTAACAATTTTTCTGCTTTCCCTAACTCTGTCCAACGTTTTTTTGCATCAGCCATCCATTCCGTCTTACTTTTATTAATAATGTCATCATATTTTGAATTTGAGTAGCTCATCTGGTTCTGCGAATTTTTTGTCTCAAACATATCAAGATATGTCATCGGATCCGCATAATCTGGATTCCAGCCGCCATATGAGAAATCATAATCTTGGTCTGATTCTAATTTTAGCTTTTGCTTAAATGGCTGAAGTTTAATATTTACTGTTACACCCTTTAAATTCTTTTCAACTTGATCTTTTACATACTCCCCAACTTTTTTCGCATTACCAGTATCATAATTTAATAGCTCTATTGTTACTTGATCTTTTCCAAGTTCTTTTTTCGCTTCTTCCCAGGCTGCCGCTGCCTTTTTAGAGTCTTGTTTTAAACCATTTTTAAACGTTTCTGCGAAATCTTTACCGTCTGGTCCAGCTGCTAAACCTTTTGGTACTAAATAATCCACTGGTTTTGAGCCATCATTTAAAATGACATTCGTTAAAGCTTTCTTATCAATTGATAAAGCAATTGCTTCACGTAATTTTTTGCTCTTTAACGGTGTATCTTGCCCACCTCGTTTTTGATTTAAACGTAAGTAAAACGTACTTGTTTCTGAATATGCTCCAAACTCCTCTTTATTGTTTCTATATTTATCAACAAATTCTCCTGATAAAAGTGCGAAATCAATTGCACCTGTATCATATAAATTTACTCTAGTAGCCCCTTCTTTTACTACACTATAATTGATTTCATCCAGTTTCACTGTCTTTTTATCCCAATACTGATCATTTTTCTTTAATTTCCATCCTTGCTCATGCTTCCAATCAGTAAGTACAAACGGTCCATTATAAACTGTCGTATCAGACTCTAAACCGTATTTATCTCCTTTTTCTTTTACGAACTTTTCATTTAATGGATAGTATGACGCGAATGCCATTAAATTTAAGAAATATGGTACTGGTCTTTCTAATTCGACTTCAAGTGTATAATCATCTACTGCTTTTACACCTAATGTAGAAACTTCTGCTTTCCCTTGATTTATTGCCTCTGCATTTTTAAGATAGTAAGCAATAAACGCATACTCAGCAGCTGTTTTTGGATCTACTAGACGTTGCCATGCAAATACGAAATCTTTCGCTGTTACAGGGTCACCGTTTGACCATTTTGCATCTTTTCGTAATTTGAATGTATATTTTTTGCCATCCTCGCTTTTCGTACTAGATTCTGCCGCTGCTGGAATTGGCTTGTTATCTTTATCTAGACGATATAACCCTTCCATCGTGTTTCCTAAAATTTGAGAACCTAACGTATCTGTATTTTTAGAAGTATCCATCGTCGGAATTTCATTCGTTTCTGTACGATTCATTACTTGCTTTGCCGCATATTTAATATCGGATTTTTTCTCTTCCCCACCACTATTAGACGTCGTAGTCGTTTTCTTCTCCCCACCAGAAGATCCAGAACATGCTGTTAACGCCACACTCATTGCTAATACTGGCGCTACAACCGCCGTAAACTTTTTCATCTTTTTCTTCATTTTTGTACCCTCCCCAATTATATGTACGAAACTAACTTTGAGAGATTTCTATTTTAAATTATCAGAAAATTATCACTAATTATTATTCTACTAATTTTTCTCGAATTGTAAAGTATTTTTAATAATATTCATAATAATTAATTCATTTACTTCAATAACAATCTATTACTACTATACGAATTCTCCCACATCTACTATATGTAAGTACCACTTTTCTTATTCTTCTCTATTTAATTCAATAGTAAAAGAGCGTTCTAAAAATCATTTATCTACCTTTAAAACGCTCTTTTTTATTATTTCCCTTCCGTTACATAAGCCCACTTAAAGCTATATTCTGGACTAATATTGTGTTTCACAATTCCTTTAACATTCGGTTTCATTACATACGCTCTTCCTGTTTGATATAAAGGAACTAACCCAGCATCTTCTTCAAGGAATAGTTTTTCAGCTTTCCCTAACGTTTCCCAACGCTTCTTCGCATCACCCATTAATTCATTACCTGCTTTTGATACCATATCATCATATTTGGCATTTGAGTAACTCATTTGGTTATATGGGCTCTTCGACTCGAACATATCAATAAACGTCATTGGATCCGCGTAGTCTGGACTCCAACCTGCATAAGAGATTTCATAATCTTGTGCAGTCTCTAATTTTAATTTTTGTTTAAACGGCTGAATCTTTGTATTAATCGTTACACCTTTTAAGTTTTTCTCAATTTGATCTTTAACATAATCAGCAATCTTTTTCGCAGTTCCATCATCATAACTTAGTAATTCAATTGTCACTTGATCTTTTCCAAGTTCTTTTTTCGCTGCTTCCCAAGCTGCTGCACCTTTTTTCGGATCATATTTCAAACCATTTTTAAATGTATCTTGGTAATCTTTACCATCTGGTCCTGTCGCAAGTCCTTTTGGAACCAATTGATCAGTTGCTTTTGATCCATTATTTAAAATTACATTTGCCAATCCTTTTTTATCAACTGATAAAGCAATTGCTTCACGAAGTTTTTTACTCTTTAACGGTGTATCTTGTCCGTTACGCTTTTGATTTAAACGTAAGAAGAATGTACTTGCTTCTGAATACTCACCGTACTCATCTTTGTTCGATTTATATTTATCTACAAATTCTCCTGATAGTAATGTAAAGTCAATTGATCCTGTATCATATAAGTTTACTTTCGTCGCAACTTCTTTTACTACACTATAATTAATTTCTTCTAATTTCACAGTTTTATTATCCCAATATTTATCATTTTTCTTTAGCTGCCATCCTTGTTCATGTTTCCATGAAGCCATAACGAATGGCCCGTTATACACTGTCGTGTCAGCTTCTAAACCGTATTTATCTCCTTTTTCTTTTACGAATTTTTCATTTAGCGGATAGTATGACGGGAATGCTAATAAGTTTAAGAAATACGGTACTGGTTTTTCTAATTCTACTTCTAGCGTATAATCATCTAACGCTTTTGCGCCTAATTCTGTTACAGGTTTTTCACCTTTATTAATTGCCTCTGCATTTTTAATATAGTAGGCAATAAACGCATATTCTGCCGCTGTATTTTTATCAAGTAAGCGCTGCCATGCGAATACGAAATCTTTCGCTGTTACAGGATCACCATTTGACCATTTTGCATCTTTACGTAGTTTAAATGTATATTTTTTGCCATCCTCGCTTTTCGTACTAGATTCTGCCGCAGCCGGGATTGGCTTATTATCTTTATCAAGACGATATAATCCTTCCATCGTGTTTCCTAAAATTTGTGCCCCTAACGTATCTGTAGACTTAGAAGTATCCATTGTCGGAATTTCTTGATTCTCTGTACGATTTAACACTTGCTTCGCTGCATATTTAATATCAGACTTTTTATCTTCCCCACCACTAGACGTCGTAGTTGTTTTCTTTTCTCCACCAGATCCAGAACACGCTGTCAACGCCATACTCATCGCTAAAACTGGCGCTACAACCGCCGTGAACTTTTTCATCTTTTTCTTCATTTTTGTACCCTCCCCCAATTATATGTACGAAACTCATTTTGAGAGATTTTCTGATAAATATTTATCAGAAAATTCTTATTAATTAATATTCTACTGTTTTTTCTAGTTTTGTAAAGTTATTTTTAAAATATTTAGAAAATTTATTTTACTTAACATTAACAGTCTGTTTTCTATGACCATACTACAGATATCCCCCATCTACTACCTTTCGTTTTTTCTCTACTCTTCCATTTTCGCATTGAATTGTACAATAAAAAAAGTGCTTCAAAGCAGGTAGACTGCTTTGAAGCACTTTCACAACTGTTATTATTTTTCAGTAACATATGCCCACTTATAGCTGTATTCTGGGCTAATATTATGCTTAACAACACCTTTTACATGCGGTTTCATAACATAAGATCTAGCACTTTGATATAAAGGTACAAGGGCTACATCTTCTTCAAGAAGTAATTTCTCTGCTTTTCCTAGCTCCTCCCAACGTTTCTTCGCATCAGTCATTAATTCCCCACCAGCTTTTTTAATTATTTCATCATATTTCTGATCAGAGAAACTCATTTGGTTATGAGAGTGCTTACTTTCAAACATATCTAAATATGTCATTGGATCCGCATAATCTGGGCTCCATCCACCATATGAAATATCATAATCTTGATCTGATTCTAATTTAAGTTTTTGTTTAAACGGTTGAAGTTTAATATTTACTGTTACACCTTTTAAGTTTTTCTCAATTTGATCTTTTACATATTCCCCAACTTTTTTCGCATTACCAGTATCATAGTTTAAAAACTCAATTGTAACTTGATCTTTTCCAAGTTCTTTTTTCGCTTCTTCCCATGCAGCAGCTGCTTTTTTCGCATCTGGTTTAATGCCGTTTTTAAACGTTCCTTGGAAGTCTTTCCCATCAGGTCCAGCTGCTAAGCCTTTCGGCACTAAATAATCTGCAGGTTTTGATCCATCATTTAAAATAACATTTGTTAAATTCTTTTTATCAATTGATAGGGCAATTGCTTCACGTAATTTTTTACTCTTTAATGGTGTATCTTGTCCACCACGTTTTTGGTTTAAACGTATAAAGAACGTACTTGGTTCGTTATACACCCCATATTCCTCTTTATTATTTCTAAATTTATCAACAAATTCACCTGTTAATAAAGCGAAATCAATTTGACCACTATCATATAAATTCACATTAGTTGCTGGCTCTTTTACAACACTATAGTTAATTTCATCTAATTTTACAGTCTTTTTATCCCAATATTGATCATTCTTCTTCAGTTTCCAACCTTGCTCATGCTTCCAATCAGTAAGAACGAACGGTCCATTATATACAGTTGTATCAGATTCTAAACCGTATTTATCCCCTTTTTCTTTTACGAATTTCTCATTTAATGGATAGTACGATGGGAATGCTACTAAATTCAAGAAGTATGGTACTGCTTGTTCTAATTCAACTTCTAACGTATAATCGTCTACTGCCTTAACCCCTAGTTCAGTTACAGGTTTTTCTCCTTTATTAATTACTTCTGCATTTTTAATTGGGAATGCGATAAATGCATACTCAGCAGCTGTTTTTGGATCTAATAAACGTTGCCATGCAAATACGAAATCTTTCGCTGTTACAGGATCACCATTTGACCATTTTGCATCTTTACGTAATTTAAATGTATATTTTTTACCATCCTCACTCTTCGTACTTGATTCTGCCGCAGCTGGGATTGGTTTATTCTCTTTATCTAAACGGTATAAGCCTTCCATTGTATTCCCTAAAATTTGAGAACCCAAAGTATCTGTACTCTTTGAAGTATCCATTGTTGGAATTTCCTGATTTTCTGTTTTATTGAACACTTGTTTCGCTGCTAATTTCCCCTCTGATTTGCTATCTCCGCCAGAGCTAGAATTTGTACTTGTCTTCTTATCTCCACCTGATGTAGAACATGCTGTTAATGCCATACTCATTGCTAAAACTGGTGCTACAACTGCTGTTAGTTTTTTCATTTTTTTCTTTTTCACTTTCTGTACCCTCCCTAATTCTTAACGCTCTCACTTAAGAATTTTCTGATAATTCTGTTTTTCTTTATATATTTATCAGAAGATTCTTATTAACTATTATTCTACTAATTTTTTGAGTTTTGTAAAGTGTTATTATTGAAAATTTTTAAAAAATTATTTTTTTACAGTAATATTCATAAAAATTCCATAACCTTTCGAAACACTATACCTCATGGAATTCTATGTATTGATTTAATAGTCTTTATATCCCTCCGCTATAAAACACTTGTAAATTATTGTTAATAAATAATGTATATCGTAACAAACCTCTTTTCTACAAAAATAAAAAATCAGCAAAGCTGACTTTTTTACCCGGCTATTTTTTCTCTTTTCATCTCCTCTATTACTCTCGTATACTTCTCATCATCAAATTCATTTTCACTTTTTGCAACAACTACAGTCGCAATACCGTTACCAATTAAATTAACGATAGCACGTGCCTCTGACATGAAACGATCTACACCAAGTAATAGCGCTAACCCTTCTAACGGGATAACATTCATTGCAGACAACGTAGATGCTAATACAATAAATCCTCCACCTGTTACTGCTGCTGCTCCTTTAGATGTAACTAACAAAATAGCTATTATAGTTAATTGTTGACCTAGTGAAAGATCGACGTGAAAGACTTGAGCTAAAAATATAGTAGCCATCGATAAATAAATCGTTGTTCCATCTAAGTTAAAAGAATATCCCGTCGGAATGACTAAACCTACTACCGGCTTCGAACATCCGAAGTCTTCCATCTTTGTCATCATTCGCGGCAGTACTGATTCTGATGATGATGTCCCTAGAACAATGAGTAATTCTTCTTTAATATGCGCTAAATATTTCCACAAACTAAATTTATACAGTTTACAAATAAAATTTAAAACAATAAAAACAAATAATGCCATTGTCGCATATACACAAATCATTAATTTACCAAGTGGTATGAGTGTACTTAAACCATATTTACCAATTGTAAATGCCATTCCGCCGAATGCTCCAACCGGTGCTAACTTCATAACAATGGATAAAATATTAAAAAATACTTTCGATAATCTTTCAAAAAAGTCAATAATCGGTTGTCCATTTTTCCCTAACATCGTTAACCCTGCGCCGAATAAAATGGAGAAAAATAACACTTGTAAAATATCACCTTTTGCAAATGCTTCAAACATGTTAGACGGCACAATATGTAAAAAGAAATCCATCCATTTCATTTCTTGCCCGCTTTGTACATATTGTGAAACATCTCCGCCTTTTAGTTTTGAGGGATCTAATCCATCTCCTGGACGTACAACATTCGCTACGATGATACCAATAATTAAAGCCGCTGTTGTAACAATTTCAAAATATAATAGTGCCTTCCCACCAACACGGCCTACCTTTTTCATACTTCCCATACTTGCAATACCGAGCACAATCGTTAAAAAGATAATCGGTGCAATAACCATTTTAATCATATTGATGAATGTTTCACCAATTGGCTTCATTTGTTGTCCAACACTCGGCCAAATTGCTCCTACTGCAATACCACAAATAATTGCCACGATAACTTGGAATGTTAAATTCTTTACAATTCTCATTTTTAATACTCCCCTGTTTTTTCATTTCTCCCAAACTATTATAATTAATACCATTTATTCTATGTAATAGCCCCCTTGCTATCTAACTTGAACCTTAACATTAGGTTACACTATTATCTCTAATTTTAAAATAGTATATAACATTCAAGAGTAAACGACATACTATTTAACATAATAAAAAAGCAGACGTTTCGCCTGCTTCAATTCTCCTCAATTTGCTTTTCACTTAACCCTAGATGTGTTCTAAGAGTATTACTCAAACTCTGTAGATCTTTTTTATTAGGATTATAATAATATACACGTTGCCCATTTGGACCATTAGGTAAATATAAATCATCACCAGCTAGTTGTATTTTTTCAACTGAACCGTTTAAACCGTATTTATAAAAAGATAAAATATCATCCATTACTAAGTTTGTTTTAAAATCGCCGTCAACCGCCTCAACCATTTTTTCTAGCTTCGTAATCGAGCCTACACTTTTTAATTTACTTAAAATCGATTCAATAACAAGTTGTTGCCTCTGACCTCTCATTGCATCACTATCAATATGGCGCGTTCTTGCTAGTGCAAGTGCTTCTTCCCCATTTAATTTTTGCAATCCTTTTTTCAAATGAATCGCATCAGGTTCATCTTTACTATTTTGCTCCGTAAATTCAACTGGGACATCTACTTCAATACCATCTAACCCATCAACAATTTTAGTAAAGGAACCAAAATTAAATTTCACAAAATAATCAACAGGAACCTGTAACAATTTTTCTACCGCTTCTACAGAAGCTTGTGGTCCTCCATCTTTACCATTTTTAACGAAACCACTTCCATATGCATGGGTGATTTTATCTTTTTTCTTTTCAACTGGAACATATGTATATGTATCACGCGGTATGCTCGTTAATTTCACTGTTTTATCGTCTTTATTAAAAGTCGCTAACAATAATGCATCTGTATGAAATGCACCATTATACTCCTTTTGTCGTTCTTGATTTTCATCAATTCCCATAATTAAAAGTGAAACATGATTTGCAATTGGCTTTACAGATTTCTCACGTAAATTAGATTTTTCACCTCGTGCTAAATTCAAATTAGATTTTTGTACGAGACTAGAAGTTTTCATATATACATAGGCTCCATAGCCAATTCCACCAAATAGCAATACCGCTAGTAGTAAACTTATTATCGTTTTCTTTTTATATTTTTGCTTGTTTTTCTCTTCTCTTAAAGATGAATGATTCCCCATTTACTCTCCTCCTGTTTCTATTCATCCAATATGTTTTTCATTCTTTCATATTTAGCGCTATCCTTTTGAAACATACTTTCTTTCAATCCCTTATCTATTTGTATCCATTCAGTCGTAAGTGAATATTGAATCAAGCCTTCTTGAAAACTAAGAAATTTCAATATAATCCCTGTATTTTTCTCCACAACCATTTCGAATTTCCCTCTTATATCTTCAGAGGTGCTAACAGGCATCTCTATATTGATGACTCCTTCAATTTTGTAACAATCTAATCCAAGATATTTCGTTTCTTTATAATTCCAATCTTTATATCGAATTAACAAATCTGCGAATTCTGATTGAATACTATATTTAGCTAGTCCTACATATTCATCATCATATCGCTTTTTTTCACCTGATTTTCTCAATAACCTTTCCGTAGGATTTAATTTTAATAGTTCATTGTTTCTTTCTTTCGGGTTCCATTTTGTCTCTTTATAGGTATACTTCTCATCATCAAACTCTTTTTTCTTGCCCTCGTTATATATAATTGTTCGTTTTTTCGCTAGTTTATCTTCTTTCGAAGAGATACCTCTTTGTTTTTCCGTATCAATCGCATACTTATATGTTGTAGCAATTCTTGATGAGCTAGAATATTCCTCAAATTGTCCTGAAATATTTTTAAAATAATCAATAGAATCTAGCATCTTTTGATGAATCTTTTCTTTATCTGGATAATGTACATTCGATTTTATTTCTTCTTCATTTTCATAATCAGAAAGCGCTTTTTTCTTTACATATTCAAATACTCCACCGTTTTGCGCAAAACTTTGGATAGAAAACTCAGACATAGATACCACTGAAAGTATACAAACCGCTGCACTAATTATCATCATATGAATTTTGTAACTCTTCTTTTTTACCTGAAGATTATGTAGTGTGCCATTAATCTTTTCATTTAACTCTGGAGGTACTATAACATTTTCATCTTTTATTCTCTTTTTTAATTTCTCATCAAATAATTTTTCATTATCCACCCTTCCCCCCCCTATTCCATCTTTAATTGTTTTTGTAGTTGTTCCCTCGCGCGTGACAATCTTGATTTCACTGTTCCTTTCGGTATTTCTAACAGCTTTGCTATACTCTCTTGATTCATATCTTCATAATAATAAAGCACCGTAACAGCTCTTAATTCTTCATGTAACGATTGAATCGCATTACACAAATCTATATCTTCATACTGATCACACGCACTCATATTGTAATCATTCTCTTCTGTCACAATTACATTTTTATACGCTCTAATAATATTGTTACACTCATTTATTAGTATTCGAATTAACCAAGTTTGAAAAAATTCTTCTTTTTTTAATTTTTTTATATTTTCATAGGCCTTTAAAATTGTTGTCTGTATCGCATCCTCTATATTTGTCTCATCACGTAACATCGCCTTTGCTATTCGATACATCTTCACTTTTTCTGTATGTATAAGCGCTATAAAGGCTTCATGATCACCTTTTTTCGCCAAAGAAACATCCGTTTCTTCTTTTATAATCATTTTATATAAAGGGATTACTTTCACCATTGCTCCTCCTGTTTCATCCTCACTTCATCACTTCCAATTTAACTTTACATGTATTAGACGTATGAACCTAGAAAAAGGTTCATTTTTTTGAATATTTTTGTAATTAAAAAGATAAATATCCTTTATAAGTGTTATGCGATAAACATACTAGTTTTAATTTACAAATAAAAAAGCCCACTTTCTAGTGGACTTTCTACTTTATAACGGTAAATCCCTCTTCTTAAACACTACAATTGCTACTATGAAAATACAAAGTGCTCCGGCAATTAACCCTATACTTACCGGCCATATATTATACGCTCCTTCAGCAATTTCTTTCGGACGAAACAGCGTGAATAATGATAGGTTTTTCATCCATTCTAACTTATCACTTAACTTCCCTACCATATCCAATACGAAAAATAAGATAGTTAAACTCGCTGAATAACTTAGTGCTTTTCTTTCGTCATTACATATACAAGAAAAGAAAAATGAATACGCACTAACGACTAAAAATATGAGCCCTCCGACTACATTTATCTTCAAAAATAATTCTTTATTTAAGTTATTATCTTGTAAAAACCATTCTGCACCTACTAACCCAGCTACATACGTAACAGATACAATAATCAGAAGTCCCAATATGAGAACAGTAGCTTGTGTAATAGCAATTTGCACTCTAGATACAGGTGTTGCTAGCAAGTATGCCATTGCTCCTTTATCTACATGACGAGCAATTAAATGTGTCGCAACTGTTACGCAAAAAATTGTTAAAATGATAATAAACAATAGACTATAGTATTCGCCCGCTAGAAAATCCATTACGTTTTGAATCGGACTTTCCATACCAACGATTTTTTTCACACTATCAGGCATGGCAGCTATTAATTCATTTAGCCCTTTCGCTGATACCATTGACGGGAATATCCAAATTAATAACCACAAATATAAAGCCGCGCCAGACGCATAACTCAAAATACTTTTTTGTGTTTCTTTCAAACTAGCTAAAAACAATTGCTTATTCATGCGTTACCCCTTCTTTCTTATCGTAATAATGCATAAATAAATGTTCTAAATCCATCGCTCTCGTTTGAAGTGCCGTTACATTATAGTTTGAAAGTGTTTGTAAAACAGTTTGATAATTTCCTTGTACAATGATAGATGCCTCTCTGCCTTTTACCGCTTCAAATTGCAAATTACACTTTGTAAGGGACTCAATCTCTTCTTGTGATGATACTGTTACATCTATCACCTGTCTTCTCATTCCTTGTAAATCGTGAATATTTTCAACCGTTACGAGTCGACCATCTTTAATAATAGCTACTCTGTCACAAGTTCTCTCAATTTCAGTAAAAATATGTGATGACATTAGGATTGTTTTTCCTCTTTGCTTTTCCTCTAATATTAAATCTATAAATACTTGTTGCATAAGTGGATCAAGTCCAGATGTTGGTTCATCTAAAATTAACACCTCTGGATCGTGCATAAATGCAGCGACTATCCCTACTTTTTGCTTCATTCCTTTAGACATTTTGCGAATCGGTGTTTTCACATCAAATTGCAGGCGCTCTATCAGTTCATCTCGTCTTTTCGTATCCTTTAACCCACGCATTCCTTGCATTAATTTTAAAAACTCTAATCCGTTCATTCCTTCAATAAAAGAAATTTCACCCGGTAAATAACCAACTTCCCTTTGAATTTTCGCTGCTTCATTCCAACAATCTAATCCAAAAATTGTCGCTTTACCAGCTGTCGGTTTTATAAATCCCATTAAATTACGAATCGTCGTTGATTTCCCGGCACCATTCGGTCCTAAATAACCAAATACTTCTCCCTTTTTTACATCAAATGTAATATGAAACAAACCTTTTCCATTCGAAAACTGTTTTGTGACATCTTGAACTGAAATCATAATTCCACCTCATTTTTTGAAATATTTAATATGTGATATTTCAAAAATATTGTACTCCTCATCTTTCATATTCGCAACAACTTTTTGAAATATTTATTAGTCCATATTTCAAAATTATTGTTTTCCATTATTTTTTCTTGTATATTTTAAGTGAGGTGATTGCATTGAACGGCTTTGAAAGAGTAAAAGAAAAGAAAAAGCGTGCCATTAAAGAAGCAGCATTCGTATTATTTTCAGAACGTGGATTTAATGAAGTGAAAATAGAACATATCGCAAAAGAAGCAAACGTTTCTCAAGTTACAATTTATAATCATTTCGGAAGTAAAGATGCTTTATTTAGGGAGCTTATACAAGAATTTATCATATCTGAATTTCAATATTATAAAGAGCTTGCAGAAGAAAAATTACCTTTTCATGATATGATGCAAAAAATGATTGTAAGAAAAATGAATACTGGCGGGTTATTTCAACCTGATATGTTATTACAAATGATGCAAAGGGACGAAGAACTCCGTAAGTTTATTTATAGTTATCAAAATGAAAAAATCCTGCCCTGGTATTTAGAAATATTAGAACAAGCTCAGCGCAAAAACGAAATTAATCCACACCTTACTAAAGAAATGATGTTACTTTACATTCAAATGTTTACTAAATTAGGTGATGATTTTGGGGCACAACTTCTTGAAGGAGATCGTGAAAAACATATACAAGATATCGTTACGATGTTCTTTTATGGACTCTCCGTCCCAGAAAAATAATTTTTCTAAAGAACAAATAGAATCACCAAAAAGCCCTTTGGATATTTAAATCGCAAGGGCTTTTTCATATCAAAAAATGACTAAAACTAACTTTATCTTAAAGAAGTTAAATGCTGCTTTATAGATAACACCTTATTATAGATTAACTCTTTTAGCATAACAGGCTGAATTGAGATAATCGTTTCACCGAAATTCAGAAAATAATTTGAAATAAAATCAAATTCTTGCTTGTTAAAATAGCCTGTTATAATGTAATTTTCATTTTCCTTTTGCATCCTCATGGAAGGATAATTCTCTTTATCAAAAATGTCCTTTCCTTTTTGATTAACAATGACGCTAAAATCAATTGCATCAGGCTTTCTGTGAAAAGTAGTAAGATAACTTAATAATTCTTCAAGATTTTTTGGATTAATATTGCTCGTTTCCACAATAGAAAGAATTTTATCACATCTAATTATTTGAACATTATTTGTCTCAAAATTAAAGATTTTAGCATACCACTGGCCAAATTTAGATTCTACTCGAATAAATTGGGCAACCAATGCTTGCTCCTCACCTTTTTTTAAATATGTTAAATGATAAACTCGCTCAGCAAAAATTCCCTGTAAAATTTCTTTTAAGAACGGACTAAAATTACTATGATTTGTTACTTCAAAGGAAAGCGTTCGTTCCATGATTGAAATATTTTTACTCACATTATCAGGTAATACATGTTTAAATTTATTTTCAAGCGCAATACTTTCTACATTAAATGGTTTTGTCTTGTATCCATTTAGCGTAAGAATTGAAAAGTATAACGCATACATTTCATCCACACTAAAATAAATTGGCGATAACACACTATTTTCTATAATTTTATAACTTCCATTTCTACCTAGTTCAGAATATATGGGTACACCTATTTCTTCCAATGATTGAATATCTCGCAACGCGGTACTTTTAGAAATATCATATCTAGCCATTAAATCTTTTAAATTAAAATATCTTTTATTATTTAAGAAAATAAGCATATCATTTATTCGTTCAGTTTTTTTCATATTTCCCTCCAAAAAAGGTGTCATGTATTGAAACCTTTTTAATCTATATTATAATTATCAACTAATAAAGGAGTTATATATTTATGACATTAGAAATAGCTATTTTTCTTTCAATGAATGGGCAAGCAAAGGAGGTGATTAACTTTTATACACGTCATTTAGAAGCCAAAAAGTTAATGATTGTTACGTATGAAGAACTGGCGAAAAGAGATAGTTCTTTTAAAATTACAAGTGAAAATAAAGATCATATTGCTCACTCTGTTTTACAAATTGGGAATACAAAGCTAATGATAGCAGAAGATACAATGAAGTCTAATGAACGTTATAACGTTGGAAATAACATGTCACTTTGCATTCAAAGCGCTAATTTAGAAGAAATACAAAGGTTTTATAATAATTTAATTTCCGATAAGCATGTGAAAATAATCTCTCCGCTAGAAAAAAATATATTTAGTGAAGCATATGGTATTATTGAAGATCCTTATGGCATACAAATCCAATTAATGTATGATAAACGACTAGACTAAATAATTAATCATATTCACATATTCCTAATAAAAAAGACACGAATTTCGTGTCTTTTTATTTTATAGAAATGACTCTACCCTTTTCACTACTTTCAATCGCTAATTGAATCAGTTTAATAACATCTAAACCTTCTTGTGCTGTTACAGGTAGTTTCTCACCATTTAATATACTATCTCGTACCCCTTTATAATAATTGTCATAACAACCGATTTCTGTTGGAATACGATCTAAGCTTCCTTCTGTTTCTAAAGTAGCAAAATTCTCTTCATCGTCTACTCCATAACCGTTATCACCTGGCTTCATTCCATTTTTTAATTGCTCTTCCTGCGAATCCATACCGTACTTCACGATAGAACCTTTCTCTCCATGCACTATAAAATGCGGTCCAGCTTTCTTCACATAACTGCTACTACGTAAAATGACACGTTTAGCTCCGTAATGAAGTACTATGTGGAAATAATCATCCACCTCTGCACCTGGTCGTTGTTTTATTACATCTGCACTTATCTCATCTGGTTTCCCGAATATTGATAACGCTTGGTCAATTAAATGCGATCCTAAATCGTATAATATACCGGAGCCTGGTAGATTTTTTTCTCTCCATCGATCACGTACATGTGGACGGAAACGATCAAAATTCGATTCATATGCGTATACATTCCCTACTCTGTTTTCTCCTAACAATTTCTTAATTGTTAAGAAATCATTATCAAAACGACGATTATGATATACGCTTAACGTTACATTATGCTGCTCTGCTAATGAAATAAGCTCTTCCCCTTCTTCAATTGAAACAACAAATGGTTTTTCTACAACAGCATGCTTACCGTTTAAAATTGCTTCTTTTACATATGGAAAATGAGTTGTATTAGGTGATGTAATAACAACTAAATCAACATCAGCTCGCTTCACCAATTCATCAATTGTACTAACAACATTAGCGTTTGGTAATGTTTCTTTTACTACCTCTTCTTTTGAGGATAATACAGCACGAATATCATATTTTTCTATCGTTTGTAATAGTGGGATATGAAATGTCGTACTAGAAAAACCAAATCCTACAATCCCTACACCTATTTTTTTCATGTTGCCCCTCCATTTGTCCCGCTTTAACGGGCAGTAAGATTCCTAACTCAAAATTTAGCGAAAGCTAAGGAATTAGGTGAGGAATCAACTGCTTGTTAAAGCCCGATTGGTTCAACTAATAATCAGTGGGGATGAAGAAACTCCCCATTGATTAAAGTTTCACTTTATGAGAACGATTTCATTCAGTTATTATAACAAGATTATTATTATTTACATAATAAATTGCCTAGAAAAAAGCATCTTGCTATGAATAATAGCAAGATGCTTTTTTACTCCGGTCGTTTTTTCGTCCACGTTTCTACTACTTCACCAGTATCATTAACATCTAGCACTAGGCTACCATTACTATACCGATCTTTATTTCGATACGCTTTCGGATCAATCTCTTCTACAATGTTTTTCTCTGTCTTCATGTAAACTAGTTCATCGTCCCGAACAATTTCAATACCGACAATGCGGTACGGATTACGTTTTAATTCTTTGAAAATAACAAGACCTCGTTTCGCCCTCGTTGATTTTTCAATTTCTGATGCTTTTAGACGTTTTACAGCACCGCGCTGTGTTACGAGAATAAGTTGATCTTTGTCACCATTTAACGGTTTACCAGAAGCGACATAGTCATCTTCTTTTAAATTAATTGCTTTCACACCAGCAGCTCTTACACCGACTGGACTTACTTCATCTTCATGGAAAATAAGTGCATATGCACCGTGTGTAGCAAGAACGATATCACTCGTTCCATCTGTCGCAAATATATCGACAACTTCATCATCTTTTTTCAAGTTTACAGCAACGAATGCCCTTGAATAACGCTGAACTTTATATTGATTTAATTCTGTTTTCTTTATCATACCATTTCGTGTTACAAATACGATAAATCGTTTTTCTTCCTCAAAGTTCGGTACAACCGTTGCCCAAATGATTGTTTCATCTCGGTCGAGTGAAACGATATTTGCAACGTGCTGACCTAAATCTTTCCAACGAATATCTGGCATTTCGTATACTGGAAGATATATATAGTTTCCTTTACTTGTGAATAAAAGAACTGTTTCAGTCGTATTCGTATCGAATCGTTCAAGTAAGATGTCACCCTCTTTCATACCGAAGTCTTTGCCATTTGATGCATTATGTGAGCGCCATCCAGTACGTTTCACATATCCTTCTTTCGTTACAGTAACGATGACATCTTCTTGTGGAATCATCACTTCTACGTCTATTTTAATTTCTTCAATTTGTTCTTCAATAATAGCGCGACGATCATCACTATATGTTTTCTTAACTCTCTTCAAATCAGTTTTAATGACTTGAAGTAATCTTTTTTCACTTTGTAAAATTGACTGTAGCTCTAGAATTTTCTTATTAAGCTCATCTGCTTCTTCTTGTAACGCCGTAATGTCTGTATTCGTTAAGCGATATAATTGCAAGGAAACAATTGCTTCCGCCTGTGCTTCTGTAAAGCCAAATTTTGCACTTAAATTATCTTTCGCATTACGCTTATCTTTTGAAGCTCGAATTGTCTCGATTACTTGGTCTAAAATCGATAATGCTTTCTTTAAACCTTCTACAATATGTTGACGATTTTCTGCTTTTCTTAATTCATATTGCGAACGTCTCGTAATAACCTCTTTTTGATGTCCAATATAAGCATCCAAAATTTTCGGTAATGTCATAAGTGTTGGACGGCGATTATTGATTGCTACCATATTAAAGTTATATGGAATTTGCAAATCTGTATTTTTATATAAATAATTTAAAATACCTTCGGCGTTTGCTTCTTTCTTTAATTCAACAACAATTCGCAAACCAGTACGATCTGTCTCATCACGCACTTCAGCAATGCCATCTAACTTTTTATCTAGACGTAATTCATCCATTTTCTTTACAAGGTTTGCCTTATTCACTTCGTAAGGAATTTCAGTGATTACAATTTGTTGTTTCCCACCACGCACTGTTTCAACTTCCGCTTTTCCACGAATAATAATTTTACCTTTACCTGTTTCATACGCCTTTTTAATACCATCAATCCCCTGAATAATACCGCCTGTTGGGAAATCTGGTCCTTTCATAACTGTTAATAAATCATCAACAGTACTATTTGGCTTATCAATACGCATCATTGTAGCGTCAATAACTTCTCCAAGATGATGCGGAGGAATTTCTGTTGCATAACCAGCGGAAATCCCTGTAGATCCGTTCACTAATAAATTCGGGAACGCTGCTGGTAATACAACCGGTTCTTCACTCGTATCATCAAAGTTTGACACAAATTCAACTGTTTCTTTATCAAGATCACGTAATAATTCAGATGCGATTGGTGATAAACGAGCTTCCGTATAACGCATCGCTGCCGCTGGGTCCCCATCAACACTACCGTTATTACCATGCATTTCAACTAAAACATTACGTACTTTCCAAGTTTGGCTTAAGCGTACCATTGCCTCATATACAGAGGAATCTCCATGTGGATGATAATTACCAATAACGTTACCTACTGTTTTAGCTGATTTACGAAACGCTTTATCATGTACATTACCTTCTACATACATAGAATATAAAATACGTCTTTGTACTGGCTTTAAGCCATCACGTGCATCTGGAAGTGCACGATCTTGAATAATATATTTACTATAACGTGCAAAGCGGTCACCTAACACGTCTTCAAGCGGGAGGTCATGAAACTTCTCTGCTTGCATGTTATTCCACCTCCGTCTCCATAATCATTTCATTTTCTAAAATATTTCCTTCTTCTTGCATACCAAACTGTACATTACGTTCAATCCATTTACGGCGCGGTTCTACTTTATCGCCCATTAACGTTGTAACACGACGCTCTGCTCTTGCTGCATCATCAATTTTCACGCGAATTAATGTACGCGTTTCAGGATTCATTGTTGTTTCCCATAATTGATCCGCATTCATTTCACCAAGCCCTTTATAACGTTGTAACATATAGCCTTTTCCAACTTTTTTCGTTACACCGTCTAATTCCTCATCTGACCAAGCGTATTCAATTACCTCACTCTTACCTTTTCCTTTACTTACTTTGTATAAAGGAGGAAGTGCGATAAACACTTTACCAGCTTCGATAAGTGGCTTCATATATCTGTAGAAGAACGTTAATAACAATACTTGAATATGAGCTCCATCCGTATCGGCATCGGTCATAATTACAACTTTATCGTAGTTAATATCTTCAACATCAAATTCATTTCCTACACCGCCGCCAATCGCATAAATGATTGTATTAATCTCTTCATTTTTAAAGATATCAGCAAGCTTTGCTTTCTCTGTATTAATTACTTTACCACGTAACGGTAATACGGCCTGGAAACGACGGTCTCGTCCTTGTTTCGCTGAACCACCGGCAGAGTCACCCTCTACTAAATACAATTCGTTTTTCTGAGGATTACGTGATTGTGCAGGTGTTAACTTCCCACTTAACGTACCTTCTGATTTTTTCTTCTTCTTACCACTACGTGCTTCTTCTCTCGCTTTACGAGCAGCCTCACGTGCTTGCGCTGCTTTAACTGCCTTTCTCACAAGAAGTGTAGCTACATCCGGGTTTTCCTCTAAAAAGTAAGCTAGATGCTCTGATACAATGGCATCAATAGAAGAACGAGCTTCACTTGTACCAAGTTTCCCTTTCGTTTGTCCTTCAAACTGAAGTACTTCTTCTGGTACACGTACAGAAACGATAGCCGCTACACCTTCACGAATATCTGTACCTTCTAAATTTTTATCTTTTTCTTTTAATAATGAAACTTTACGAGCATACTCATTGAACACACGCGTCATTGCTGTTTTAAATCCAGCTTCGTGTGTTCCACCATCTTTTGTACGTACGTTATTTACAAACGAAAGAATATTTTCTGAGTAACCATCATTAAACTGGAATGCTAGTTCTGCTTCAATCCCGTTTTGTTCACCAGTGAAATATACAACTGGGTGAATTGAATCTTTTTCTTCGTTTAAATATGAAACGAAAGCTTCAATTCCTGTTTCATAATGAAATATATCTTCTAAATCATTACGTTCGTCTTTTATCGAGATTTTCATTCCTTTTAATAAGAATGCAGATTCACGTAATCTCTCACATAATGTTTCATAATTGTAATTTGTCGTACTAAAAATCGTTGTATCTGGTTTGAAATGCATTGTTGTACCAGACTCTTTTGTTTTCCCGATTTTCTCTAACGTTGTTGCAGGAATGCCACCATTTTCAAAGCGTTGTTCATAAATGTTACCATCACGTTTAATTGTTACTACTAACCATTCTGACAAGGCGTTTACAACTGATGCCCCAACGCCGTGTAAACCACCACTCGTTTTATAGCCACCTTGGCCAAACTTACCACCTGCATGAAGTACAGTTAAAATAACTTCAGGTGTAGGTTTCCCAAGTTTATGCATTCCCGTAGGCATTCCTCGCCCTTTATCTATAACGCTAATACTATTATCTTTATGTATTACGACAGAAATTTCGTCGCCAAATCCCGCTAACGCCTCGTCAACGGAGTTATCTACTATTTCATATACTAAATGATGCAATCCACGGCTATCCGTACTCCCGATATACATACCCGGGCGTTTTCGAACGGCTTCAAGTCCTTCTAACACTTGAATCGCATCTTCATTATATTGGAACTGATGCTTCGCCAAACTCCTTGCCCCTTTCCTAATCCAAAATCAGAACATATGTTTCTATTATAGAATAACGCCTCGACTATAGTTTTGGCAAGTTATCTTATCTCTTTTATACACCATTTTCAATAGAAAAATCCTTGTTTTCTCACAAGGATTCCTCTAGGCTACTATTTCAGAAAAATAATCGTTTGTCAACGAGAAATGGATATGTATTCCAAGATTACACATTCCAAACCTTTATTATGATCCAAATGATCAAAATCCAAAATGGGATTACAAATAACAATCCCCAAAAACAGCCTTTAAAAAATCTCATGATGAACACCTCGTTCATCGGCCCTACTTATCTATAATGAGGGCTGAATCAATCTTTCTAACTTTAAGTCTATACTATTTTGTCATCGCATGTTCTACTTTAATACAACGATCCATTATTACAGTATAGTCTTTTTCTTTTAAAAGTTTATATGTATCTTCATCTTGTACTCCTAATTGTGCCCAAAAAACATCTGCATCAATCTCGACAAATTCTTTTGCAACATCCTTTAAAAACTCTGAGCGACGAAATACATTTACAATGTCAACGTGTTCCTTAATATCCTTTAGTGAAGAAACTGCCTTTTCTCCAAGCACCTCATTTACTGTTGGATTAACTGGAATAATGCGGTATCCAGCATCTTGCATTGCTTTTGAAACCATATACGATGTACGTTCTGGCTTATCTGATAATCCAACAACCGCAATTGTTTTGCTTTTCTTTAACACTTCACCAATTTCCGTACGAGTTGGGTTTTCAATTGTCATAATTAATCCCTCCTATTCCTTTAGTATAGCCGATAAAGAAAGTCTCTTTCAATATGAAAGAGACTTTCTTTTATTTCGATTATTGATTCTTTGTAGCTGAATTATCTGCTAAAGTAGCTGTTTTCGTCATTTTTTGACCGTTACGGTAGAATGTAACTTCTACTTTCTCGCCTACTTTTTTCTTTTCATATAAATATTTACGGAATTGAAGTGAATTTTCTACTTTTTGATCATCTAATGCTACTACAATATCATATTGCTCTAAACCAGCTTTTTCAGCTGGTGATATTGGGTAAATTTTACCTAATACAACACCATTAGTTACTTCTTTCGGTACTTTCAATTGATTGACTGCATAAGCTTGCACATCTTCTAACGAAACAACACCTACTCCAAGAGCTGGACGTTTTACTACTCCATCTTTTTCAAGAGATTCAATAACGGGCTTTGCAATATTAATTGGAATAGCAAATCCAATTCCTTCAACTTCTTGTTGTGCAATTTTACTTGAATTAATCCCAATTATTTCACCGTTTTGGTTAAATAATGCACCACCACTGTTACCAGGGTTAATCGCTGCATCTGTTTGAATAACTTGTGCTTGCCAATCTGGGCGTTTATCCCCATCAATATCAACTGGGATTTCACGTTCTTTACTACTGATTATACCTTCCGTTACACTTCCGTCAAATCCAAGTGGGTTACCGATTGCAATCGCTTTTTCACCCGCACGAAGTTTACTTGAGTCACCTAAAGTTGCAACTTTATTCACATTAGCCCCATCAATTTCAACAACAGCTAAGTCTAACCAAGGATCTTTCCCTACTAACTTTGCATCTACCTTTTTACCATCACTTAGTTTTACAGCAAGTTTATTCGCTCCATCTACTACGTGGTTGTTTGTTACAATATATGCTTTATTTCCTGCTTTTTTATAAATAACACCTGATCCTGAACCAGCTTGTTGTTCTTGACCTGTCGGTTGCATTGCAAATGGATCAACGCTTTGTTGCATATTAATAACACCTACAACAACATCTTTCGCTCCTTCAATCATACCAGGTAAATCAGTTTCATTTTTCGCTTTATTTACAACAGGAACTACAGTACCTTCTACTTTTGAATCCGAACTAAATGATGATACTGGTGCTCCATTATTTTGAGCCCATGGCATATATGGTGCTGCAAAACTAATCGAAACCGCTCCGACTACAGCTCCCACTAAACCTGTGAAGAAATAGCCTTTTTTACTACCTGATTTTCTCACTTCTCTCGTTTCACTATGCTCTTCATTTAAATTTGGTCCGTCGTAATATCCCATGTTTTATTTCCCCTCTCTGGTGAATTCGTATTTTCAGTATAGTCACGTTTTGTGTCCTTCTTGTGAACTCATCGTGAAATCCAATTAAAAAAATACTCCTATCTAACATTGTAGACAAGAAAAGTATTTTTTGTACATTCTACCTTCAAAAGAGAGTATAAAATCGCCATTTTCCTAGGCTAAATTACACAAATCGTTCTAGATTATTCTTCAAATTTATAACCAACTCGAATAACAGTACTGATATGCTTCGCTTTATCTCCTAACTTATTTCGAAGTTTTTTAATATGGGTATCAACCGTTCGGTCATCACCGTAATAGTCATATCCCCATAACTGGTCTAATAAATGTTGACGTGATAATACGATTCCTTTGTTCTCCATTAAATAAACGAGAAGTTCAAATTCTTTATGTGTCAATATAATTTCTTCTCCATCTACTAAAACAGTTCTAGATAGACGATTCACTTCTATTCCAGCTAAAGACATAGCATTTTCTTCCGCTACTCCTACCGCGCCATCCGCACGTTTCAATAACGTCTTTGCACGAGCTACTAACACTTTCGGGCTAAATGGTTTCGTTACATACTCGTCTGCACCTAATTCGAAACCTAGCAATGTATCATCCTCATCCGAACGCGCTGTCAACATAATAATTGGTACTGCTGATTCTTTTCTAATTCGTCTACAAACAGACCATCCATCTATTTCCGGTAACATAATATCTAACATAATTAAATCAATTTCATGCTCTGCAAATAACTCTAACGCTTTTTTTCCATCTTCTGCTTCGATTACTTCAAAGCCTTCATTACGAAAATAATCACTAACAATTTCACGTAATCTTCTTTCATCTTCAACAAGCAATACTGTTTTATTCATATAATCTATCCCGCCTTTTTACTCTTTCAATCGAATAATACGTTGATTGGAGCTTCCGCGAAATGGAAGTGTTAAATCTTTTTTCTCAATTTCAAACCTTCCATCGACTAAAACATCCCCATAATGTAACAACTCTATCATATCATTATTTTGAGAACTCTGTATCTCTTCTAACGTATAACCTGTATACATCCATAGGTTTTTTTTCAAATCTTTCACGATTTTTGCTACCTTTTTCACTTCAGCAGCTTGAAAAAATGGATCTCCACCTGAAAATGTTACATCAGTTAATGGATTACTTGCAATCTCTTTCACAATTTCTTCTACTGTCATTTCCGTCCCGTTGCAAATATTCCACGATTTTGGATTGTGGCAACCGACACAACGATGCGGACAGCCCGCAAAAAACACGACTGTCCGCAATCCTTCTCCATCTACTACACTATCATGAATAATATTCAGCACTTTCATTTATGTTTCACCCGATCTATCTCTTCACTACGTTTCGCACTATTCCACTTCGACATATCTCCTACAAGATAGCCTGTTATACGGCGAATTCTTTCTATATTAGCCTCATCTTCATTCCCGCAACTTGGACATTCATTTCCAATAACCCCGTGATAACTACAGCACTTACAACGGTCAACAGGATGATTAATTGAACCGTATCCAACGCCATGTTCTGCCATGGCTTGTACAATTTGTTTTAATGCCTTTTTGTTATGCATCGCTGCTCCGTCTAGTTCAATATACGTAATGTGTCCTCCATTACAGAGAGCATGGAACGGGCCTTCTAAACGGATTTTATTTATCGCTTGAATGTTATAATAAACTGGAATATGGAATGAATTGGTATAGTAATTATGGTTCGTTATACCGCTAATCACGCCAAATTCTTCTCTATCTTTTTTCACAAACTTTCCTGATAATCCTTCTGCTGGAGTTGCAATTATCGAGAAATTCAGTTGATGTTCTTCTGTCGCTTTATCCATTCTATCTCTCATAAAGGAAATAATTTCATACCCAAGTTTCCATGATTCTTCATCTTCCCCATGATGCTTTCCTGTTAAAGCTACTAAACATTCCGCAAGACCGATAAAACCAATACTTAACGTCCCTTGTTTTAAAATCGAAGCTACGGAGTCTTCAGGCTGCAACGTTTCTCCACCACGCCATACACCTTGTGAATATAAAAACTGAAAATCTCTTGCTCGCTTCGTACATTGATACACAAATCTTTCTAATAGCTGCTTAATTCCTAAATCTAAATAGTAGTTTAGCGCTTCAAAAAATGCTTCTTTTGAACCACTAATTAACGCTAATTTCACTAAATTAATAGACGTAAATGATAAATTCCCTCTACCAATCGCTGTTTCTTCTCCATGTATATTAGACATAACACGGGTACGACATCCCATGTAACATACTTCACTTTCTGGTCTTCCATCATAATGCACTGCATTAAACGGAGCATCTAAAAATGAAAAGTTAGGGAATAATCGCTCTGCAGTTGTCTCTAATGCTAATTCAAATAAATCGTAATTCGGATCACTTTCTTCAAAATTTACACCTTTTTTCATCTTGAAAATTTGAATCGGAAAAATCGGTGTCTCGCCTTTACCAAGTCCAGCTTGTGTCGCTTTTAATAGTTGTTTAATTAACATTCTTCCTTCTTTTGATGTATCTGTTCCGTAATTAATAGAAATAAACGGTACTTGTCCTCCGCCCCTACTATGCATACTATTCGAATTATGAACGAAAGCCTCACACGCTTGATACGTATCATTTTCCGTTTCTTTCCATGCGAATTCTTCTATTTGTTCTTTCGTAAGTGGATATGATTGTAATCGTTTTTTATGTCTCTCAATTGTTTTTCGTACATAAGGCGCTAAATCAATATCAAAGAGTGCAAACGATTGACCGCCATGCTGCATATTTTGATTCGCTTGAAAAATAATAGACGAAAGAGCCAATGCACTTTTAATGTCTTGTGGTTGTCTCATATGTCCATGTCCAGTATGAAAACCGTTAGCAAGCATTTGCGCTAACGGAATTTGCGAACAAGTCGTCGTTCCTGTCGCATAAAAATCTAAATCATGTGGATATAATATATTTTCATTTATCGCTTTTTTCACTTGATCTGACAATAAATTCTCAACAGCATAATATTTTGCACTCTCAGATGCGAACGTTCCCATTACACCCATTGGAGAGCGGCCGTCTACATTTGCATTTTCTTGCATTAAATCTTGTTCATTGCCGTGGACTATCGTCTCGAACACTTTCATTAATTCTTCTCCACGTGTATTATTTTGTAACATTTATAACCCTCCACCAATATGTTGTTGTCTTTTGATTAAAATGTTACTACATATAGTCTTGCTGTTTCTGTGAGAAATGTAACATTACTGTGAAATTTTTTTCACGAAATAATGAATTTTTCATTTACAAAAAAGAAATGTGCTCTTTACAAATGTATGGTACAATATACGGGAAAAACTCTTTTTACCCTTTATCAACACATTTGAATAAAGGAGACTGAACTTATGGTTACTACATATCTTTTATTTATCGTTGCCTACTTGCTTGGCTCGATTCCATTTGCACTAGTTGTTGGAAAAATTGGCTACGGAATCGATATTCGTGAGCATGGGAGCGGTAATCTAGGCGGAACAAACACATTCCGTACATTAGGGAAAAAAGCAGGTTTTACCGTTACAATTGCTGACATTTTAAAAGGGACATTAGCAACAAGTCTACCAATGATTTTCGGATTAGATATTCACCCACTATGGTTCGGGTTAGCGGCTGTTCTTGGACATGTCTACCCGATTTTCGCGAAATTCCGTGGTGGTAAAGCAGTTGCAACTTCTGCTGGGGTGCTATTATGCTATTCACCAGTTGTTTTTGCAATATTGGCTGTTGTATTTTTCACCCTTTTATTTACAACAAGATACGTATCACTTTCTTCTATGGTAACAGCAGTTGTTGCTGTTATTGCATCCATTGTTAGCGGGGATAAAATCTTCATTATTGCGATGTGTTTATTAGCAGGTATGGTTATTTATAAACACCGTGCAAATATCGGACGAATTATAAATAAAACTGAACCAAAAGCAAACTTTTCAAAAAAGCAAAAATAAGATCGTAACCCACATAACGCAAAAAGAAAACGTGAAGCATATTAATAGCGTCTTTTTGCGTTATTTTTTATACTAAAGAAAAAGCAACATAACTTGGAGGAACTATACATGAATCTTTCCGTAACAAAAGAAGCAGCACAATGGTATAAAAATGAATTAAACTTACAATTAAATGAAACACTACGCTTTTTCGTACAATACGGTGGTTGCAGTACTGTGCAAAAAGGACTTTCTTTAGGTATTCGTAAAGATGATCCTGCACACCCTGCTGTTCAAATTCAAGAAGAAGGTATTAATTTCTTTATTGAAGGCGATGATGAATGGTTCTTCGATGGACATAATTTATCTGTTACACTTGACGAAGGTGACGACTTCCCACAATTTAATTATGAAAAATAAAAAAGCGCGGCTTCTGCCACGCTTTTTTATTTTTTCTTAATTTCCTCATATTTCGCATACCACTCAGGATATAACTTTTTAAATGATACAGGGCGGAACCCTTCTTTTTTCGCACAAATATTCGTCGTACTTGCAGTAATACAAAGATCACCATCACCATTATATATTTCATATCCATATACAACGCGAAGTGGGCTCACAGTATCTACCCATGTTTTTACGATTGCCTTTTCTCCATAACGCATCGCTTTACGATATGAAATTTGTAAATCTAACACAGGAGAAATAATTCCTTCTTTCTCCATTTCAACATATGAAAAACCTAAATCTTGTATAAGTTTCGTGCGACCTAACTCAAGCCACACTAAGTAGTTTGAATGGTAAACAACACCCATTTGATCTGTTTCCGCATAACGGATTTCAACTTCATGTTCTGCTACAAACATATGTATTCGCCTTCTTTCACTTCTGCTACCTTGCATACATTTAATCATAATACAGTAACATCAAAAATAAAATAAAAACAGTGAATCTTTTACTGAAAGGAGCCAGCATATGATTCAAATTGTAACTGTCCGTAGTGGTGATAGCGTATATAGCTTGGCATCAAAATATGGATCAACACCTGACGAAATAGTAAAAGACAATGGACTAAATCCAGCTGAAACGCTCGTTGTTGGTCAGGCACTTATCGTTAATACGAAAGGAAATAATTATTATGTACAGCCTGGTGACAGCCTATATCGAATTTCTCAAACATATAATGTCCCCCTCGCTAGTTTAGCTAAAGTTAATAATTTATCTTTAAAATCTATTCTCCATGTCGGACAACAATTATATGTACCAAAAGGCACAAAACGAGCTGTAGAATCCATCGCTTATTTACAACCTTCAACTATACCGATTAAAGAGAGTTTAGTTAATGCTACACGTGCCATCAATCCATTTTTAACATACTTAGCTTATTTTAGTTTTGAAGCAAAAAGAGATGGCACATTAAAAGAACCTACTGAAACAGCTAAAATCGCTAATATTGCAACGCAAGGTAAAACAATCCCTATGCTCGTTATTACAAATATTGAAAATGGTAATTTCAGTGCCGATCTAACATCGGTTATTTTACGCGACGCAACGATTCAAAACAAATTTATTACTAACATTTTGCAAACAGCTGAAAAATATGGCATGCGAGACATTCATTTCGATTTCGAGAGTGTAGCACCTGAAGACCGCGAGGCGTATAATCGCTTTTTACGAAATGTAAAAACACGCTTACCTAGCGGGTACACATTGAGCACAACTCTCGTACCGAAAACAAGTTCAAATCAAAAGGGAAAATTTTTCGAAGCTCACGATTATAAAGCGCAAGGGCAAATTGTTGATTTCGTCGTCATTATGACCTATGACTGGGGATGGCAAGGCGGGCCACCGATGGCGATTTCTCCTATCGGTCCGGTGAAAGAAGTACTTCAATATGCAAAATCTCAAATGCCTCCACAAAAAATTATGATGGGGCAAAATTTATACGGGTTTGATTGGAAACTTCCATTTAAACAAGGAAATCCGCCCGCAAAAGCAATTAGCTCCGTCGCAGCTGTTGCACTAGCTCGTAAATATAATGTTCCTATTCGTTATGATTTCACAGCCCAAGCTCCTCATTTTAATTATTTTGATGAAAACGGCGTGCAACACGAAGTTTGGTTTGAAGATTCACGGTCTGTTCAAAGTAAATTCAATTTAATGAAAGAACAAGGTATAGGTGGTATTAGTTACTGGAAAATCGGTTTAC
The DNA here is from genome assembly GCF_900108285.1 of Bacillus sp. ok061. Lineage (NCBI taxonomy): Bacteria > Bacillati > Bacillota > Bacilli > Caryophanales > Bacillaceae > Bacillus > Bacillus sp. ok061. The sequence goes on along the minus strand of NZ_FNUW01000002.1, from coordinate 5,370 downwards.
CATTCCCACAAAATTGGCGTTTACTCGTTGAAAATTTTACGATTACGAAAAAGGGCTGACAAAAGTCAGCCCTTTTTTTCATATTACTGCTAAAAACTCATCTTTCATTTCCTCACAAAAAAGAAGAATGATAACATTCTCCTTTTTAACCGTTATCAACAATCGGTTGTTTACCTGTTTGATCTTGCATTTGCTTTCCTTTATTTCCACCAGCTTTTTTCGATTGTGTTCCAATATGATTTGGTGCAAAGTCTTTTGAATTTTTTTTCGGATTACCCATTACTATCGCCTCCTTAACACTAGTATCGTACTAGTGTTAAGAATTATTCAGCTTGCTTAAAAAGTTTCATTTCATAACGTTTTTCAATGCGCTCTTCAATGCGATCAATTGCATCACGATCGCTTAATAATTGTTGTTTATTTTCATTTACAAGTTCTTCAAACGATTTACGGCGACTTCTTCTCATGTTGTTCACCCTCTCTCCTTCGCTTTCTTATTACATAGTATGAGCAAACGAAAAACTCTTTAATCAGATTTGTAAGAAAATTTTATGTTTTAGTACTCCTAAAAAAACTCCGTGTACAATATATTGCACACGGAGTTTTTATACCATAACGTTTAAATACTCTTTCAACTTTTCATCTGCATTCATTTCATTTTCTTTATAATCATGAAGCGCCTGTAATACAAAATCATACTGTTCTAAAATATAACTTTCTAATTTCATAACATCCTCTAAGCTATTAAGCATAATTCTCGTATTACCAACTTCACTTTTTAACGCTGGTTCGCATTTTAAGCTTGTACATATTTCTTTCACACCATCTTCTAATATCTCTGTTAATACATATTTTTTTCGCCCTTTTACCTTTACTCTCATAACTGGATAAAAAGCTTTTATATCTAAATAACTTCCTACGTTCATACAACGTAGCCATTCTACATTACGTTTATTACATACAAGCATTTCTTTCACCGCTTCGTATACCGCAGTTTCATCAAGCACAGCCTTATTTACTTTTCGGTTCCCTTTTTCTTCAATAGCTGCACACTTTTGATAAACAGCAGCACACGTAATGCAATCGTCAAATGCATTATGAGAACTTAAACGAATTCCAAGGATTCGTTTTAACGTTTCAAGTTTATGATTAGGCGCATGCTTCATGTATTTCTTCGCTAAAAATACAGTATCAATTACTTTATTTTTAGGTTCAGGCAGCCCCAGCATATTTACATTACTTTTCAAAAAACGCATATCAAAAGAAGCATTATGGGCCACAATAACATTTGTATGTAAAAATGCTAAAAATAAAGGTAACACTTCTTCAATCGTCGGTGCATCTGAAACACGATAATTAGTAATGCCTGTTAAACTCGTTATTCGGTCCGGAATTGGCCGCTCTGGATTCACGTATGAAACAAATTGATCTACCAGTTCATGATTACGATATTTCACCGCTGCAACTTGAATAATTTTATCATTATAAGGGTTAAATCCTGTTGTTTCAAAATCAATTACAACATAATCTAACGGTAAGGATACATTCCCCACTCCATACACTCCTTTATCTCTAAACGATTATATTTCTTACATCATATCATGAAGTTATTACTACTTGAAAAAGAAAAGGCAGAAATGGGAACTCTCCACCTCTACCTTTTCACCATTATTTTAATTTAGCAACCCTTTTCTCCATCTCTTTTTGCGTCATCGGCCCAATAAACTTATCTTGAATGACACCTTTTGTATCTATAAAATACGAAGTTGGAATCGTAATTACTTTATACGCTGTTGTCACATCAATGTTCTTGTCCAATAAAATAGGAAAAGTAATTCCTTTTTCTTTAGCAAAATTGCTTACCTTTTCTTCCCCCCCACCTTTTTCTGAAGGCGTATAGTTGATTGCTAAAATTTCTACGTTTTCTTTATGTTCTTTATAGAAAGCCTCCATATCCGGCATTTCTTGTTGGCAAGGTCCACACCACGTTGCCCAAAAGTTTAAAATCACTTTCTTTCCTTTTAAATCTGATAGCTTTACATTCGTTCCATCTAACTTCGTTAATTCGAAGTCTGGCGCACTCTTCCCTATTTCAATACCATTACTTGCAATCATCTCTTTCATAGCAGCTTCACTTTGTTCTTGCTCCCCTTGTACCACCTGCTCTTTTTTACCAAACTGTTCATAAGCTGCATATCCCGCTAAACAAAGTAACACTACAATAATCGTAAGCTTCCGCCACATGTTATATCACCCTAACGTATTTATCTTCTTATAACTTAATCACTAAAATACTCTATACCTTATTTTAGCTTATACGGACAAGCTTGGAAATATTCACAGTCTAAATAATCAAAATATTCGTAATTCGCATGAAATATTTTCCTTTTTACCATATAATTAGAAATACATATGAAACCGGCGAGGTGATATGTATTTTACAATTGCTAATCAACCCGTTCACTTTACTATTACTATGTATTTGTTTGAGCAGTTTGCTATACAAATTTAAATTGGCTGCTATTATTATTTCTTTTACTGTCCCTTTTATATTTTTCATTATCGTCTCTGAATTTGACATACACCTAGCTTTACAAAGCTTTGATGCTTGGATCGTTTCTAGTACTGTTTATTCTGTACTTTCCTACATAACGGCAGCTTTAATAAGAAGAAAACGGCACATATAGAAATGTCAAAAAGGAGGATGTTTTTATGAATTTATTTGAAAAAATACTATTATATATTCTTAGTTTTATATTTTCCCCAATCGGCATTATCACTTGGATCATCTCGCTCTTCAGTAAAGATCCTGAAAAAAGGCGAGTGGGACGTATTTGCCTCTATATCGCTTTAATCTCATTTATCCTATTAGCTGGCCTTGGTGTTCTTACTTTCTTCACGACGACTACTACCACTACTATACAGTAGTTATAGAAAGGATGATTATGTTGGGAGAACATCCTATAAGTAAAGAACTTCGTTATATACGAATATCCTTAGTTGTTTTAGTAATCGTTCTTTTATTTTTCAACAGTGAAAAAGTCGTTGAAATTTCTACAAATCATGATTCCATAGAAAATATTCCCACCAGTAATATGACACAAATTGCGGAAAATACATTCGCTATTCAAGAATATAATCCATCACTAAGTAGTGAACATACAATTAAGATTTTCAAATATAATCCAGATACAAATCAACTTACTCTAGTCAAAGAGTTTAGCGCTAACGATACTGAGTCCTACACGGACCAACTTAATAATACTGAATAAAGATAAGAGCACTACATAGCTCTTATCTTTTTATTAGCATTTCTTTAAACAATGAATTACAATTTAATAACTCTTTAGGATCGCCACATTCCATAATAACTCCATTCTTCATTACAACAACTCGATCTGCTCTCATTGCCCTCTTCACATCATGCGTAGTCACAACTCTCGTTACATCTCTTCCTAGCCCTTCAATCATATTCCAAATCAATTCTTGATTGTCCGGATCTAACCCTGCAGTCGGTTCATCTAAAATAATAAGATTTGGGTTTGAAACAATCACTCGTAATAGTGCGAGACGTTTTCTTTCTCCTCCCGAAAACTCTTCACCGCTTTTATGTAGTACAGTTTGAATCCCTTCTGCTAATCCTCTAATAAGCCGCTTCACATTTACAAGTTCCATGTTTTTTTCTAACTGATTTCCTAAACCCTCTCCCCCGAAATACATATTCTCATTTACCGTCGTTCGGAAAAAACGTGGTTCTTGCCACACTGTAGTCATACGAGCTTCATTCCCATAATAAGCAATGCTACCATTAGATGGTTTATACAAACTCGTTATTAACTTTAAAAGCGTTGTTTTTCCTGCACCGCTTTCTCCCACAATAATAACGAGTTCACCAGGACGAATGTGCAAATCAATATTATGAATTCTAAATTTCTCTCCATCATTCTCCTGAAATGAAACATTTGCTATCCTCATCCCCATTGCTCTTTCTACATTACTATCTGCCGCTCGTTTATCTAAAAAACAAAAAACTCTATTTGCCGAAGCGACTGCTACTTGTGTCATCATTAACAAATCACCCACATAACGGACAGGGAAAAATAGCATCTCAATTGTCGCTAACACTGCCACAAGTGAACCAACTTCTATTTCTCCCCTCATTATTTTTTGCGCGCCTACAATGAGAACAACAATATATGCTCCTGTTTCAATCACTGTTCCAACTACTCCAATGCTATGTTGCATCATCGTCTTCTTTACTTCCGATTTATAAGATTGTGCCGTTACTCCTTTAAATAAGCGAATGGCCCATTTTTCTTTTTGTAAACTACGTAGATCTTGTATACCCTTTACAAACTGTGACACCATCTCTACAACACTCGATTGATTGTTTTGAGCAATGCTTGCAATATCCCTTACCTTTTCTCCCATCAGTATTGGAACAATTGCACTTAAAAATAAAAACGGAGTTACCCACAATATAAACTGTATATCTATATGTTGTAGTGCTATGAAAGCTCCAATAAATTGGGCAATAGCGTGTATATACTCTATTAATATAGAGCCATATAATCTGACCAAGTTCGGAATATCAGATACGACCCAAGTTTCTAACTCCCCTTGCTTGATCTTCTCACTCTCTTCAAACGGTAATGAGAAATAGTGACGCAATAATTCTATATGTTTCGTTTGTAATATATGTTGACTCGCTTTTGAACTTATATAATCAAATAGAAGATTGTTCGTCCACATTAAAAAGCGACTACCCGCAAACAAAGCTGTATATAAATAGGCACTTTTTAACTCCCTTTGAATAAGATTGTCTACAATTACCCCCATGAAGATTGGACGCGACAAGTTTAAAATAGCAGCTATAATTCCACTACAAATGGCTGCTATAACTAATATTTTCTCCTGTCGTAATGGTAACAATATTCTTTTATATTCTTTCATGATGTTCCCTCCATTTTTATAGTAAAAAGAAAGGGATGAAACCATATGGTTTCATCCCTTTCCATAAAATAAGGAAGCTAACTATTGTTAGCTTCCTTCAGGCTGTGGAGAAAGTCTTCTCCACAGCCTGTTTTTGTGTCTGAACCTCTTTTTATGTGTCAACACTGATAAAAAGAGGTAAAGGAGAGATTTTTTATGATGGGTGCTTTAAAAAATCATCGTGATGAACGTGTATCTGTTTCTGTAGAAGAGTTGGTTCCACAAGATCATTTCCTTCGTGCGATCGAAGCGACAATTAGTTTTGATTTTATTGAAGAGAAGTTACGCCCTTATTACTGTGAAAACAATGGACGTCCGTCAATCCATCCTATCGTTTTATTTAAAATGATGTTTATTGGATATTTTTACGGTATTCGT